>NZ_JCAKRX010000005.1:0-301125 GCF_059515225.1 Stenotrophomonas sp. CS3K5
GGGTGAGCATCCGTTCATGGGGGGCGGCAGTGATGCACCGGCCATGCCAGTACTTCCCAGTGGGCTGTTCTCGTTCAAGGAAAGCCTTCGCTTCGCACTGGAAGGCGCCGATGTGCTGACCACCGAAATGGGATGGAAGGACAAGGCCTACCGCATTTTCAACAACGAAGGTGCACAGGTCGCCAGCGGAACCATCGGTGAGGACGGTCGCTTGCCGCGCGTCATGGCCGATGGCCTGGGCCGGCCGCTGACCTTGGAGGTGGGCGACGACACCTGGGAAATGCTGGTATCGGCGCCGGGCAACCCACCCGAGAATGACGGCGACACGCCCGACAGCGACGGCAACGACCCCTTCCTCGGGAGCCTGGACGCGGCCGATGCGACCGGCGCCCTGACGTCCGAACAGATCCTGGAACTGCTCAACGAACCCCCGTCATCAACATGATCATCCGATACTTCCTGCTGCTGCTCGCATTGTGCATAGCCTCCTTCGCCAATGCGCAGCAGTATTCGACCGGCAGCACTGACATCAACACCGCGCAAGGTACGTTGCGCGTGAATTCTGGGTATGTCAGTCATTTCAATGCCCACAGCTTCCATGTTTACACCTTCCAGTACCGCCCGAATGCCAACGGAGCCGTGTGGAACCAGCTTCCGCTGCTTCCACGCAACGATGCGCCGCCGGTGGATTTCTTGGTGAGGGCGACAGCTACGGCTGACTTCCCGCTCCGCGACGCGCGTGTGCGGCTCGAAGCGGGCAAGGTAGTCCTCTACATCGCTGAGTTGTCCTTCAAGGACACACCATACGACGACGACGCCGCCGTCGAGATGAAACGCTACCTGCTCAAGCAGCAGCCCGACGAGGAGCGCTGGGTACTGGTGCTCGATTCCACCCGCCGTCTGCCCCAGGGAGTTGATGTCGCACAGGCCCTGAGCACTCTGACGCCCCGATAGGACGACACGGAATGCCTACCTACATCAGCGCGGTTTTCAACAAGGATACGCGTACTGCGGAGTTCACCGCCGACAACGGTGACAAGCTCATCCGCAGTGGCGGCTCGCTGGCTTGGCTGCTCAACAACCCCGGCAACCTGCGTCCAGGCGGAAAGTACGCCAAGATGATCGGCCAGGCCGATACGAAGAGCGGCAAGTTCGCCATTTTTCCTACGGCTGAGGATGGCCGCGCCGAGAAGCGCGCACTGCTGCGCCGCAAGTACAACGACATGACGTTGTACAACGCCATGCATACCTATGCGCCGGAATCGGAAAACGACACAGCGGCCTATCTGGCATACGTGCGCAAGCGATCTGGTGCCAGCGACCAGACGGTCATCAAGGACATGACCGATGAGCAGTTCAACGGCATGATCGCTGCGATGGAGCAATATGAGGGCTTCAATGCAAAGCCTGAGACACGCAGGGAACGGATCGTGCACGCCACGCAGGTTACCTTGTCTGACGGCGCCCGACCGATGCCGGCAACGCCCGTGATCGTGCGTAGCAGCAACACGGGCGAGAAGAAGGTCACCACCAATGAGCACGGCGCGCTGCCGACATTCATCACGCGCCAGCCAGGAGAAGTGATAGAGCTCTTCCTTGAGGAATCAGGCAAGATTGGAAGCCGAATCGGCCAGTTTGCGCTTCAGCAGGCCTCAGCGTCCCTGGTATTTGCGCGCAACATGATGACGGTCGGTGGGAATTCGCAACCACACACTCCAACGCAACCCAGCAAGGAGAAACGCACACCGCTGCGCTACGTGGTGCAGCCGGGCGACACTCTCGCCTCGATCGCCAGCAGGTTCAAGACCTCGGTTGACGATCTGGTGAGCAACAACCATATCCGCAACCGCAACCGCATCTATCCCGGTCATGTGGTTTGGATCTACGGAAAGGCGCCGGCTGACTCAGCCAACGACGGCGCCCCGGCGACTCCGACAAGGTCACGTCAAGCCAGCTACAGCGTTCGCTCCGGCGACACACTGAGCCGAATTGCAGACCGCCATCACACCAGCGTCGATGCGCTGATGGCCGCCAATCCGTCGATCAGCAATGCCAATCGAATCAGCCCTGGCCAGAGAATCACGCTGCCCGTTGGGGTCGAAGCCGTGCGTCCGTCGGCGGCCGGGTCTTCCGGGCCAGCGGGCAACAGCGGAAACCCGCATACGTCTGGTCGGCCCTCGCTGGTGAAGCCTTCGCCGGAAACACCTGCTGCTGCCGTGCGGCCGCCGGCGTCAGTACAGGCACGGGATACCCGAAGTCGCGAGGGCGAAGGCCACCCAATCGCAATCATTCCCTTTTCGCAGAAGCGCGCACCTTGGGTGGAGCACGCCTATGCACAGGCGCGCAAATGGGCAGGCAAGAAAGAGGCTGAGATCAGCCGCACCATCAACTTCCATTCCGAACTCGGCTACGGGAAGCAGTTCACTACGCTGGCCGGAAGCTCCAACGCTTGGTGCGCATCGTTCGTGAACTGGTGCCTTCGCGCAGCAGGATACGCTATATCATCTCCACACCCGTACCGCGCGCGTTCGTTCGCCGCCGACACCACGCGCTTCAGCCAGATCGACGAACCGGTGTTCGGCGCGGTAGCCCTGGTCGGTACGTCGCACGTAGGGTTCGTCTATGCCATGGATCGCGGTCGGCCTGTGCTGCTGGGTGGCAACCAGAGCGACCAGATCAATTTTGTCCGCTTCAACCCTGCAACGCTGCGTTACTACGTGCCGAAAAGCTATCTGCCATTCGCGCAGAAGGAACTCAAGGAAACCAAACTCGATGAACTGGCAGCCACGGACCTCAACGCGGCACTCGGCATTGTCGTGGCCAAAAAGGCTGGCGACAATACGCGCTGATCAGCTGCGATTTGCCGTGCTGGCCGCGCTTGCACTCGGTGCAGTCGGCTGCGGTGCGCCGTCCTCACCCGTTGCAGATGCAGCAGACGATGCCGCAACGAATGCACACGCACTTCCCGGGCAGATTGAGGCCGAGCCCGCTGGTCGACTGAAGGTGTTGCCCGCCCTGGCAGATGCGGAACTGAAAGACCTCTACTCGGGCACGCTACTGAAGCAAGTGGTGTTCAATGACATCGACGGGCCGGGCCTGCTGCTTCTTTCGCGCAGCGAGCAGACAGTGCCGGCGCAGGGCGATGAAGAGGCGATGGATCAGATCACGTTGCGTGCGGAGCTGTTCCGGCGCGCCGGACAAGCGGCCCCTTGGGCCTCGCGATGGAGCGTGGAAGATCCGGTTCAATGCGAAGGTCTGGATCTCGAGGCCGGCTACTTCCTGGACCAAGTGACTGCAACGGACCTGGACAAGAATGGCCGCGCCGAGTTGACGCTGGCCAGCCACAGCTTCTGCGGCGGCGGCGTCGATCCGCAGCAGCTGCGCATTGGGCTTCGCCAGGGTGAGCAGTATTACGAAGTACGTGGTGAATCGCTGGTAGAGGTGGAAGGCGATGAACCCTTCGGCGGCGACCGGCAGGACGATCCTGCGCTGGCTTCGGCTGCGCCAGTGCTGCGTGCACACGTAGACAAGGTATGGGAGACGATCAAGCGCGGAAGTTCACCGTGACGTCGTCACGATGCCAGCGCCCGCATCAGGCTCTCCTGCTGCTGGTGCTCTCGGCGGCAGCGGACGCCGCCATCGCGCGGACTCCGCTGCCCAGCCCACTGCAACGCGCATGCGCAACCGCCATCGACGACAGAATCGAACTGTTGCCTGTGGAGGGAAAGCGCGTCAGCGCATGTCCACCGGGGAATGACGAGGGCTGCCCATACAGCGGCCAGGAGGGAAAGACCTCCTTGGATGACACGCCTGATCTCAACAACGACGGGCGCGAGGACGCGATCCTCACCTACTTCGGAAGCAGCCATGGCGATATCGATGTCACCGATAAACTGATCCTTGCCCAGTGTGCGGATGGAACCTATATCCGCCTATTGGAAGGCAGCTTCACGACATTGACGGCGCCTGTCGCACCGCATGCTGCCTGGCCAGCACTGGACGCGACACGGGACTGCCCGACTGGGCAGAATGGCACTGTCCGTACCAGGAGGATCCAGCTGCAGTTCGACCCGGCGACGATGCGCTATCGCGGTCCAGCTGGCATTGACCTGATCCAGGCCTGCAGTGAATAGCGACAGATGCGACGCGGATCCGATAGGCCGCATGCCAGGACAATGCTGGTTTGACTCGCAACGTGCAGACGATGCCTGTGCGGATACGCCATGATGCTCTCACGCTATCTGCCTTTCTCTCTTCTCGCCATGGTGAGTTCTCCTGTCACCGCGCATACCGGATTGGCTGTTCATGCTCCTCATGGAATAACGGTCACAGCCGATAGCGGGATTGCTGCCCGCTATTCGCGGACCCGGTGCTTGAATTTCCAGAAGCAGCGGAGAAGATTGGGGTTTATCTGTTCATCTTACAGCCCGCAATTCGTCGCCGATTTCGGAATATCGACCATACCTGCCACGCCGGGCGCTCCGCAGAAGTATCGGGTTGCAACAGGCATGTCCAGCTATGAAATGAAGCCCACCGCGATCAACGGGCGCACGCTCTTCACTGCTGAAGTGGATTGCGACAACGGAGACGCAGCACAGTACCGTGCCACGTCCACATGCCATATCGCGTTCATGCCATTGGCCGACGCGCACTTCTACTACAGCAGCTCCCTCCTCAGGAACGAGGTCACTTCCACATCAGGCATTGATCCGGCGACGGTCCTGCGTCTTTACACACAGGTTACTCAGGCCCCTCCTGCGCCACCATACCCGGATAAACATATACTGAAAGCCGCTGGCGACTGAACTGCTCCGCCTGCCAGGTACGGGGACGCCATCACGGAAAAGGGGTCACGGCCAGGACGCGCCAACCTCGTCAGTGGCTGTGCTCCCGAGCCCCCCTCCTTTGATCCAACGCATGCCGTCGCCACAGGCAGGGTGCTATGGTGGCGCCATCCTGTTCCCTGGAGCCGCTCCGATGACCCGATTCTCCTCTGCCCGTCTGGCCATTGGCGCCCTCGCCACGCCCCTGCTGCTGGCGGCCTGCGTCAGCACGCCAGGCCCAGAAGTGAAGGGTACCGGCCGCTGCGACGCCAGCCAGCTGGGCTGGGCGATCGGCCAGCCGGCCAACGAACCCAACATCCGCCGTCTCTCCAGTGAGAGTGGTGCCGGCCTGGTCAACCCGATCGGCCCCAGCACCATCACCACCAAGGACATCCGCCAGGACCGTCTGCGGGTGTACGTGGACAAGGACAACATCATCACCGCCACCCGCTGTGAGTAATCACCGCCGTGGGCTTCTGTAGAGCCGAGCACACGCTCGGCTGCTCTCCGGTCAGTCGCACGGAATGCCAGTCGAGCAAGCTCGACTCTACATCTCAGGGTTCGGTGTATCCGGCGCAATCCGGCAGCGCCAGGTCGGCGCGGAACATCCCATCGCTGAAGCGGAAAAGACGCGTATAACTGCACGCCGGGTCCTGCTCGGTGCGCAGGTCCTTTTTCTTCAGCGGGCCCTTCGCCAGCGAATCCTCGAAGCGTGAGACGCCAGCCGGAAACCGTGTTGCGACGGTCTGATAGCGCAGCACCGGCATGCCCTCTGCGGCCACGTCCAACCCCAGCTTGGCCGAGAAGCCATACTCATCGTGGCAGGCCCCTGCGCGCTGCTTGATGTCCTGCTCGCTGAAGCAGGCACGGATCATCGCGTTGCCCAGCCACGGTACGGTCAGCACGTCATCATCGACTTGGATGCCGTCCTGAAGGTGGCGCACCCGTGCCAACTGCAGGGTGGACGCATCGGCGCCACCGCCGGAGTACATGGTGCTGAATTTGACGATGCCACCGACCAGCACGTTCTGCCGTGCGCGCTGCTGTGGATCCTGCACGAGCGCATCGGCACCCACCCCAGGCGCCAGCCGCACGATCCAGGGCCACAGCGACAGCTCGCTCTCCGCTGGCACCTCGATGCTCACGTGGTAGACGGGCAGCGACGGCTGGCCCGGCACCCGCTCCTGCACCTCAAGCGTCGTGGGCCGGTCACCATCGTTGGCCACCGGCTGCACGCGCACGCACCATACGCCGTCGCTGGTGCAGCTGCGCATGCCGGTGGCATCGAGCACCTGGCCCAGTGGCTCCATCACGTTGCCGGCGGCATCGCGCTGCTGCGGCAGGATCGAAGCCTGGGCCAGCGCCAGCAGCGGAGTAGCCAGCAGAACCGCGCACAAGGCCGTGCGGGCGACAGCGATGGGCATCAGAGGGCTCCTGCATGTGGAACCCCGATGGTAACCGCTCCCCGTAGAGTCGAGCTTGCTCGACTGCATGCAATCCAGCAAACGAGGCCGTCGAGCAAGCTCGACGCTACCCGGATCGGTTGTCTAGCTGCAGTCGCAGCCACCCCACCCCTTCTCCTTCGATGTCTGGCCAATGCCAGGGTTGAAGGTATTGCTCGGGTCCAGCTGCTTGTAAAACCCCGCCAGCGCCGGCTTGGCCGGATACAGGTGGCCGACGTTGTGCTCGGCCGGATACTCTGCGCCGCGCTGGTCCAGCAAGGCCCACATCGCGTGCTCGATGGCCATCGGGTCTTCACCCTTGCGCGCGATGTAGTCCTGGTGGAACACGTGACACAGGAAATGGCCGTAGTACAGCTTGTGCAGCAGGCGGTTGTCGATGTCGTCCGGCAGCTGCTCGAACCAGTCGGCATCATCGCGGCGCAGCGCGATGTCCAGTGCCACGATGTCCTGCACCTGCTCGCGGTGCACCTCGCGGTAGCGCACGGCGGCACCGGCCACGGCGAAGCGATGCAGGAACGCCTTGCGGCCCTCCTCCGGCGTGCAGTGGAAATAGCCACCTTCATGGCCTGCGAAGAACTCGCGCAACCAGGCCTCGGTCTGCGCTGCGTCCTGCGCGGACACCTTCAGCAGCAGGTGATGTTCATAGCGCTGACGGAACTCGCTCATGCGCACGGGCAGGTGCGAGGGCAGCAGGCCCGTCAGCCCCTGCATCACCCGGTCGGTCACGCCACGCTGGCCCAGCCGTTCGAACCAGCCATCGACGCGGCTCTTCAGCGCGAACGCGGCCGGCACACGCGCGGTGCCGAGGTGATTGATCAGCAGGAAGCTGTCCTTGCCGTAGCGTTCGCCGATGTCATACGCATCGCGGTGGATGTATTCGCCGGCAATCGGCAGGCGCTCGAAGCCGGTCAGCAGCTGGCGACGGATCGCGGTCAGGCTGTCGGTACGGTTGCTGCCAATGTAGAAGACTTCGGCGGCCTCCTTCTCGAAAGTGTCCAGGCGCACCGCGAACACCGCCAGTTTGCCGGCCGAACCGGCGGCTTCGAAGTGACGGCTGGGGTCGGCGTTGAATCGTGCCGGGGTATCGGCATCGACCCGACGCACTTCCTCGGCGTAGCGCGGATCGGAGGCGGCCCGGCCGTCGCCGTCACCCACGTCCATCGCCGTGTAGTCGCCGGCCTGCAGCCGCTGCAGGATCTGTTCGGGCGTATCGCCCAGGGCGATGCCCAGGTGGTTCACCAGCTGCAGTGTGCCCTGCGCATCGACCTGCGCGTACAGTGCCAGCTCGGTGTACGCCGGACCACGGCGCACCAGCGCGCCACCGGAGTTGTTGCAGATACCGCCCAGCACCGACGCACCGATGCACGACGAACCGATCACCGAATGCGGCTCGCGGCCGAGCGGTGCCAGTGTCTGCTCCAGCCGGTCCAGCGTCGCGCCGGGCAGGCACAGCACCTGGCGCCCTTCGTTCAACAGCTGGATGCCGGTCAGGCGCAACGTGCTGACCAGCACGATCGGACGGCCATAGTCGTTGCCATCCGGGGTCGAGCCGCCGGTCAGTCCGGTGTTGGCCGCCTGCAGGATGATCGCCGCCCCACCCTGCACCGCGGCCTGCAGGACGTGCCACAGTTCCAGCAACGTTCCCGGCCGCACCACCGCCAGTACTGGACCGTCGCCGAAGCGGTAGCCACGGCGGAAACGGCGGGTGGCCTTGTCACCGGTCAGTACATGGCGGCGGCCGACAGCATCGCGCAACCGCGCCAGCACGGTCTGCGGGTCGCTCACGGCAGGTTGACCAGCGAGTCGCGGCCGATGTCGGCGATGCGGCGGGCACCGGTCAGCGTCATCGCCACCCGCATTTCCTTGGCGATCAGGTCCAGCAGATTGGCCACGCCGGCCTCGCCCTGTGCGGCGAGCGCGTAGACGAAGGCACGGCCCAGCAGCACGGTGTCGGCGCCCAACGCCAGCATGCGCACTACGTCCAGACCGGTGCGGATACCGGAGTCGGCCAGGATCTTCAGGTCGCCCTGCACCGCATCGGCGATCGCCGGAAGTGCGCGCGCGGTGGACAGCACGCCATCGAGCTGGCGACCGCCATGGTTGGAGACCACGATGCCATCGGCACCGAACTTGACCGCATCACGTGCATCATCCGGGTCGAGGATGCCCTTGATCACCATCGGGCCCTTCCAGAACTCGCGGATCCACTCCAGGTCCTTCCACGAAATGGACGGATCGAAGTTGCTGCCCAGCCAGCCGATGTAGTCCGCCAGCCCGGTCGGGTTGCCACGGTAGGTGGAGATGTTGCCGAGGTCGTGCGGGCGACCCAGCAGGCCGACATCCCAGGCCCAGCACGGATGGGTGATGGCCTGGCCGATGCGGCGCAGCGCTGCGTTCGGGCCACTCATGCCGGAATGCGCGTCACGATAGCGCGCGCCCGGCACCGGCATGTCCACGGTGAACACCAGCGTGGTCACGCCGGCGGCCTGCGCGCGCTCCAGCGCGTTGCGCATGAAGCCGCGGTCACGCAGCACGTACAGCTGGAACCACATCGGCCGCTGGATCGCCGGCGCCACCTCCTCGATCGGGCACACCGACACGGTGGACAGGGTGAACGGAATGCCACGGCTGTCGGCCGCGCGCGCCGCCTGCACCTCGCCGCGCCGGGCGTACATGCCGGTCAGGCCGACCGGTGCCAACGCCACCGGCATCGCCAGTTTTTCGCCGAACAGTTCGGTTTCCAGGCTCAGGTCGGACATGTTGCGCAGGACGCGCTGGCGCAGCGCGATGTCGGACAGGTCGGAAACGTTGCGCTTCAGCGTGTGCTCGGCATATGCGCCGCCATCGATGTAGTGGAACAGGAACGGCGGCAGCCGGCGTTGCGCGGCAGCACGGTAATCGGTGGAGGCGGAGATGATCATGGGGTCAACCGTGTGGGGAAGGTAGACGCGAGGCCCGCGCACGCCGGGCTTCGTTGTCATCGAGGGTGCGCAGCGTGGTGTGCACGAACTCGAGGTGGGCATGCGCGGCGGCGCGCGCGCGTTCGGGGTCGCCGGCCAGCACCGCATCCATCATCTCGCGGTGCTGGTCGGACAGCGGCGAGAAGGTCCTGGCCGAGGTATAGAGCTTCTCGCGGCTCTGCGAAATGTTGGTCTGCAGCAACTCGAACAGGCCACGCATCACCTGCAGCAGCACCAGGTTGTGCGAGGCTTCGGCGATGGACAGGTGGAAGGCCGCGTCAGCCTCGGCCTCGCCGGAGGGATCGTCCTTGCCATGCGCATCCATCATGGTCTGGAAGGCCTGTGCGATGCGCGTGCGATCCTCGTCGGTAGCACGCAGCGCCGCGTGCCAGGCGGTGGCGCCTTCCAGCGCATGGCGGATCTCCAGCACATCGAAGCGGTATTCCGGATCACCCTGGAACAGCGGCAGGTACGGCGCCAGCGGTTCGTCCAGCGCCTGCCGTGCCCGCGCCGCCGGTTCGGCCACATAGGTGCCGCCGCCCACGCGCGCGCTCAGCAGGCCCTGGCTGGCCAGCTGCGCGATGGCCTCGCGCAGCGCGGTGCGCGAGACCCCCAGCTTCACCGCCAGGGTGCGCTCGGCCGGCAACCGGTCGCCCGGCTGCAGCCGTTGTTCCTGCACCAGGCCGCGCAGCTGCGCGGCCACCTTGTCCGAAATGCGTTGCGTGCTCATGGCGCCATTGTGGCCTGAAGCGAGCGATGAGGGGTCAGACAGCCGGGCATGGCTCAGGGGATCATCCAGGTCAGCCAGTAGGCCTGGGCCAGGGTGATCAGGCCGACCATCGTAGTGAAAATCAGGCTGTGCTTGACCGTGAAGCGGAACAGGTCCGACTCCTTGCCGGCCAGGCCGACCGCAGCGCAAGCGATGGCGATCGACTGCGGCGAGATCATCTTGCCGGTCACCCCGCCGGTGGTATTGGCCGCCACCAGCAGCACATCGGACACGCCGATCTGCTGCGCGGTGGTGGCCTGCAGCGCCGAGAACAGCGCATTGGACGAGGTGTCCGAGCCGGTCAGGAACACGCCCAGCCAGCCCAGGAACGGCGAGAAGAACGGGAACGCATCGCCGGTGTGCGCCAGCGCCAGGGCCAGTGTGGCCGACAGCCCCGAGTAATTGGCGATGAAGGCGAACGCCAGCACCATGCCGATCGAATAGATCGGCATGCGCAGCTCGCGCACGGTCTCGCCGAAGGTCTGCAGCGCCGAGCGGGCCGGCATGCGCAGGGCGATGATGGCGATCACCGCAGCCAGGATGATCGAGGTACCGGTGGCCGAGAACCAGTCGAACTTGTAGATGGCTTCATAGCTCAGCGGCGCCGGCACGATCGGCGGCATCTTCTGCACCATCTGGTCCAGGCCGGGCACAGGGATCTTCAGCACCCAGCCTTCCAGCGGGCCGCCAGCCGCGAACAGCGTCTTGAACGGCTTGATGCTCCACAGGGTGACCATCGCGGTGAGAATCAGGAACGGCGACCACGCCTTGGCGATCTGTCCGACGCTGTAGCGCGGCGCTTCCAATGCCTGTGCGGCCGCTTCGGCACTGGTTCCGGTGTCGAAGCGGAAGATCCGCACCGGCTTCCAGCGGCGCAGGAACAGCGTCAGGCACACCAGCGACGCCAGCGAGGCGGTGATATCCGGCAGTTCCGGGCCGATGAAATTAGAGGTCAGGTACTGGGCGATGGCGAACGAGCCACCGGCCACCAGCACCGCCGGCCAGGTCTCCTTGATGCCGCGCCAGCCATCCATGATCGCCATGATCCAGAACAGCACGATGATCGTAAGGAACGGCAGCTGGCGGCCGGCCATCTGCCCGATCTCGAACGCATCCAGGCCCGTGACCTGCCCGGCCACGATGATCGGAATGCCCATCGCACCAAAGGCCACGGGCGCGGTGTTGACGATCAGGCACAGGCCGGCCGCATACAGCGGCTTGAAGCCCAGCCCGACCAGCAGTGCCGCGGTGATCGCCACCGGTGCGCCGAAACCGGCCGCACCTTCCAGGAAGGCACCGAAGGCAAAGCCGACCATCAGCATCTGCAGGCGCTGATCTTCGGTGACCGACAGGATCGAGGCGCGGATGATGTCGAACTGCCCGGTCTTGACCGAGACCTTGTACAGGAACACCGCGCCGATGATGATCCAGGCGATCGGCCACAGCCCGTAGACGAAACCGAAGCCGGCCGCGCCCAGCGCCTGGGTCAGCGGCATGCGGTAGAACAGCAGCGCCACGCCGAGGGCGATGGCCACGGTGATCGTGCCGGCCAGCCAGCCCTTCATGCGCAGCACGGCCAGGGCGACAAAGAAGAAGGCGATCGGCAGCAGCGCGATCAGGCTCGACAACCACAGGTTGCCGGCGGGGTCGTACAGGTGTTGCCAGGGCTGCATGAAGGCTCTCGACTGGGGGCGGGATGTGTTCCACCCCGAAGGGAGGATCGCCGCGGCCCGTCATAATTGGTATTACCATTAATGACGATGATCGGACCGCTTGCAGCGAATTGAACCGCCATTCTGACGGAGCGCCTATTAGACCATAGCGCTAGATGCCATATTGGTCTGACCATTAAGGCCGCCATGGTAGTGCCGGCCGCTGGCCGGCAACTCGAGATTCCTTACGAGATCCGTTTCTCCACCCGCCGCATCACCGCCAGCACCAGCACGCACAGCACACTGACGCCAATCGCAATCACGTACTTGCCGATGCCCACGGCGATGCCGATGGCCGCGGCCATGATCAGCGAACTGGCGGTGGTCAGCCCGCTGACCTGGTCTTCGCGTGAGCCGCGCAGGATGGTGCCGGCCGCAACGAAGCCGACACAGGCCACTACCGCCTCGATCAGGCGTACCGGGTCGACCTGCAGCAGGTCGCGGTAGCGCTCCTGCTGGAAGTGCTCGGCCACCGAATCGCCCAGCCCGACGATCAGCGCCGCGGCACCGGCGATCAGCATGTGCGTGCGCAGGCCGGCAGCGTGCTTGCCCATCTCGCGTTCGATGCCGAGCACGCCGCCGAACAGCATCGCCGTTGCCACGCGCAGCAGGATCGAGAAGTCCTGGGACAGTTCCATGCGACCTCCGGAAGTTTCCGGAAGACTTGCGCGATCGGCGTCGGACGGTGGTGAAGATGGCACCACGGTCCGTTCACCCGGTAGCGCCGGGTCATCGCCGACGCCACCGCAGCTCAACGCATCACTGCGCCAGGTAGCCACCATCGATGGCGTAGTAGGTTCCGGTCGCGAAGGAGGCCTCGTCGCTGGCCAGCCAGGCCACCAGTGCCGCCACCTCCTCGGCAGTGCCCAGCCGCTTCAGCGCGTGGCGCGCCTCCAGCGTTGCGCGCACCTTCGCGTCCATCTTCTCCAACAGCGGCGTACTGATGAAGCCCGGACCGACCGCGTTGACCCGGATACCGTCGGCCGCGTGCTCCCACGCCGCGGTCTGGGTCAGGCCGACCACCCCGTGCTTGGCCGCCACGTAGGCGGTGGAACCGGCATAGCCGACCTGGCCCAGGATCGAGGCCATGTTGATGATGCTGCCGCCACTGCCGGCCGTGCGCATCGCCTGGATCTGCGCCCGCTGGCACAGGAACACGCTGGTCAGGTTCACATCGATCACCCGCTGCCAGCCATCCACCGGGTAGTCGCCGCTGCTGGCGGCCGGCCCACTGATGCCGGCGTTGTTGACCGCAATATGCACACCGCCGAGTTCCTTCACCGTGCGCTGCACGGCGGCCTCCACCGCCGCATCATCGGTGACGTCCAGCGCCACACCGATCGCCTGTGTGCCGCGCGCCTGCAGCTGCGCGACGGTGGCGTCCACTGCGTCCTGTTTCAGGTCCCAGACCGAAATGCGGGCGCCGGACGCGGCCAGCGTATGCGCCACCGCCAGGCCGATACCGGATACACCGCCGGTCACGATCGCGGTCTTGCCACCGAGCTGGTAATCGATCATCTACGTTCTCCATCGTTGGGGGATAGCGATGCGGCGCGCAGCCGCCAATCCACCACGCTACGCCGGCCGCTGTGACGAGCCAGCTGACATCGTGTCCGCATCCGATCGTTCCAGCCGTGCAACCTCAACCTGGGTTGATGTATGGATATACGTACGGATATGCAGGCAAAACGCCTGCGTATGCTCAACGGCGAATTCACTTTGGCCGTAATCATCAATCGGTTTGACCATATTGGAATCAAAAGCGCGCAAATCACGGCGACAATGGGAAACGTTTCCAGTTTCTTCGACACACACTTCCCCTCTGGCGCTTTCCCAGCCCTCCACAGTGCCGTCGCCGCCGCGCGGCTGCACGCACAAGCACCGGCGCAGCACCCGCAGTGCAGCGCCCCGGGCAAGGCACCGCCAGTGTCCACCTCCAGAGCACGTGCCGAGCGATGTCCCGATACTTCACCTTTGCCGATTACCGCCGTTTCGGCCAACGCCACGGCTTCGACTACCGCGCCGACCCTGAACACCTGCGCGATGACCAGTGGGCCGGTCGCGGCGAGGTCAACGAACAGTTCCTGCGCGGTGGCATGAGCCTTATCGCGTCGGACGTCCATAACCGGTTCCCGTATGTGGCTACCGCGCAGCAGAGCCCGGGGCTGGTGATCCGCGTGATGCTGCAGGGCCAGGTCGACGTGCGTGTCCCACAACGCGCAGGATTCACCCTGCGCGCTGGCACCGCGATGACCGCACACCATCGCGAGCAGATCGAGATGACCGGTGCGCATCCGGGTGAAACGCGCATGCGCGGGGTCAGCGTGATGGTGCCCAACCAGCTCGATCCGGACCTGTTCCAGCTGCCGCAGCTGGAGAGTGCGCTCAACGCGCATCTGGAATGCCGCCACTGGGCCATTCCGCACACCTTGCTACCCGTGCTGGGACAGCTGTTCGACAGCCCGTGGCAGGACGGCATCGACGCACTGTGGCGCGAAGGCGTGGCGCTGCAGCTGCTTGCAGTCGGGCTGCAGGCCGAGGATCTGCAGACCGAGCAGGTACGTACGCTGCGTGCCGGGCAGCGCGAGCGCCTGGAGCGCGTACGCGCCTACCTGCACGATGACCCCAGCCATGCCCACAGCCTGGTCGAACTGGCGCGGCTGGCGTGCATGAGCCCGAGTTCGCTGCGCCGCCACTTCGCGCAGCAGTATGGAAGCTCGGTGTTCGATTACCTGCACGAGCAGCGCATGCGCCATGCCGAGCAGGGCCTGCGCGAAGATGGCTGGACCGTCGAGCAGGCGGCCGCGGCCAGTGGCTACCGCCATCCCAGCAATTTCGCCGCCGCCTTCCGCAAGCGCTTCGGGCTGGTGCCCAGCCGCTGGCGCACTGGTCCTTCGAAGGTCGGGTAAAGCGATATCCCTATGGGTGGGTGTCGACTTTGGTGGACACGCTTTCGCCGCTGACGGCCAGCGGCCGGCACTACCGCCCCCTCCGGCGTTACCGGCGTCGCGATATCACCGGTAGCGCCGGGCCATGCCCGGCGTCACCGTAGGCCCCTCAATACACCGGCAGATCGATGTAACTGGCCTGCGCCGCGCTGTGCCAGACCCGCTGCATGGCCTTCTGGTAATCGCCCGGCTTGGCCAGGTAGATGTTCGGCACATAGGTCTGCGGGTTGCGGTCGTACAGCGGGAACAGGCTGGACTGCACCTGCACCATCACCCGGTGCCCCTTCTGGAAGGTGTGGTTGGCGTTGGGCAGGTCGAAGCGGTACGGCAGCACCTGGTTGGCGGCCAGCGGCTTGGGATCACTGAAGCTCTCGCGGTAGCGGCCGCGGAAGATCGCCAGCGACACCGGCAGCTCATAGCCACCCATCTCCGGTGTGGATGCTTCCTGGTCCGGATACACGTCGATCAGCTTCACCACCCAATCGCTGTCGGTGCCACTGGTCGAGGCCTGCAGGTGCACCACCGGCGCGCCACCGATGCGCAGTGGCGCGGTCAACGGTTCGGTGATGAAGGTCAGCACGTCAGGTCGGCCATCGACGAAGCGCTGATCCTTGACCAGCCAGGTCGTCCACATGTCACGGTCGCCAAAACGCACCGGGCGCGGCACGAACGGCACCGGCTTGGCCGGGTCGGACACGTATTCATCGAAGTCGTCCTCGCCCGCTGCCGGCGCCTGGAACGCCAACTTGCCGCCGGCACGCAGGTACAGCGGTTTGCTGCTGGCCGCACAGCCCTTGTCGCAGCTGCGCGGCCAACCCTTCAAGCGGTCCCAGTGGTTTTCGCCGGTGTTGTAGATCAGCACCGGCGGCGTATCGGCCTTCGGCGCACCGTCCACCAGGTACTGGTCGAAGAACGGCTTGAGCACATCACGACGGAACTGCAGCGCGGTATCGCCATCGAACTTGAGCGCGCCCAGTTCACTGGCACTGTAGTTCACCTGGCTGTGCCGCCACGGGCCCATCACCAGGTAATTGCGGTTGTTGCCACTGTCGCGCCCTTCCATCGCCTGGTAGGCGTGGTTGGCACCCCACATGTCCTCCTGGTCCCACAGGCCCTGCAGCCACAGGGTCGGCACCTTCAGCGGCGTCTTCGCCATCACTGCATCCAGCGCCTGGCCCTGCCAGAAGGCGTCGTATGCAGGGTGCTCGACCAGCTTCTTCCACCAGGTCAGCTGGTCCACGCCGGTAAAGCGCGCATAGTCGCCGGCCGACCCGATGCGCAGGAAGGTGCTGTAGTCGTCGTAGCCGAGGCTGGGCAGCGGCGTGCCCTTACCGCGCTTCTCGGTCTGCATCGCGAAGTAATTGAAGTTGACCTGGCGGAACGCACCGTAGTTGAGCCAGTCGTCACCCATCCAGCCGTCGACCATCGGGCTCTGCGGCGCGGCCACCTTCAGCGCCGGATGCGGATCGGTCAGCGCCATCACCACGGTGAAGCCTTCATACGACGAACCGAGCATGCCGACCTTGCCGTTGCTCTCCGGCACGTGCTTCACCAGCCAGTCGATGGTGTCCCAGGCGTCGGTGGAATGGTCGACCGGGGTGTTGTTCAATGGCCCGCGCAGGGGCCGGGTCATCACGTAATCGCCCTCGGAGCCGTACTTGCCACGAATGTCCTGGAACACGCGGATGTAGCCGCCATCGACGAACACTTCATCGCCCTGCGGCAGCAGGTCGCGCATGCGCGGCGAGTCGCTGCGGTTGGCACGGCCGGCA
The DNA here is from genome assembly GCF_059515225.1 of Stenotrophomonas sp. CS3K5. Taxonomy (NCBI): domain Bacteria; kingdom Pseudomonadati; phylum Pseudomonadota; class Gammaproteobacteria; order Lysobacterales; family Lysobacteraceae; genus Stenotrophomonas; species Stenotrophomonas sp. CS3K5. Next base: position 16,448 of record NZ_JCAKRX010000005.1, read on the forward strand.
GCGTCGTAGGGCGTACGGGTCAGCAGGATCGGAGCGTTGCGGGCGCCCTTGGGCACCACGATCACCGTGTACAGCTTGGTGCCATCACGCATGGGCACCATCACCACGCGCTTGTCATAGTCGCGGCCGACATCGGGGGCGACGAAGGGCTTGCCGCTGACGTCCGGGGTCATCGGCGGTGTATCGGCGGCCAGCACGGTGCTGGACAGGCAAAGGGCGATGGCTAGAGCAACGGCACGCACACGCATGGACAACCCCTTCCGGCAGGAAAGGCCCCAGCGTACTCCTGCACTGGGCCGTGAAGTGTGTGCGGGCTTTGCATTCTGCGGTGGATGCAGGCAGGACTGATGGCACATGTGCTGCCCGCTGCCGCTGCGGAAACCGGTAACCGAATGCCGGCCAGCGGACGGCACTACCGACCGGTGCTCCCCGCGCAGCGCCGGGCCACCTCCGGCGGATCCGTCAGGCCGTTTGAACCTCATGCAGCGCCAGCCAGCACCAGCGCCCCTGTTCCTGACGCAGTACCGCCAGCGACTCCCGCCATGTGCGGTTGCCGCCATCGATCAAATGGCCTTCGCGATAGCGCAGCACCGCCAACGTTGATGGCGCCTCCACTGCCTGCACGGCCTCGATGGCAATCTGCAACCCCGGTCGCGCGCCATGGGCACCGGCGAACAATGCCTGCACCGCATCTCGGTCCAGCCGACGGCCGGCGATGCCGACCATGCTGAAGTCCGCACAGAAGTGCGTCATCAGATCATCGAGCGCATCGGAGCCGACGTCGGCACGGAACCAGGCCTGCAGTTTGTCGTGCAGGTGGTGGATTTCATGTTCTGCAGTGGTATCCATCAGGTGTTCTCGGGTTGCGAAAAGGGGACAGAATGCGGGCGGCGCAGCAGCGCCATCGGCAGCAGCGTCAATGCGGCGGCCAGACCCAGCGCCACGCGGGTGGCGCGTGCCGGCAACCACTGCATGGCCAGCGCCAGCAGCAGCGCGATGGCCGCAGTGCCAAGGCAGAAGCTGAGCTGGCGGTTGAGGTTCCACAACGCACTGGCGTCGCCCAGTGCCTCACCCTCGACACCCTGGAACGCCAGTGTCTGTGCGGTGCTGCTGCACAAGCTGCCGCCGGCGCCCATCAATGCGAACAACAGTGCAGCCAAGGCGAAGGCCGGCTGTGGCAGCAGCGCCATCAACAGCAGGCCGCTGGCCTGAAGCAGCATGCCGGCGCGCAGTACCGTGGCCGGGCCGAAGCGGGACAACAGGTGCTTGCTGGCCGTGATCGCGATGGCCGAGGCCATCGCCCACGGCAGCATCAGCGCGCCGATGCGTGCGGCACTGTATCCGGCCTGGTGCAACTGCAGGGTGCTGGCCAGCTGGCTGCCGATGAACACGCCGGGCACCGCCAGATACACCAGCATCGCCAGTCGCAGCTCGTGATGGGACAGCAGCGACCAGCGCAGCAACGGATGCGCCTGCCGCCGGGCATGCCGCAGGTGAACCGCCGCCAGCAGCAGTGCGATCAGCAGCAGCACGGCACCGGCGCCCCGATGGTCGCGCTCGCCCAACCAGGTGAGTGCCAGCAGCAGCGCGCCCAGCGCCAGCATTGCGGTGGACAGCGCATAGGCCTGCAGGCGCGGAGCACTGCGCTCACCATCGGCCGGCATCCAGGCCAGCACCAGACCCATGGCCATCACCGCCAACGGCAGGCTGGCCCAAAGTACGCCGCGCCAGGACAGCCACTGCACCAGCAGGCCACCCAGTGCCGGCGCCAGGGCTGGCACCAGCAGTGCCACCAGCAGGATGCGTCGGGTCAGCGCGCCACGTTGCTCGGGCGTGCAGTGTCGATAGGCGGTGGCCTGTGCAACCGGAATCAGCAGGCCACCGGCCAGCCCCTGCAGCAAGCGCCAACCCAGCAGCCAGCCAATGCCCGGCGCAGCGCCGGCCAGCATGGCGGCGACGGCGAACACCAGCAGCGCCACCAGCAGCAGGCGCCGCTCGCCGCAGCGTGCGGCCAGCCAGGGCGCCAGTGGAATCACCACGCTCAGGCCGAGCATGTAGGCGGTGCCGACCCACGCCAGGCAGCCGATGTCGGCGTGCAGTTCAGCGGCCAGCGCCGGATAGGCCACCGTGGCGATGAACATGTTGACCAGATCCAGGGCAAACACCAGCAGGAAGATCGCCTCATGGCGCAGGCGGGGGGACGGCATCGGCGGCGCTCCATCAGGGAAGCGCCCAGCATGCCGGCCGGGCCTTGTTGAAAAAACACGACGACGGCTGCAACACTGTCAAATCTTATTTGACAATTAATCGCCCATGGTCAGCCTCGATCGCTTCGATACCTTCCGCGCCGTGGTCGAGGCCGGCAGCTTGACCGCAGCCGCCGATCGCCTGGGCCTGAGCCGCGCGGTGGTCAGCTTCAACCTCAAGCGGCTGGAGCAGGAGCTGGGCGTGACCCTGCTGCTGCGCAGTACCCGCCACTTGGCGCTGACCGAGGCCGGCGAGCAGTTCCTGCAGCACTGTGTGCAGGCGCTGGACGCTGCACAGGCCGCCATCGATGCCGCGCGCCGCGACCAGCATCAGCTGCAGGGCGTGCTGCGCCTGACCACCACGCCGGAGTACGCGCAGCTGCGCCTGATTCCGGCACTGGAGGCGTTTCGCATGCGGCATCCGGCATTGCAGCTGCACCTGTCGACCTCGCCGGCGCCGGCCGACCTGATACCCGAGCGCTTCGACCTGGCGATCCGTCTCGGCCGCCTGCCCGACTCGGCGCTGCACGCCATCGAACTGGAAAGGCATCCGTTGTGTGCGGTGGCCGCGCCCGTGCTGCTGGCCCGGCTGCCCACCGCGGATGCGGCCGATGACCCGGTGCAGCTGGGCACCCTGCCCCGCCTGGGCTATCCGCGACTGGCCGATGTGCCGGTGGTTGCCCCCGATGGCAGCGACGCGCTGTTCGCCACCAATCCGGGCAATGCAGTGGTGCGCGTGGACGGCGCCAGCAGCCTGCGTGCTTTCGCCGTGGCCGGCGCCGGCGTCACCGTGCTGCCGCGCTGGCTGATCGAGGACGACCTTGCCCAGGACCGATTGCGAGCGGTGCTGCGCCAGCACCGCTTCCCGCAGCAAAGCGTCTACGCGGTGTACCCGCACAGCACGCAGCCGTCACCGAAGGTTCGCCAGCTGATCGATTTCCTGCGCGGGTGGTTTGGCAGCGCGCCGGTGTGAATTCCGCGCTCGCCGGGCATGGCCCGGCGAGCGCGGCGGCCCCCCACATACAAACACGGCCCCTTGCGGGGCCGTGTCTTCATGCATCAGCGCAGCACCTGCTCCACCAGCTGTACGTCCACCGTCTGCAACGGTTCGGCAGCATTGCGCGACAGCTGCACCTGATAGGTGCCGCCGTCGATCCTCCACTGGCGGGCCTGTGCATCGTAGTGAGCCAGGGTCTTCGGCTCGGCTTCGATACGGATGCGGCGCTGTTCGCCCGGCTGCAGGTTCACCTTGTCGTAGCCGATCAGGCGGATCGGCGTGGTGCTGCCGGCCGGCAGCTTCAGGTACAGCTGGGCCACGTCGGCACCGGCGCGCTTGCCGGTGTTGCGGATGTCCACGCTGGCGACCAGGCGCGAGCCTTCCACGCTCACCCTGAGGTTTTCATAGGCGAACGAGGTGTAGGACAGGCCGTGACCGAACGCGAACGTCGGGGTCAGGCCCTTGGCCGCCATCCACTTGTAGCCGACGTTGGCACCTTCGATATCGAAATCGAACACATCACCGAACGGCTTGGCCGGCTTGAAGCCAAGGCCGTCGATGTGCGGGCGCGGCAGCTGCGATTCGTCCGCCACCCAGGTCACCGGCAGGCGGCCGGATGGGTTCACCTGACCGGTCAGCAGCGCGGCAATGCCTTCGCCACCACGGATGCCCGGGTACCACGCCTGCAGCATCGCCGGCACCTGCGCCAGCCACGGCGTGCGCACCGGGCCGTTGGTTTCCAGTACCAGCACGGTCTTCGGGTTGGCCTTGGCCACCGCCCAGATCAGCGCATCCTGGTTGTCCGGCAGCTGCATGTCCGGCAGATCCACCGATTCGGCAGCCCACTGGGTGGCGAACACGATGGCCACGTCGGCCTGCGCGGCGGCCTTGGCCGCGGCGGCGGCGTTGGTGCCGTCCACATACGTGATGGTCGCATCCGGACGCGCCGCACGCAGTGATTCCAGCGGCGAGGACGGGTGGAAGATCACCGGGCCCGGCCAGGTGGTCGGCAGCACGCCCGGCACCGCATTGGTGCCCTTGGCGGTCACGCCCACCATCGACGAACCACCGCCACCGATCACGCCCTTGTCGGCGTGGCCACCGATGATGACGATGCGCTTCACCGTGTCGGCCAGTGGCAACAGGTTGCCTTCATTGCGCAGCAGCACGCTGCCTTCTTCCACCGTGCGCTGGGCGACGGCGAAACCAGCCTCGGCATCGACCTTCTGGTGCTGCGGCGGGTTGTCGAAGTTGCCGTGCAGGAACATCGTGCGCAGGATGCGCGCCACCATGTCGTTCAGGCGCGCCTGCGGCACCACGCCACCGTGCACGGCCAGGCGCAGCGGCTCATCGAAGAACACCGCCGCATCGAACACTTCACCGGCCGACTGCTGGTCCAAGCCGGCCAGCGCCGCCTTCGAACCACTGTGCACGCCACCCCAGTCTGACATCACGAAACCGGGGAACTTCCATTCCTGCTTCAGCACCTGGTTCATCAGGTAGCCGTTCTCGCAGCCGTAGGTGCCGTTGATCTTGTTGTACGAGCACATCGCCACGCCCGGGCGGCCGGCTTCGAGCGCGATCTCGAAGGCCAGCAGGTCCGACTCGTGCATGGCCTGTTCGCCGATGCGCACGTCGTGGAAGTTGCGGCGGGTCTCCATGTCGTTCAGCGCGAAGTGCTTCATTGAGGAGATCACGTGCTGGCTCTGCACGCCCTGGATCAACGCGCCCACCATCGAGCCGGCCAGCAGCGGATCTTCACCGGCGTACTCGAAATTGCGGCCATTGCGCGGGTCGCGCTGCAGGTTCACGCTGCCCGACAACAGGATGTTGAAGCGCTGCTGCCACGCCTCGCGGCCCATGGTCGCGCCACCGGCGAAGGCGACTTCGCGGTTCCAGCTGGAGGCGGTGGACGGTCCCGACGGCATCGCGGTAGCGAAGTCACCCGGGCGGATGCCACCGGGATTGGTCACGCCGACGCCTGCATCGGCTGACTGCTGCGACGGAATGCCCAGGCGCGCCACGCCCGGCACGAAACCGGCCGAACCCACCGCGCCTTCCGGCAGCGGGCCACCGTCCTTGCCCAGCCCGAAGTAGCTGTGCAGCATCTGGAATTTTTCGTCCTCGGTCATCGCCTTCAGCAGCAGCGCGGCGCGCGCGTCGGCGTTGAGGGTGGTGTCCATCCACGGTGCGTCGCCGTGCCTGTCGGCAGCGTAGGCCAGGGTCAGCAGGGTGGCATGCAGGCTGCTGCCTTCCACCTTGAACGGTGCGCTGCTGGCAGCCTGGAAGCCATCGCTGAAGTAGCTGGCATCGGCTTCCAGTGCCACCCGCGCCGGATCGAAGCCTGCGGCCTTTGCCGAGTCACCGGCCACCGCGCCGAGCAGCACCGCCGGTGCACCCAGCCGCGAACGGGTGACCAGCGCCGGCAGCTGCGCGGCACCTGCGCCGGCGTCGGTATAGACCGCGACGGTGTGGCGGCCATCGTCCAGGCGCAGATAGTTCAGGCCCGGTTGGTCGGGGCCGGATTCAGCGGCGATCGGCAGCCGCGTCAGCACGGCCTGGCCGCGCTGGGTCTGGCCATCGTCCTTGCCGGCGGCGATGAAGCGGTATTCATAGCCCAGGCCATCGGCCAGCACCTGCAGCGGATCGACCTGGCCGATGCCGCGCTGCACCTGACGCACGCTCACCGCGTCCACCTTCAGGCGCTTCAGCTGCGCGGCCAGGGCCGGCATCGCCTCGGCGTTGGGCGCCTGTTCCAGGGTCAGCACGGTGAACGCGGCAGGGTCGGCCCAGGCCGGAGCGGCCAGTGCAGCAGACAGGGCCAGGGACAGTGCAAGCGGCTTTGTAAACGTTTTCATCGGCAGGCGTAATTCCGTTGCCAAGGCAATCGGTCCAGGGAAAGTGCCGCCGAAGGGTGCAGCGTTCATGCCGCGCAGGGGTTGCCAGGCAACGTCCCGCAGGCCGAAGGGCGGGCCGGTCTGCGCGCGGGACCCTCCTCCCGGCGTGACAACCTGCCTGCCCGGGCCGCGCAGGGCGACCCAATCATGTGAAGATTGTGCGAGGGCGTTCACACCTGTCAACAGGACCTAAGTCACAGGGGCAACCGGGCCGGTGGTTATCAGGCCATCACCGGCGGTCATCAGCAGGCCTCGCAGGGCTGCTGATAATGGAGATCCCTGGCCACGAACCGAGCCCATGACCGTCCACCGCGACTTCGACCATCTCTGGCGCGACCGCTGCGATACGTCCAGCCAGCGCGCGCCGCGCGTGCTGATCCGGGTGTTCGTGGCCCCCGGTGAGCTGGAGCGCAGCGTGGCCTTCTACGAACAGTTGCAGGGCCTGGTGGCCGACGCTGGATTCCCGTTTCCCGACGCCGGGCTGCGCCTGGCGATGGTCGGTGCGTTCCTGCTGATCGAAGGCAGCGCGGCGGCGCTGGCACCGTTCACCTCGACCACCGGCACACTGCTGGTCGACGATGTTCGGCCCTATCACGACAAGCTGGTCGCGGCCGGCGCCGAAATCATCTTCCCGCTGCAGGTAGTGCCGACCGGCGCGGCGTTCAACGCCGTGCACCCGGATGGCACGGTGGTCGAATACGTGCATCACCGGCCGGATCCGCACGGGCGGTGAGGTGACGGCCGGGCGGCGCCCGGCACCCGCAGAGGCAACGGCCAAAGCAACAGCAGAAGCAAAAGCTGGGCTCCTGTGGGTAGGCGGGGTGGGTCCGGTTGCGGGGGACGCCGTAAATCCATCCATGGAGGCTCGGTCGCGCCATCCATGGCGCTCACGCCCCCGCAACCGGACCCACCCCGCCTTCGACAATTCCCCGCACGGCCTGCTGTAGAGCCGAGCCCATGCTCGGCTGCTTTTCGTTCAACTCTCGGAATATTCGATTTCGATGGAGATTCATCCACGCATGGCGTGGATCTACAATCCCGCCATGTCCTCCCCCGCCCTGCCCTGGAATGGCACGCTGCTGCTGGATGCCCACGTGGCCGTGTTGCAGGGTCATGCCGGCGGCAGCGCTGCACATGCGCACTACGCCCATCAACTGCTGTTGAGTGAGGACGCGCCCTGGCAGGTCGAAATCGACGGTGTGCGTCAGCAGGGCCAGCGGCTGTGGCTGCCCTCGTTCCAGCCGCACGCGATCCTGTCGGCGCCGCAAACGGGTTGCACAGTGTTTCTCGAACCGGCGCATGCCGACCTTGAACAGATCCAGCAGCATCTGCACACGCTGCCCGGTACCGCGGCGCAACTGCACGACTGGTTGCCGGGACTGAGCCGCGCACAGCCACTCGACCGCCGGGTGCAGGCGGCGCTTGCCCGCATCAGCCAGCACCTGCCGGGCCCGGTGCCGGCCGCCGATATCGCCGAGGCGGCGCATCTGTCGACCAGCCAGCTGCACCGGCGTTTCCAGTCCGATCTGGCGGTGACCCTGCGCGGCTGGGTGCTGTGGCAGCGCCTGCGCATCGCGCTGGCACATCACCTGCGCGGGCACAGCCTCACCGACAGTGCGCATGCGGCCGGCTTCGCCGACCTGGCCCATCTGTCGCGCAGCCTGCGCCGCATGTTCGGCATCGGTGCGGCACAGCTGCAGGGCCTGCAGCTGCACGCGGCCTGACACGCTCGATCACTCCCGCCTGTGCAGGCCTTCGGGTAGTTCCGGCACGTCACCCTGCGGCAGCTCGCGGAACGGCGCCAGCAGCTGCCCCGGATAATCGCGCGGGTAGTCCGGCTGGCTGCCGATGCCGAGGTCCTGCTGCCGCAGCCGATAGCCCGGCGCATCGAAGGCGGTCCCCAGCAGATGATCCCAGACGGTCAGGAACAGGCCGAAATTGACGTCGCCAGCAGTGCCGTAGCGCATGTGGTGGAAGCGATGCAGTGGCGCCCACGCCATCACCCGGCCCAGCACGCCGGGGCGCATATCCACGTTGGAGTGCTGCAGCAACAGCTGGATGGCGATGGCAAACGCCAGCACTGCCGCCACCGGCATCGGCAGGCCCAGCACCAGCAATGGCAGCACGCCTCCCACCGCCTCGGCCGCCTGATGCAGCGGGTGCTTCATCAGGCCGTTGAAGCCGTACATGCGGGTGACGCTGTGATGCACGGCATGCAGCCGCCACAACCAGCCGATGCGATGGCTGGCGTAGTGCACCAAGGTGATGCCGAGATCGGCGGCGATGATGGCAACCAGTACCTGCAACGCGAACGGCCACTGTACCGGCCACACCTGCCACGGAATGACCGCCGCCAGCAACGGCACCGCGGCGATCGACAGCAGGTTCAGCCCTTCATTGACCAGTGCATGCAGGGTGTCGCGCACGCTGTCCCCATGATCGTGGTTGAACGCCGGATCATACGGCCAGGCCCGTTCGGCGCCGAACGAGAGCGCGATGGCCAGCGCCAGCAGGGCCAGCAGCCATAGCGGGTCGCCGTGATGGTGGCCGACCCAGGCAATGGCAACGGCGACGAAACCAAGCAGGAACAACGGGGCATACAGGCGGAGCATCCAGTGCTTCATGGGCAACCCGGAAAGTGAGGGGCCTGCATGCTGGCCTGGCGTGTGGCTTGCTGGCTTGAACAAACGGCGCAAGCGCGTGCCGCAGGTGGATGCGGAGATTGGTCAGCACCGTGTTTCCTGCATCCACGCATGGCGTGGATCTACAATGAAGCCCTCATCGCGTCCGGGGCCGGCATGGATTCCTTCAACCTGATGCGCGCCTTCCGCCGCATCGTCGAACGTGGCGGACTCGCCCGCGCCGCCGAAGACCTGGGCCTTTCGCCAGCCGGGCTGAGCAAGCAGCTGCGTACGCTGGAAAGCCACCTGGGTGTAGTGCTGCTGCAGCGGACCACGCGGCGCATGAGCCTGACCGAAACCGGCCACGCCTATTACCGCGAATGCTGCCGCCTGCTCGACGAGCTGGACGCGCTGGAACGCGGCATCGCCGAACAGCGCGGCGAGGTCGGCGGGCGCCTGCGGGTGAACGCGCCGCAGTCGTTCGCGCTGAGCACGTTGTCGCCGCTGCTGCCGCGCTTCCTGCAGCAGCATCCGCAGCTGTCACTGGATCTGCTGATGGAAGACCGATTGATCGATGCCGTCGGTGAAGGCTTCGATGTCTCCCTGCGCATCCGTGCCGAACTGGACGATTCGCGGCTGGTGGCACGCCGCCTGGCGTCGCTGCAGCAGGTGCTGTGCGCGGCACCGTCCTACCTGCAGCAGCACCCCGCGCCGCACACGGTGGATGATCTGCAGGCGCACAGCGTGCTGGCCTACAGCCTGTCCGACTCGCCCGGCAGCTGGCCACTGCTCGGCCCCGATGGCCAGGTCTCGATCACCCTGCCGGCGCGCGTCACCGTCAACAACAGCCTGCTGCTGCGCGACCTGCTGGTGGCCGGCATGGGCATCGGCGCCCTGCCCTCGTTCCTGGCCGCACCGGCGCTGGCCCGCGGCGAACTGCAGCAGGTGCTGCCCGACCATCGCTATCCGCCACGCTTCGTGCATGCGGTCTACCCCACCTCGCGCCACCTGCAGCCCAAGGTGCGCGCCTTCATCGATTTCCTGCACGCCGAGCTGCCCGGCTGCGCCGGCCTGGATTCGTAACTCCCAGCGAAAACTGAGCTGCCCGTGGCGTGCTGTTTCGGCCACGCCGCACTGCCTAATCTGCCGCCTCCTCCTTCACCGATGGCAGGCAGATGTCTTCCGCTCCTTCCCCCGCCACCGCAGCGCCGGTGGTCGATTTCTTCCACGACGTGGTCTGCGGCTGGTGCTTCGTGCTGGCCCCGCGCCTGCAGCATGTCTCGGCCGAACTCGGCATCCAGGTGCGCCACCGCAGCTTCGTGCTGCAGGACTCGCGCGCCCGGATGATCGAGGTGTTCGGCTCGATGGCGCGTGCCAAGGCGACCATCCTGCGCCACTGGACCGACTGCGCCGCACATGAAGACACCGCGCGCATCGATATCGAAGGCATGCGCGCACAGGACTTCGAGTATCCCTCCGGCTGGCTGGGCGCACTGGCCTGCCAGGCCGCCGGGCTGATCGGCGGCAACGATGCCCATGGCGCGATGTTCGACGCGGTGCAGTGGGCGCACCTGCACCAGCACCGCAACATCGGCGATGCCGACGTGCTGCTGGACATCGCCGAATCGCTGGGCCATCGGCGCGGCACCTTCGCCGATGCGATGGGCAGCGACGCCGTACGCCAGCGCGTGCAGGCCGATCGTGCCGAAGCCGCGGCCCTCGGCATCCACTCCATTCCCACCGTGATCGGCGGCAACGGCCTGCGCCTGCAGACCCTGCCACTGCCACACCTGCGCCAGGCCCTGGCGCACCTGGTCGCGGCCTGAGCCGCACCGCCCCCCACCCCACAAGGAGATTCCCCATGACCCCACGTACCCTGGCCACCGCACTGGCCCTGCTGCTGGCCGGCACCGCCGCTTCCACCACGGTGTCCGCGCACGAACGCGTTCCCTCCGGCCAGCAGGTCGGCACCAGCCCCTGGGGGCCGAAGGACGAGATCGGCCGCCTCAACCTGATCACCGACGCCTCGCGCGCGGCCATCCTGTCGCGGGTCAGCGGCGGCAAGGCCTATGACCTGGCCACCGAGTACTACGTCGGCATGCCCAGCTGGCAGGACGCCGGCGATCCGCACTACCAGTTCTGGATGACCCACACCCCGCGCGGCACGGTGATGGATGATCCGATGGGCGTGGGCCAGACCATGAACCTCACCCGCAGCTACACCGGTACCGCGTTCTCGATGTACAGCCACACCGGCACCCACATCGATGCGTTGAACCACTTCGGCATCCACGGGAAGATCTGGAACGGCTTCGAGGCCGACAAGCATCTGGGCGACCGTGGCTGGAAGGTCACCGGCATCGAGAAATTCCCGCCGCTGATCGCCCGTGGCGTGCTGATCGACGTGGCCGGCGCCAAGGGCGTGGACATGCTGCCGGACAGCTACCGCGTCACCCGCCAGGACCTGAAGGATGCGCTGGCACGGCAGAAGGTGACGCTGCAGCAGGGCGACGTGGTGCTGATCCGCACCGGCCGCATGCGCCTGTTCGAGCAGCCCAAAGCGTACATGGCCAACCCGCCGGGCATGGGCCTGGACGCGGCGCGCTTCCTGGTCGAAGACAGCGGCGCGATGATCGTCGGCGCCGACAACCTCAGCTTCGAGACCTTCCCGTCGGAGGTATCCGATGACTATGTGCCGCTGCACACCTACCTGCTGGCCCAGCAGGGTGCGCCGATCATCGAACTGGTGGCGCTGGACGAACTGGCCCGTGACAAGGTCTACGAATTCGCCTTCATCGGCGGCCCGTTGAAGATCCGCGGCGGCGATGCCGCACCGTTGCGACCGGTGGCGTTGCCGGTGCGCCCGTAACCGGGGCCTGTGGGTGCCGACCTTGGTCGGCACTCCTTTACCCCTTCAGCAACCTGAAACCCACCCCGCCGATTCCATTAGTAATTCTACTTACAACCGAGTAGCATGTCCGGTCTCAGCCCCTGATACGCGCCTGTCGATACTCGCTCCATGCCCGCCGTTTCCGCCCATCTCTGCCGCTTCCAGCCTGCCCGGCGCCTCCCCTGGAGGACCGGCTGATGGGCGCCGTCGTCGCCCTCGACCGGCTGCTGGATGGCCGCCAGCTGTGGCGTGGCCCGGCCCGCCACGGGCCGGCCAGCGACCATCTGGCCAGCGGCCACCCGGCCCTGGACGCGCGCCTGCCCGGTGGCGGCTGGCCGGCCAGCGGGCTGTGCGAGGTGCTGCAGGCCGCGCCCGGCGTGGGCGAACTGGCTCTGGTCTGGCCGGCGCTGGCAAAGCTGAGCCAGCGCGACCGCCCGATCGTGCTGATCGCCCCGCCCTATCGCCCGCATGCGCCGGCCTGGGCCGCCGCCGGGCTGGAGCTGGCCCAGCTGCAGATCATCCAGGCCACACCGAAGCAGGCGCTGTGGGCGGCCGAACAATGCCTGCGCTCTGCCGCCTGTGCGGCGGTGCTGTGCTGGCCGCAGCAGGCCGACGACCGCGCCCTGCGCCGCCTGCAGGTGGCCGCCGACAGCGGCCAGTGCCTGGGCTTCGTGTTCCGCGAAGCACGTGCGGCGCGCAACCCCTCCCCGGCCAGCCTGCGCCTGCAGCTCGAACATGGCCAGGTGCGGGTGCTGAAGTGTCGCGGCGGATTGCCGCCGGCACAGCCACTGCCGCTGGCCATCGCGCACTGAGGCCGCGCCATGCACTGGGCCTGCCTGTTGTTGCCGCAGCTGGCGCTGGACAGCGTGCTGCGCCTGCAGCCGGACCCGCAGCGGCCGCTGGTGCTGCTGCAGGGGCCGGCCCAGCGCCGCGTGCTGCGCGCGGTCAGTCCGGCCGCGCGCGCGGTGGGCCTGCGCCCGGGCATGCTGCTCTCGGCCGCGCAGGTGCTGGTGCAGGACCTGCATCTGCACGATTACGACCCCAACGCCGAACAGCACACCCGGCAGCTGCTGGCCAGCTGGGCCTACGCTTACAGTTCGCAGGTCAGCCTCGATTTCCCGCATGCGCTGGTACTGGAGATCGGTGCCAGCCGCGCCCTGTTCGGCGACTGGCCCGCCATCGAACAGCGCCTGCGCAACGAACTGCATGAACTCGGCTTCCGCCATCGCCTGGTGGCCGCGCCCAACCCGCATGCCGCGCGCGTGCTGGCCAATGTGCATGACGGCCTTGGCATCAATGCACAACAGTTGCCGGCAGTACTGGCGCAGCTGCCGCTGCCACGCTGCGGTCTGCCCGGCGATGCGGTGACCGTGCTCGGCCGCTCCGGCTTGCGCACGCTGGGGGCGGTGCTCGACCTGCCACGCGACAGCCTGGCCCGGCGCTTCGCCCCCGAGGTACTGCAGCAGCTGGACGCATTGCGGGGCCTGCCCACCGCGCCGCTGCGCTACTACCAGCCACCGGACCGTTTCGATGCACGCATCGAATTCGAATACGAGATCGAATCCAGCCAGGCCCTGCTGTTCCCGCTGCGCCGCCTTCTGCTGGACCTGGCTGCCTTCCTGTGCTCGCGCGATGGCGGCGTGCAACGCTTCGACCTGCATTTCGAGCACGACCTGCTGCCGGCCAGTGTGCTGACCATCGGCCTGCTGGCACCCGAGCGCGATGCTGCGCTGCTGTTCGAGATCGCGCGCAACCGCATGGAAGCCTTCACCTTGCCGGCGGGCAGCCGCGCGCTGCGCCTGCAGGCCGAGCAGTTGCCGCCCTTCGTACCGGCCTCACGCGATCTGTTTGACACCCGGCCAGCGCAGGCGATGCCCTGGAACCAGCTGCGCGAACGCCTGCGCGCACGGCTGGGCGATGATGCAGTGCAGCCGCTGGCGGTACAGGCCGACCATCGACCCGAGCGCGCCAGTGGGACCCAGCCACCGGTCAAGCCGCCCGCGTGTTGGCCGCTGCGCCCCGGTTGGCTGCTGGAGACGCCGCAGCCCCTGCGCGACCCACGCCTGCGCATCGTCGCCGGGCCGGAGCGGATCGAGTCGGGCTGGTGGGACCAGGCCGATGCACGGCGCGACTACTACGTGGTGGAAACCGCGCACGGCCAGCGCGGCTGGGCGTTCCGTATGCGTAACGATCCACATGCACCGTGGATGCTGCACGGCTGGTTCGGCTGAGCCGCGATGCACAGCGGACTGCCCGGCTACGCCGAACTGCACTGCCTGTCGGCCTTCAGTTTCCAGCGTGGCGCCTCGATCGCCGAAGAGCTGTTCGCACGCGCGGCCGGCCAGGGCTACCGCGCCCTGGCGATCACCGACGAGTGCTCGCTGGCCGGCATCGTGCGCGCCTGGCAGGCGGCGAAGACGCATGGCGTGGCATTGATCGTCGGTGCCGAGTTCCAGCTCGAGGACGGGCCGAAGCTGGCCCTGCTGTGCACCGACCAGGCCGCCTATGCCGGGCTGTGCCAGTTGATCACCACCTGCCGGCGGCGGGCCGGCAAAGGTGAATACCGCTGCCTGCGTGACGACCTGCATGGCCTGCCCGACGGCCTGCTATGCCTGTGGCTGGACCGGCACCCGGCCGTCACCGACCTGGAGCTGCTGCGCAATGCCTTCAACAATCGCCTGTGGCTGGCGGTGGAGCTGCACCACGAGCACGACGATGCGCGCCGCCTGCAGCAACTGCAGGCGTTCGGTGAACGCCATCGCCTGCCGCTGGTGGCCAGTGGCGATGTGCACATGCATGTACGCCGCCGCCGCGCCCTGCAGGACACGCTGACCGCGATCCGCCACCGTTGCAGCGTGGCCGAAGCCGGCTGGCGCCTGTTCCCCAACGGCGAGCGCCACCTGCGTCCACGCACAGCGCTGGCCCAGTTGTACCCGCCCGAACTGCTGGCCGAGACCCTGCGCATCGCCGAGCGGTGCCACTTCACGCTGGAGCAGCTGCAGTACACCTATCCGCGTGAGCTGGTGCCCGAAGGGCATGATCCGGACAGCTGGCTGCGGGTGCTGGTCGAGCGCGGCATCCCGTGGCGCTGGAAAGACGGCATCAAACCGGCACAACGTACGCAGATCGAGCACGAACTGGCGCTGATCAAGCAGAAGAACTACGCCTCCTACTTCCTCACCGTGCAGGACATCGTGCGTTTCGCGCGCAGCCAGGACATCCTCTGCCAGGGCCGTGGTTCGGCGGCCAACTCGGCGGTGTGCTTCGTGCTGGGCGTGACCGAGATCGACCCAGCGCGCAGCAACCTGTTGTTCGAGCGTTTCATTTCCGCCGAGCGCGACGAGCCGCCGGATATCGACATCGATTTCGAGCACGAGCGCCGCGAAGAAGTGCTGCAGTACGTGTTCAAGCGCTATGGCCGTGAACGCGCCGCATTGACGGCGGTGGCGATCAGCTACCGTGGCCGCAGCGCGATCCGCGACGTGGCCCGTGCGCTCGGCCTGCCGATGGACCAGGTCAACGAACTGGGCGCGGCGATGGACCACTGGGGTGGCCATGTACCGCTGCCGGAGACCCTGCGCGAGCGCGGCTTCGATCCGGATACGCCGTTGATGCAGCGCCTGCTGGCACTGACGGCCGAGCTGATCGACTTCCCACGCCACCTGTCACAGCACCCGGGCGGCTTCGTGATTTCCGAGCATCCGCTGTCGACCCTGGTGCCAGTCGAGAACGCGGCGATGGCCGACCGCACCGTCATCCAGTGGGACAAGGATGACCTGGATGCCACCGGCCTGATGAAGGTCGACTGCCTGGCACTGGGCATGCTCACCGCCATCCGCAAATGCCTGGCGATGCTGCAGCAGCACGGCCTGCACAGCGGTCGCATGGATGCGATCCCGGACGATGACACCCCGACCTACGACATGATCAGTGCCGCCGATACCATCGGTGTGTTCCAGATCGAGTCGCGTGCGCAGATGGCGATGCTGCCACGCATGCAGCCGCGTACCTTCTACGACCTGGTGATCGAAGTGGCGATCGTGCGCCCCGGCCCGATCCAGGGCGACATGGTGCATCCCTATCTGGAGCGGCGCCGGCTGCTGCGCGAGCAGGGCCCGCAGGCGCTGGACAACCTGGAGGAGCCCTTGTATCCGCCGCAGCTGGAACGCGTGTTCGCGCGTACCCTGGGCGTGCCGCTGTTCCAGGAACAGGTGATGCAGCTGGCGGTGGATGCGGCCGGCTACACCCCCGGCGAGGCCGATGCACTACGCCGCTCGATGGCGGCCTGGAAGCGCCGCGGCGGGTTGGAGCCGCATCGCGAGAAGTTGCTGGCCGGCATGTTGAGCAACGGCTTCAGCCGCGAATACGGCGAGCATCTGTTTGAACAGATCAAGGGCTTCGGCGATTACGGCTTCCCGGAAAGCCACGCCGCCAGTTTTGCCCTGCTCACCTATGCCAGCTGCTGGCTGAAGTGCCATCACCCGGCCGCGTTCACCGCCAGCCTGATCAACAGCCAGCCGTTGGGGTTCTACAGCCCCGATCAACTGCTGCAGGACGCGCGCCGGCATGGCATCGGCGTGCTGCCGGTGGACGTGCGCCACAGCGACTGGGATTGCACCCTGGACTTCAGCAAGGGCGCGGCGGCGATCCGGCTCGGGCTGCGCCTGATTGACGGCTGCAGCGAACCGGCCGTGCAGGCCATCGTGCGCGAGCGCGCGCGACGTCCATTCGACGATGTCGGCGACCTGTGCCAGCGCACCGCACTGGACCGCCGCCAGCAGGGCCTGCTGGCCGATGCTGGTGCGCTGCGCGGGCTCAGTGGCCATCGCCATCGTGCGCGCTGGGACATCTCCGGCGTGGAGAACCGGCTGCCGCTGTTCGACCAGGCCCGTGCCACGGCCGAAGCCCGTGTGCCGCTGCCACTGCCCAGCGCCTGGGAGGACATGCAGGCCGATTACCGCAGCACCGGCACCACGCTGGGTCGCCATCCGATCTCGTTCCTGCGTGCGCAGCTGCGCAGCCGTGGCTGCCTGGATGCCGCGCAGCTGGCCGGGCACGGCCACGGCCGCCGCGTGCGCATTGCCGGCCTGGTGCGCATGCGCCAGCGCCCGCAGACCGCCAGCGGCGTCACCTTCCTCACCCTTGAGGACGAGACCGGCATGGTCAACGCCGTGGTCTGGCGGCACCTGGCCGATCGCCAGCACCGGGTGCTGGTCGATACCCAGCTGATGCAGATCGACGGCCGCCTGGAGCGTGTTGATGGCGTGCAGCATGTCATCGTGCAGCGCATGCACTGCCTGGATGAACTGCTGCAGGGCCTGCGCAGCCACAGCCGCGATTTCCACTGAATCGAACAGCAGTCGACTCACAGTCGACTCTACCCGGCCGGCTCTACCCATCGCCTTTTGCATCCGCTATCGTCGGCACATCCAAGGAAGGACGACCCGATGCCCCGTGCGCTGCTGCTGACCACCCTGGGGTTCTCGACCCTTGCCCTGCTCGTTTCCGGCTGGACTGCCTGGAACCTGCACCGCAGCCAATCACCACAGCGCATCATCGAGGCACGCGGCCTGGTCATC
This sequence comes from Stenotrophomonas sp. CS3K5, assembly GCF_059515225.1. Lineage (NCBI taxonomy): Bacteria > Pseudomonadati > Pseudomonadota > Gammaproteobacteria > Lysobacterales > Lysobacteraceae > Stenotrophomonas > Stenotrophomonas sp. CS3K5. The sequence goes on from NZ_JCAKRX010000005.1 coordinate 33,678, forward strand.
CACGATGGCAACGGCCAACCGCGCGTGATCCTCGGTGCACCGGTTCCCGATCCGCTCAGCCAGGGGCGCCCACAAGGGCCGCGCGCCACGGCGCTCTCCGGGCTGATCCTGCTCGGCCCGGATGGCTCCGAGCGCGGTGGCTACGGCACCAGCGACCGCGGCGGCGAAGCCGTGTTGACCCTGGACGATGCCAGCGGCACCACCGAAGTCTTCAAGGTCGTCGCCAATCCGGACCGGGGCGCCAGCCTGATGGTCAAGCACCAGAACAACACCGGCGCCATGCTCACCTCCTGGCAGGGCAAGCCGGAGCTGATGTTCGTCGATGACAGCGGCCAGTCCTACTACGTCCGCCCCGGTGCCAACGCCGCGCCCTGATCACCGCACGCCGTAGCGTCGAGCTTGCTCGACGTTGCTTCACCTTTGTAGAGCCGAGCCATGGCCGGCTGCTGTTGGTGGAAGCCGTCGAGCATGGCTCGACGCTACATGACGGGCCGTCGAGCAAGCTCGACGCTACGAACCGCACACCGCCGCCAGATCATCGGCCAGCTGCCGCAGCTGCGTCGCGCCCAGTGCTGCGCAGGTAATGCGCAGGCCATGCCCCGGCGCAGCCACTGCGAACACCTCGCCCGCGCGCACATGCCAGCCACGCGAGGCCAGCGCCAGTACCTGCCGATGGCTGTCGGCCGGCAACGGTAGCCACAGGTTCAAGCCTTCCATCGGCTGCGGCGTCGCCACGCCGCGTGCCCGCAGCAGCTCCTGCAGCAACTGCAGGCGTTGCTGATAGCGCTCACCCGCAGAAACGATCCTGGCCCGCTGTGCGGGAGAGGCCAGTACCGAGATGGCCGCGTCCTGCAGCAGATGACTGACCCAACCGGTGCCGGACGCCAACCGCAACCGCAACCGCATCGCGGTCTCGTCATCACAGGCCAGCCAGGCCAGCCGCAGGTCCGGGCCCAGTGGTTTGGACAGCGAGCGCAGCAATGCCCAACGGCGGCCATCCAGTGGCAGCACCGAGTGATAGGCCTGCTGCGAGAGCAGTGCGTAATGATCGTCGATCAACACCGCCACCTGCGGGTAGGCCGCCAGCACCTGGCGCAGCGCCCGTGCCCGTTTCGCATCCAGGCTGGCCCCGGTCGGGTTGTGCGCACGCGGGGTCAGCAGCACCGCACGCGCGCCGGCCTCCAGTGCCTGGCGCAGCGACTCCACCTGCATGCCGTTCGCATCCACCGCCACCGGCAACGGCGCATGCCCGGCAGCGTTGAACACGTTGAGACTGCCGAGGAAGCAGGGATCCTCCACCGCGATCCGGTCGCACGGCAGCAGCCACGCCGCCAGCAGGCGCTCGATGCCATCGACCGCACCATGGGTCAGTTCCAGCGCATAGCCGCCGGGGCAGTCCGCATCCAGCGAGGCCCGCGCCAGCGACTGCAGCCGTGGGTCGACTGTACCCACGCCATACAGCCGCGGCGCAGCCGGAGCCAGCCGCAGAGGCGGCAGCAGGCGTGGATCCGGATTGCCACCGGCCAGGTCATGCAGGGCCAATCCCGGTGGGGTGCCCTCGCGCGCCATCGTCGGCGGCAGGCCGCGCACCACCGTGCCGCGGCGGCCACCGGTGCTGGCCAGACCGGCCGCATCCAGCCGCTTGTAGGCGGCGGCCACGGTGTTGCGGTTCACCCCCAGCTGTTCGGCCAGCTCGCGCACCGGTGGCAGCACGCTGCCAGCAGGCAACCGGCCCTTGCCGATGCCATCTCGGATGCTGTCGAAGATCGACTCGGCGCTATGCCCAGTGATTTTCATTTTGTCCTATGCCAAAATAATTCTTGTCCTGTGCCAGTGTATCCCACCCTGGCCCCTGCATTGGAGGTGCCCACATGCCCCTTGCCGCCGCAGACTGGCCCGTCGCCCAGTCTGTCGAACAGATCGCCGCCAACCTGGTCACGGTGCGCCAACGCATCGCCGATGCCTGCGCCCGCGTCGGCCGCGACCCGGCCGGCGTCCGCCTGCTGCCGGTCAGCAAGACCGTCGATGACGCCCGTATCCGCATGGCGGTGGCCGCCGGCTGCCACGAACTGGGCGAGAACAAGGTGCAGGAGGCACAGCGCAAGGCCGAGGCCATGGCCGACCTCGGCGTGCACTGGTCGGTGATCGGCCACCTGCAGACCAACAAGGCGCGCTACGTGGCACGCTTCGCCAGCGAATTCCAGGCCCTGGACAGCCTGCGTGTAGCCGAGGCGCTGCAACAGCGCCTGCAGCTGGAGGATCGCACGCTGGATGTGTTCGTACAGGTCAATACCTCGGCCGAACCGAGCAAGTACGGCCTGGAGCCCGCTGCTGTCGAGGCATTCGTGCAGCAGCTGCCGAGCTTCGACCGCCTGCGAGTACGTGGCCTGATGACCCTGGCCATCTTCAGCCCCGACGTCGAGCGCGTGCGCGCCTGCTTCGTGCGCCTGCGCGAACTGCGCGACCAAGTGCAGCGCACCACGCCTGCCGGCCTCGACCTGTCGCAGCTGTCGATGGGCATGTCCGGTGACTTCGAAGTGGCCATCGAGGAAGGCGCGACCGTGGTCCGTGTCGGCCAGGCCATCTTCGGCGCCCGCGCTACCCCGGACAGCTTCTACTGGCCGAACAACGGAGCCGAGGCATGAAGCACGCGGTCGTCCTGCAACACGTTGCCTTCGAGGATCTTGGCACCCTGCAACCGCTGCTGTTGGCACAGGGCTGGCAGCTGCAGGTGCTGCAGGCTGGTGTAGATGCACTCGATCCAGCCGAAGCGGCTGACCTGCTGGTGGTGCTGGGGGGGCCGATCAGCGTCAACGATGTTGATCTTTACCCGTTCCTCGACGACAGCATCGCGCTGCTGCAACGACGGCTGCTACAGCAGCGGCCGACCCTGGGCATCTGCCTGGGTGCGCAGCTGATGGCACGCGCGCTGGGCGCACAGGTTGCACCCAGCGGCGGCAAGGAAATCGGCTTTTCGCCGCTGCTGCTCACCGATGAGGGTCAGCGTTCACCACTGCTGGCGCTACAGGGCATTCCGGTACTGCATTGGCATGGCGAGGTATTCGAGCTTCCGGCAGGTGCGCGCCGGTTGGCCAGCACGCCGGCCTGCCGCCACCAGGCCTTTGCCATCGGTCACCATGCCCTGGCCCTGCAGTGCCATCCCGAACTGGACGCGCGCCAGTTCGAGCGCTGGTTGATCGGGCACACCCTGGAGCTGGCCCAGGCCGGCATCGACCCCAACGACCTGCGCGCACAGGCACGCCGCTATGGCGCGCCGCTGGCGGCAGCGGCCACCGCGATGTTCAGCCAATGGTTGCAGGAACTATCGGAGACAGCCCGATGAACTACCGATTGCAGATCCACCGCAATGGCGCCTACTGGGGCCACTTCGACTGCAGCGGCCCCGATGCCCAGCAGCACATGGACAGCATCGCCGCACAGCTGCCCGCCGATCAGGGCTACCAGCTGCAACGGCAGAAAGGCATCGGCGAAGAGCGCATCCTGTCCAGCAACGCCGACGGCCTGCGCGTGCTGGCGGTGCAGATCCAGTACCGCAATCTCTGACCCGATGGCGGTCGTGCCGGCCGCTGGCCGGCAACGCTGCGCTCCCCTATCGCATCTAAGCCGACGGCGTGCGTCTGGAACGCCTGGTGTCTTCCCTGCAGGGCGATCACCGCCTGCTGTGCCTGTGCCTGGCCACCCGGCATCCCGATGGTTTCCTGCGACAACGTGCGGTCGAGGCAACGGGGCAGGCGTCAGCACCGTGGGTGCTGGCGTTCCATCTGGCGCTGCTCAACGAGTATGTCGAGGAGATCGCTCTGGCAATCAACCATCATGCCCGCCAGATCGGCCTGACCGCTTACGCGCGCATTGACCGACGCCGCAGCGCACCGGCGCCATCATAGATGCAAATGATTCTCTTTTGCTGTAAGGTGCAGCCGCTGCCCTTGCCGCCGCGGGCTGTTTCCCCTCCCAGTTGTTGCCCGCCCCGTGTCCACGCCTGTCGAACAGACGGATGTCGCGCAGCTGTGCGCGGCCCATTACCGGCCGCTGCATGCCCATGTCCGCCACAAACTCCCGCAACGCTGCGACGCCGATGACGTCGTCCAGGAAACCTGGCTGCGCTTCCTGAAGGTCGCTGCCAGCGGTCTGCTGGGCAATGGCCGCGCCTACCTGTATCGCGTTGCCCACAATCTGATTGCCGACCATTACCGCCAACGGCAGCGTCGCCGAGAAGCACCGCTGGAGGATGCGCACATGCTGGCCCTGGTCGATCCGGCACCGCAGCCCGAACAGCACCTGCTCGACACCGAACAGTTGCGCCACCTCGATGCGATCATCGCCGCGCTGCCACCACGCTCGCGCCAGGTGTTCCTGCTGGCCCGGGTGGAACAGCTGGGGCTGGCTGAAATCGGCCGCCAGCTCGGCATCAGCCGGCAGACCGCACACGGTCATCTGCTGCGTGCGCTGGTCACCCTGCAGCGGGTGCCCGGTGCATGAACCAGGAGACGATCGCACGCGAAGCCGCGCGCTGGTGGCTGGATGGCCACGACGGGGCCCGCGACGAACCCGCGTTCGAGCAGTGGCTGCAGGCCGATCCACGCCACGCCGCGCAGTATCTGCACCTGCAGCAGCTGTGGCAGGCCGGCGCAGCCCTGCCCAGCCTGCAACGCCAGCAACAGCGCCATCAGCGCCGCCGTCTGCGCGAGGCCGGCATCGCAGTCCTGCTGCTGTGCACACTCGGGCTGTACAGCCGCCATGCCTCGCCACCGCCTGCACAGGTGCTGCGTACCGCCGCCGGTGAGATCCGTGACGAACGGCTGCCAGATGGCACGCGGGTCTGGTTGTCGCCGGGCAGCGAAGTGCATGTCCGCATCGATGCGCAGCGCCGGCAGCTGCAGCTGCAACACGGCCAGGCCGGCTTCGAGGTAGCTGCCGATGCGGCCCGCCCATTCCAGGTGCACACGCCGCAGGGCACGGTGACCGCACTGGGGACCGCGTTCGACCTGGCCGTGCTGGACAACAGCAGCCGGGTCACGGTCACCGAGCATCGCGTCCGCGTGGACAGTGGCAACGGCCACACCGTGGTTGCCGAGGGAGAACAACTGCGCTTCGACAGGGTCGATCAGGGCATGACCGTGCCCGCCGATCCGGGTGCATTGGCCTGGCGCGGGCGGCGCCTGCACTGGGTCTCCACACCGCTGGACGAGGTCGTCCAGGACCTTGATCGCTGGCATGGAGGCCACACCTGGATCGTCGGCGCGCGCCTGCGTCAGCAGCCGGTCACGCTGCTTGGCAGCACCGCAGGCGCCGCCCACAGCCGCGACCAGCTGGCGGCGCAGCTGCATGTGCGCGTGCTGCGCCTTGGCGGCAATCTGCAGGTCTGGCTGCCCCCGCGCACGGGGCGACGCGATGCACCCTGACATCGGCTCTGCTCACGCGTCTACCCGGGATGACGACGCTCTGCGTCAACCCCTGGAGCCCCCGATGCTGTGCCACCGCCCCCTTGTCCTCGCCCTGTCGCTGGCCTGCGCCAGCGCGTTCCCGACGCTGCCCGCCCACGCGCAGGCACAGACAGAATCGCGTCATTACGATGTCCCCGCCCAGCCGCTGGCCAGCGCGCTGGACGCTTACAGCCGGTTGAGCGGCGTCGACCTGGTGATTGGCGCGGCGCTGCCTGCCGGCCACACCGCACCCGCACTGCAAGGCGACTTCGACGATGCCCAGGCATTGTCGCGCCTGCTGCACGGCAGTGGCCTGCGCCCGCGTTTCATCGATGCACGCCGCGCCACGCTGGAGCCGGCACCGGCCGAATCCGATGACGGCAGCCGTCGCACCGGCCCGCTGCGTGTGCAGGGCAACGACGCGCTCGGCTATGTTCCCGGCGCCGGTGCCAGCCAGTACGTCCCTGCCACCGACGATGGTTTCGCACCGATTGTCGGCAGCGAACGCGTGGCCATGGCCGAACGCCAGGAGGGCAACAGCCTGCTGCGCTCGATGCCCGGCACGCACAGCTTCCATTCGCGCAGCCAGCCTGGGCTGCAGGTCAACATCCGGGGCATGACCGGCGCGGGTCGGGTCAACACCATGATCGATGGGGTCACCCAGACCTTCCGCAACAACGCCGGGCATGGCTCCGGTGGTCCGTTCGCCTATGTCGATCCGTTCCTGCTCGCCGGTGTGGACGTGCAGCGTGGTGCGGTTGCCGGCGGTGATGGCGCCGGTACGCTGGCCGGCAGTGCAAACTTCCGCACGCTGGACATCGACGATCTGCTCGGCGAGGGCCGTGACTGGGGCCTGCGCGCCGGCTACCGCCAGGGCAACAATGGCTACGGCAATGGCCGCACCTTCGCCGGTGCCTGGCGCCACAGCGAAGAAGGTGGCGATCGCCAGTTCGGCCTGCTGGCTGCCGCAAGCAGCAGCCGCAGCAGCGAATACGCCACCGCCCATGGACAGAAGAACAACGCCGATCCGGGCAGCCAGCAGCCCAGCAGCTGGTTGCTGAAAGCGCGCCTGCAACCCAGCGACCAGCATCGGCTCGACCTGAGCCACATGCGCTACGCAAACGACTTCTACCACAACTATCCGTGGCAGATTTCCGCTCGCAACCAGCGCGCCAGTTACCACTACACACCCTACACGCCGTGGATCGACCTGCGTGCGACCTTCGCCAGCAACAAGACCCGGCTGTTCTATCCGCCAGTGGAGGATTCAAACTACATCGGCCGCCGCACCCACAGCAGCCTCAGCAGCTGGACGCTCGACAACACCAGCCGCTTCGATATCGGCGACCTGCAGGCGCGCTGGAACACCGGCATCAAGCACCAGTCGGACATCTACGTGGCCGACACCCCTATCCTGCGCGGCGCCAACCCACAGGGCCGCAGCCAGCTGGACAGCGTGTTCAGCACCCTGGAACTGCAGTACGACATCTACGCGCTGACCGCTGGCCTGCGCCAGGATCGCTATCGCATCGGCGGCCATATTCCGGTGTGTTCCGATGTGCCGGGCCAATGCACGCAGATCAATGGCGGCGGCATCGACGTGCGCCGCAGCGAGCGCGCACTCAGCCCCAGCCTGGCGCTCTCACTGCAGGCCACCGACTGGCTGCAGTTGTTCGCTGAAGTCTCGCGCACCTCACGGCCGCCGCGCGTGCAGGAGATGTTCTTCGAGAAGATCCCGCTGGAGGACGCCAGCGTCGCCGACGGTATCGGTGCCAATCCGTTCCTGCGCCGCGAGCGCTCACGCAACCTGCAGTTCGGTGCCAACCTCAGCACCGGTTCGCTGCTGGTCGATGGTGACCTGGCGCAGCTGCGCATCACCCGCTTCGACAACCGCATCCGCGACTACATCAAGCCGCAGTACCTGTTGATCGTGCATCCGCCTGAAGTGGAGCCGTTGGTGGTGCCGATCGACAGCGATCCGCAGCTCAATGCCTGGACCGATGTGCTGGATGCGGACGACTTCACTGCCACGACCCGCTGGATGAACCATTCCGGTGTGGTGCGCATGCACGGCGTCGAGCTGGAAGCGCACTACGCCAGCGAGCACTACCACGCCACCCTCAGCTGGACCCGCTCGCGCACCAGCGCGCCAGCCATCGAATTCGTCAACCTGGAAGACATCACTGCCCTGCCCGACCGCTACTGGACCCTGGACGTGGGCGGTCGCTGGTGGCAGCAGCGCGTGCAGGCCAGCCTGCGCGCCGAGTACTCCGGCCCGACCGAAGAAGGCTACGACTTCTTCCAGACCCGCAAAACCGGCGGCACCGGTGTGCTGCTGGACTTCTACGCCAGCTTCAAGCCGCAGGCCAATACCACGCTGTGGCTGAACATCGAAAACCTGCAGAACAAGTCCTATGACAACAATGCCTCGATCGACAGCATCTTCAGCCCAATCCTGGATCGCGGCAACGGCCGTGGCCGCACCGTCTCGATGGGCGTCAATGTGGCGTTCTAGCCGTCGCTGGCTGCCGCTGTGCCTGCTCGCGCTGACCGCCCTGGCCAGCGCGCAGCCGATGCCTGGCACGGTGATCGATCTGGCCAGCGGCCAGCCCCTGGACGAAGCCACGTTCGTGCAGCGCGCCGCCGGCGCGCAGCGCCTGCTGCTGGGCGAGCGTCACGACATGGCGGGCGATCACGCCGCCCAGCGCTGGCTGCTGTTGGCACTGCAGCGCGAGCGCGCACAGGGCGCGCTGGTGATGGAGATGATCGCCAGCGAGCGTCAGCCACGCCTGCAACGCGTGCAGCGCTGGCTGGGCAAGGGCAACCAGGCCGACAGCGCGCGATTGCAGGAACTGCTGGACTGGGATCCGCGCTGGCCGTGGAGCGCCTACGGCGCCGTGGTGGAGGCCGCGACCCATGCAGGAACTGCGCTGCATGGCGCCAACCTGTCACGCGGAGAGGTCAACACGCTGCTGGCCTCCCCCGGAGCCGTGCAGTTCCCGGGGGCCACCGCAAGACAACGCCTGTCCGCCGTGGTGCTGGCCCAGCACGCGGACGCAGCTCCGATGCTGGACGGCATGCTGGCCGTTCAGCACGCGCGGGATACACGCATGGCGCAGGTACTGGCCAGCGCACCGGCACCGGCGCTGCTGATTGCCGGCCGCTGGCATGTGCTGCGCGGTACCGGAGTGCCAGGCTACCTGCCGCCGGCCGTCCCCGCCCTGGTGATTGCCCTCGCCTCGCCCGGTGAAGTGATCGATGCCGCTGACGCCGATCTGCTGTGGGTGACCGGCGATGAGTGAGCGCGGTCAACACTGGCAGGCCATGGCGATCACCATCGGCCTGCACCTGCTGCCCTTGTTGCTGCTGGTGCACTGGGTAACGGCGCCTCCGGCGCTGCCGCCACCGGAGCAGGATGTACGCATCAGCCTGCGTCTGCTGGCACCGTCCACGCCGCCGCAGCCGGTGGAAGAGCGCCAGGCCGATACGCCCAGCCAGGCGCAGCAGGCGCGCGCGTCGCAGCCGACGAAATCGCCTCCGCCGCCCACGCCCACCGCCGCGCGCGAGGGTGAACTGGCGGCCAGCGAAACCGGTGGCCGTGGCAGGCAGCCGCTGCCGATCGCCCCGCCAGCGGCCGTGACCGATGCAAGTCCCGCACCGGCATCGATCACGGCCGCGCCGCCCGCTCCAGACGCGCCACCGGCGGACCTCCAGGCCGGCGCCGCCAGCGACCAGTGGGAAGCCCGCCTGATGGCGCGGCTGGAGCGTTATCGCTACTATCCCGCCGCCGCACGCTCGCGACGCCAGCAGGGCACTGCCTGGGTCAGGGCCAGCATCGACCGCGAAGGTCGCCTGCTGGCACTGCGGCTGGAGCAGCCCAGTGGCCAGCCGATGCTGGATGACGCAGCGTTGCAGACCTTCCGCCGCGCGCAGCCGCTGCCGCCCATTCCCGCCGAGCTGAAGGCACCGCAGGAACTGGTGGTACCCGTGGAGTACTACCTGCGCTAGGCGGTCTGGAACTGCGGGGCAGTCTGTGACCTCAACCCGGGTTGAGGTCAAATACATCCGGCGCAACAGAGCAGTACGCAATGCGCAACGATCGCCCCGTCCGTAGCGCCGAGCTTGCTCGGCTGCTCCATGGGATCGGCAGCCGAGCGTGGGCTCGGCTCTACAGGCAGGCAGAAGGCAACCACGCGGGTGCCGTCGAGCAAGCTCGACGCTACGTCCACGCCGGGTCGGCAGTGAAATCGATGGTCAGCCAGAACGTGCTGCCACGGGCATCCAGGCGTACCGCGATCTCATCGCGCATCGCATCAACCTCGCCCACCGAACCCAGTGGCGTCGCCGGGTCGGCCAACACGTGGATCTCGATGAACCGCATGCGCCCCATCTTCGCCACATGGCTGGTGAAGCCGGCGTAGCCGCGTTCGGCCACGAATGCCTGCATCACCTGCTGCACGCGCCGGTCCAGATCGTCGGGCGCCACCTGCAGCACCTCGCGCATCGCCTTCCAGGCACTGCGCGCCGGCACCGGCAGCACCGCCAGGCTGATCAGCGCCAGCACGATCGAATCCAGGTATGGCACCCAGTGGTGCCAGTCGCCACCGTGCAGGGCCAGCGCCAGCACGAACGCCAGCACCACCGCCAGGCTCATCAGGCCACCCAGCAGCCAGCCACGCACGTCCAGCCACAACAGCGCCGAGCGCAGGCGCCGGGCACGCTGCGCGACGAACGCAGCCATCGCCAGGTTGCTGGCACTCAGCAGTGCCGCCCACCACAGTGCGGGCCCGAATTTCACCTCGTGCCCGCCAGTGGTCAAACCAATTACCGCGTTGGCCAGCGCATACACGCAGGCCAGCGACAGGATCACGCCGCCCAGCGCCTCCACCATCGGCTCCAGATGCCAGTAGCCGTACTGGAAGCGCGGGCTCTGCTCCCGCGCCACCAGCCGCAGCACCGACAACGACACCAGGGTCAGCGCCACGTCGACCAGGCTGTACACGCCATCGAACAGGATGGCCTGCGATCCCACCAGCAGGCCACCGCTGAAGCCGACCGCGCTGACCGCGATGGTGACCCCGATGGAGAACTTCAGGATGCGTTGCTCGCGCGCGGTCTCCATCGTCCGCCGAAGGGCCGACCGTTGCCGGTCAGGCCTTCAGCACCTCCACCCGGTACGAGGTCACATCGCCGTCCTGCTCGATGATCAGCCCGTGCACGTCCGATTCGAAGCCTGGGAAGCGCGCGTTCTGCTCGCGGGCGATGCGCAGCGACTGGATGATCGGTTCGTCGCTGTCGCCGAACCGCTCACCCGGCATGATGGTCGGGATGCCCGGCGGGTACGGCACCAGCATGGTCGCCGCCACGCGGCCGCTGAGCTGCTCGATGTCGACCCGTTCGATCTCGCCCTTCACCAGGTGGTTGTACGCATCGGCCGGGGTCATCACCGGTGTCGGCAGGTCCACGTACATCTCGCGCATCACCTTGGCCACCGAGAATTCCTGGTTGAACGCATGCAGTGCGTCGCACAGGTCGCGCAGGCCCCAGCCGGCGTAGGCGTTCGGATACTCGGCCGCCAGCGACGGCAGTGCCTGGCTCAGCGGTGCGTTGCGATCGTACAGTTCCTTGAAGGCCATCAGCTCGGTCACCAGGGTGCTCCACTTGCCCTTGGTGATGCCCATCGAGAACAGGAACAGCACCGAGTACAGGTTGGTCTTCTCCACGGTGATGCCACGGCCCCACAGGAACTTGCTCAGCACCGCCGCCGGAATGCCCAGCTTGCCCATGCTGCCGTCCATCGACAGGCCTGGGGTCAGCAGGGTCACCTTGATCGGGTCGATCAGCACATAGTCGTCCACCAGCCCATCGAAGCCGTGCCAGTGTGCATCCGGCTGCAGGTACCATTCCTCGCGCTTGGCCACCAGCGGTGCCGGCGTATCACCCTTGTCCAGGCTGCGCTCGACCTTTGTGGGCTGCCACACGCTGAACCACCAGTCATCGCGCCCCAGGTCATCGCGCACGTGCAGCATCGCGCGACGGAAGGCGATCGCCTCGTCATGCATTTCCTGCACCAGCGAACGGCCGGCCTCGCCTTCCATCATCTTCGAGGCCACGTCGCAGGCGGCGATCACGCCGTAATGCGGGCTGGTGGAGGTGTGCATCATGAACGATTCGTTGAAACGCTCGGCATCCAGGTTGCGCTGCGCCGAGTTGCGCACGTGGATCATCGAGGCCTGCGAGAAGGCGGCCAGCAGCTTGTGTGTGGAATGGGTGGTGAAGATGATCGCATCCTGCTCACGCGGCTTGCCCTTGGCCATGCCGTAGTGGTTCTCGTAGAACGGATGGAACGCGGCGTAGGCGTACCATGCTTCGTCGAAATGCAGGAAATCGACTGCGCTGCCGATCTCGTCGGCGATCTTCTCGGCGTTGTAGCACAGCCCGTCGTAGGTCGAGTTGGTGACCACTGCAATGCGCGGCTTGGAGCCGGCCTGATAGGCCTTGCTGGCCAGCGGGTTGGCAGCGATGCGCTGCTGCAGCGACTCCGGCGTGAACTGGTCCAGGCTGATCGGGCCGATGATACCGTGCGCATTGCGGCTAGGGGTGAAGTACACCGGCACTGCACCGGTCATGATCAGCGCATGCAGCAGCGACTTGTGGCAGTTGCGGTCGACGAACACCACGTCGCCACGCGCCACCGTGCCATGCCAGACGATCTTGTTGGCGGTGGAGGTGCCGTTGGTGACGAAGAAGGTATGGTCAGCGCCGAAGTTGCGCGCCGCCTCTTCCTCGGCGTCCTTGATCGGGCCGGTGTGATCCAGCAGCGACCCCAGCTCCGGCACCGAGATCGACAGATCGCTGCGCAGCGTGTTCTCACCATAGAACTGGTGGAACGCGCGGCCCACTGGCGACTTGGTGAACGCCACGCCGCCGGCGTGCCCCGGCGTGTGCCAGGAATAGTTCGACTCGGCCGCATGATGGATCAGCGCCTTGAAGAACGGCGGCAGCAGGTTCTTCATGTAGTCTTCGGCCGCACGCATCACCTGCCGCGAGATGAAGCTCTTGGTGTCTTCGAACAGGAAGATGAAGCCGTGGATGTACTTGAGCAGCTTGCTCGGCACCTTCTCGATGGTACGGCGTTCACCGTACAGGAACACCGGCAGGTTGGCGCGGCGTGCGCTCTGCTCGCGCAGGAAGGCGGTCAGGCGCTGGAACTCGCCGTCCACCTCTTCGCTGCCATCGATCGAGATCAGCACCGCCGAGGCCGCTACGTAGGTACGGGCACCGGCGCGAGCATCATCCAGATTCAGGCCGCACAGTACGCGCTGATCGTTGCTGCGCAGCTCCTCCACCAGGGCACGGATCAGGATGCCACCGATGCGCGGTGACTCGTAGTCGTTGTCGATGACAATGACCGGATAGTCCAGGGACTTGAAATACACGTTGATTCTCCTTGTCTAACTCAGGAACGCTGGGCACTGGCGGTGATGGCCGAGGCCTCGCGGGCGCGCTGCCGCTGCTGGCGGCGCTCCTCGCTGAAGAAGGGATAGAACACGGTGATGAACAGCACGAACAGGAAGGCGTACTGCACGATGGTTCCCGACGAGCCGTAGATCGCCCACAGGCAGTACACGACGGTCAGGCTGGTCAGCGTCCAGAACGCGCCGGTATGGATGATGGTGTGCGAGCGTTCGACCACGAAGTAGCAGGCCACGCACGAGTAGATGTACGGCAGCAGGGTCAGCACCACCGCTGCCGAGGTGATCACGTCGAACTGCGCCGACGCGGTTTCCGAGGTGGAGGTGACCAGCACGGCAAGGGTCATCAGCACCGCCACGATCAGCACGCCCTTGACCGGCACGTCGTCCTTGTTGGTCTTGCTGAAGATGCTCGGGAACAGGCCGTCGTCGGAGGCGGCCTTGGCGCTCTGTGCGGTCAGCAGGATCCAGCCACCCAGCGAGCCGGCCGCACCGATGAAGGCACACAGGCTGACCAGCGCCCCGCCCCAGCCACCCACCGCCTTGGCTGCGGCCAGCGCGAAAGGCGCATCAGAGGTCTGCAGTTCGCCGTTGGGTACCATGCCCATGATCACCGACGAGCTGGCGATGTAGGCCACCGCCGCCAGGAACACACCGGCCAGCGTCGCGCGGGCCACGTTCTTTTCCGGGTTCTCGACCACACCGGCGGTCACCGAGGCTGATTCAACGCCGATGAACGCCCACAGGGTCAGCGCCGCCGCGCTGGAAATCGCCCCGAAGTTGGACTCACCGGACACGTTGTAGGCGCCCTTGAAGATGTCGGCGTCGAAGAAGAACCAGCCGAAGATGGCGATGCCCAGGATCGGCACCAGCGCGAAACTGGTGGTGACCGTCTGCACGCGGCTGACGAAGGCTGGGCCGATCATGTTGGCAAAGCTCAGCGCCCACACCAGCACCAGCACCGCGATGCAGCGCACCAGCGGCTCGGACAGGATCGGGAAGAAGTAACTGAAGTAGCCCACCGCTGCGATCGGAATGGCAACGTTGCCGATCCAGTTGGCGAACCAGTAGATGGTATTGGTCTGGAAGCCCATGTACGGCCCGAACCAGTCACGCGCATAGGCATAGGGGCCGCCTGCCTTGGGTGCCAGCTTGCCGAGCTTGGCAAACACGAAGGCCAGCAGCAGTGCTCCGGCGGTGGTGATCAGCCAGCCCCAGATCGAGGCGGTACCGATCTTGGCCAGGCTGGACGGCAACAGGAACACACCGGAACCCATCATGTTGCCGGCGACGAGGAAGGTGGCTCCGACCACCCCGATTTTCTTTGCTTCTGCCATGACAATCTCCTGTACTGGCATGAGCCCGGTACGGCCGGGCGTGGGGACGGGTTGCGCTGGCGTGCAGCCGCTGGCGCCTACTTGATGAAGTTGTATTGCAGGCTGCCCTGCACCCGGACGGTGTCGCCGCGCGCGCCGCCCTGCTGTTCCAGCCGCCCGTACAGCAGTTCCATGCCCATGGTCCACGAGGGGGCCGGGCTCCAGATCAGGTTGAACACCCCGTAGCGGCTCTGCCGGAAGGCGTCGGCGGCCAGCGCCGCGTTACGTTCCAGGGTCAGCTGGCCGACGATCAGGTTCGAGCGCCACAGTGGCGACCAGTAGTGGGTGTAGCCGACAAAGCCCCCGTGCAGGTCCAGGGCATCCAGACGGCCCTCGGCATCCACCACGGCATCCAGGCCCGACCCGGTGAGGTCGGCGGTGTATCGGCTGAGGCCGCGGCCACCCAGCGCACCGAACAGCAGCAGATCACGTTCGCCCACCGAGGCCGAGCCGCTCAGCTGCAGGCCTCCGGCCATGCGCCGGTCACGCTCGCCCTCACCGTCGTAGGCCAGGCTGCGCGCCACCGCGCCCAGCTGCAGGTGGCCCCAGTCGCGCTCCATGCGCGCGGTTACCGTGACATCGGGCAGGCGGTTCACCGCGGTGCGTTCATCACTGGCACCGGCCAGTTCGGTCTCCGGGTCTTCGGCGGCGATAGTCAGGGTGTTGCCCTTGCCCATCGTGAAACTGTGATGGATGCCGGCCACCAACAGGTAGCCAGCGCCACCGGGGCCGGCGAAGTCGAGGGTATCGGGCAGGCTGTCGGCATCCATGAAGCTGGAATAGCCATAGCCGGCATAGGTGTTGCCGAGCTGCCCATAGGCATGGCGCAGGCGGAACTGGTAGCCATCACTGCTGCCGAAGAAGTCGTTCTCCAGGTAGAAGCGCAGGTTGCCATGTGTGGTCGGGCGCCGCGCCTCGAAGCTGAAGCGGGTCTGCTTGGCGTGGATGTTGAAGTTGGAGACATCGCGGTGGCTGCCACCCACCGGCATCGAAGAGGGAATGAACTGGTCTTCGTCACCAGCCGCGCGCGAATCGACAATCGCATCCAGCTTGGCGTAGCCGCCGATACGGATCACGGTATCGGTGCCCGGAATCGCGAAGAACCCCTTCAGGTCCGGATCGGTCGGACCAGCGGCGCTGTCCGGTCGCGATGCCGCGGTGGACGGATCGGCCACCGAGTCGCGTTGCGGCAGCACCGGCTGCGCCACGCCCGGCACCTGGGTGCGATGGATGGCATCGGAGGGGCGGCAGTGGCCACGGGCGTCGCCGCCGGTGGCGCAGCCTGCGCTGGTGCAGCATCGCGCTGTTCAAGCCGGTCCAGTCGTTGCTGCATGCCTTCCAGCGCCTGCCGCATGGCAGCGATCTCACGGCGCAACGCCTGTGCATCTTCCGGTTCCCCCTGCTGTGCATACGCTGGCGTGATCGCCAGTGCCGTCAGGCAGGCCAGACTCAGTACCGCCAAGCGCATTGCTTCCTCCCCGGGCGAACAATTGAATCGCGCTGCCCGGCCGCACACAGGTGCCGCCCCGGCCACACGTTGCCGTTGCTGGAAATGCGGGTACTGCGTTGACGGCACCGGCGAGCCTGCCCCTCGCAGGCAACAGGACGATGACACTGCCCCATCTCCACCCATGCCATCACCATCAAGGCCGCGCTGCCAGAGAGGTGGCGACCGCAGCGGTCTGGGTAACAAGCAGAGGGTGAGAGTGTCGTGAATGGCTGTACCGTTGCGCCCGGATGAGGGCGGCCGCGGCGCGGCATGCAGGGCGCGTTGACGCTGTATTCCATGCGTCAAAGGCTAGTGCAGCTGTCGTTTTTGGCCTTGATTGGAATCAAGGCGTAATGCTTGATCTCAGTCACGATTCAGACGTGACCCGCAACAGATTGTGCGCAGGCGGTTGTGTCCGTCAGCCGCACCAAACGCAACGGGCCCGCATGTCGCCATGCGGGCCCGCACTTCAGAGGAAAGCGATGGCGCTGCTCAGCGCGGTCCCAGCACCGTCTGCAGATCGCTCCCCTGTGGCAGGCCGGAGCGACGCTGCACCTGACCCTGGGCATCCTGGAACAGGATGCCAGGCGTTCCCTGGAAGCCCATCTCGATCATCAACACCTGGTTGGCATCGAGCTTGCCGGCGATCTCACGACTGATGCTCGGCAGCGCCTTGATGCCACCCCGGTCGAACTGGCGTTCGTTCTCCAGCAACGCCGCGCTCGGGTCGCGTGCGGCGAGGATGGCAGCCGCCTTGGCAGGGCTGTCTTCGCGGATCACCCCCACCATGATGTGGCGCAGCTGCACCTTGCCGGCATCGACCCACGGTCGCGCTGCTTCCCAGAACTTGTGGCAGTACGGGCAGTTGGCATCACTGAAGGTATAGACCACACGCGGGGCGTCGGCCTTGCCGTCACGCACCCAGGCACTGGCTTCCAGCTTGGTCCAGATCTTGGCCGACATCGGCGCAGCGACCAGTTTCTCCACCGCCTCGGCCGCCACGTCATTGCCCTCGGCATCGAACAGGCTGCCGACCAGCACATTCTTGCCGTCGGCGGTGACATAGGCCGCAGCGGGCTGCTGCCCGCCCACCACGCCGGCGAAGCCGCGCAGCCCGCCCGGTGCATCGAACTCGGCAACGACTTCGAAACCGTGTTTCTCGATGCCCTTCAGCACCGCAGGGCGGTCGCCCTTGGCGGTGGTGGCCGGCGCACCCGCCGCCGGTGCCGCCGCCGTCTTGCCTGGCGGGGTCTGGGCCTGGCTGCAGGCGGCCAACGCCAGCAGAACCGGCAGCAACAGCACCGCCGGTGCGGTACGCAGGGAAGTGGACAACATGGGAACTCCGTAGTGAGATGCTCGCGCAGGCTACCGCAGCCGGCGCAGTTTGTGTTCAAGACCGGCCGCGGTCAGTTCGCCCAGGTGCAGCTCGCGCAGGCGCCCATCCTTGTCGAAGAACAGCGTGGAAGGATAAGCCTGCACCCCCAGCGCGGTGGATGCCGAAGCGGAGTCGTCCAGCAGCAGGTTGCCCAGCGCCAGCCGCTCTGCGGCGATGAATTCCCGGACCTCGTCCGCGGTTTCACCCTGGTTGAGAAACACGAACTGCACGCCTGCGTGAGCCTGCTGCGCTGCGGCCAGCACCGGCATCTCGCGCCTGCAGGGCCCGCACCAGCTGGCCCACAGATTGAGCACCACCGGTGCGCCCCGGAACTGCTGCAGATCGATCGACCGCCCCTGCAGGTCCACCACCTGCACCGCAGGGAGTGGCATCCGCTGTTGCTGCCAGACCGCCAACAGATGGCTGCCACCTGCCCAGAACGCCACCCCCAGCAACGCACCGGCCAGCACCGGAACACGCAGAACACGCCATGGACGCAGCCGCCAGAGGCCCCACAGAAGGCCCGCGGCCAATACCACGACAAGATGATAGCCACCGTCGGCGATCTGCAGGATGCTCCACGGCGCCTGGCGATAGAGCCCGAAATTCAGTACGACGAAACTGATCCGCCCGCACAGCAGGCCGATCAGCAGCATGTCCAGCACCATGCTTGCCGCCGAAGGCGGCGTCGCTTCGCCCTTGCGGCGCGGCCATAGATGCGCCACCACCATGGCCAGCAATGCACCCAGCAGTATCACCACCACCGGCATCGGTACCGGTCCAATACTCGACATCTGCCACCTGTTCACTCGTGTGCTGACTGCATCGTCGAAGCGCCGTGCCCAGGTTGCAAGTGCAGCGTCCGCTCCACGCCTTCCGCATCAGGCCGCACTGCGTCGCATCTGCGCGCCGGCCGCAGGTTGCAGTCCGCGCAGGCTGCCGGCCACCGAGGGCATCAGCGGACGCTCGCGCCGCTTGTGGTTGACCAGGCGGCGATAGTTGGCCGGTGTCATGCCTACGATGCGAAGGAACAGTCGTCGGAATGCACTCTGATCGGCATACCCCACACCCCACGCCACTTCATCGATGCCCGCCCCCTGCTGCAGCAGCGTCTGCGCCTTGGCGATGCGCAGGCGTTGGCAGTACTCGATGGGGCGCAGACCGGTGGCCCTGAGGAAGCGCCGCTGCAACGTACGTGGCTCCAGCCCTGACACTTCGCAGATCGCACTCAACGTGGCCCCGCGCGCGGCGGTGGTATGCAGCCAACGCTGCGCCTTCAGCACATCGCGATCGCCATGGGCGAAATTGGCACTGAAGCGCTCCAGGTCCTGCTGGATCCCCGCCGGAACGGTAACCCCCAGCTGCTGGGCCACGGCATTGGCCACCCCCTGGCCGTGCAGACGATAGAGCAGGCGCAGGCCAAGGAACCGCCAGGCCTGACTGCCCGCGACGGTCAGCAGATCGCCATCGTCGACCAGTGCACGCTCGCTCGGCACCCAGCTGGCCGCCTGCCCCTGCAGACCGGCGTGACGGCCGCAATCCAGCGCACAGATGGTGCGGCCGGCCAGCAGCCCGGCGCGCGCCAGCACGCTGACGCCATCGCCTGCGGCGGCCAGCAGGCTGCCGCCGTCGTAATGCGCGCGCAGCCAGTCCAGCAGGATCTCGTCGGCGCGCAGGCAGACCCCCTGGCTGATCTGGCCCGGTACAGCGACCACGCCAGGAATGTCCGCATCGAGGATCTCCGCGCCGGCGATGCGATGCACCCCGGTCTGGCTGGCCGGCACGATCCAGCGCGTCACCACGACGCGCTTGAACGGTCGCCGCTGCTGGTGGGCAAGCCGGTTGGCCACATGGGCCATCTCAGTCAGCACCGAGGCCGCAGATGGGTCTCCTCCGGGATACTCCACCACCCCCACCTCGACGAATCCTTCGTTCCTGAATCCTTCCACAGCCCCCCCTCCTCGCTTCGTTGCAGGCCATCGCGCGGCCAGTTCAGGCGCAGGGTAGGAACTGCTCCAGCAGCGGGGCTATGAAGAAAGTTGCAAAGTAGGCTGAATGCGGCGCAGGGACGTCCCTTGACCCTGGAGCGGACTCAAGACTCCACAATGGGCGTCAGCATCCGCAGGAATCCGCCATGAACATTGGTCAACTGGCACGCCAGGCCGGCGTACCGATCGATACGGTGCGCTATTACGAGCGCCAGCAGCTGCTGCCCCCGGCAGCACGCTCAGCCGGGGGCTATCGCATCTTCGGCGAGCCTGACCTGCGTCGCCTGCGCTTCATCCGCCGCGCCAAGGCGCTGGGCTTCAGCCTGGAGGAGATTGGCGAACTGCTGGCCCTCAGCGACCAGCACCGGCATGACATGGGCAGCGTGCGCGACACGGCGCAGGCACGCCTGCGCGACATCGCACAACGGATGGCGGAACTGCAACGCATGCATGCGGCCCTGTCGCAGCTGGTTGAGGCCTGCCCCGGTCATGGCACGCTGGATCAATGCCCGATCCTGGCTGCCCTGACCGATGGCAACGCATGAGCGCAGAGGCATGACATCGCCTTCGCGATCGACGTGAAGAAAAGTGCAACAAATGCTTGCCAACCCCCTGGGGCAAGGCTATTATTTCGCTCCTCAGCGACGTGGGGCCATAGCTCAGCTGGGAGAGCGCCTGCATGGCATGCAGGAGGTCAGCGGTTCGATCCCGCTTGGCTCCACCAAACTTTCGGCATTAGGCCGTCGAAAGGTCGCAAAGAACATTGATGAGATCTGCGTCCCCATCGTCTAGAGGCCTAGGACATCACCCTTTCACGGTGGCGACCGGGGTTCGAATCCCCGTGGGGACGCCACTCATCACGAACAACGAGGACCCGGCCGATAACCGGGTCTTTTTTGTTCACCGCCTACCGGCATTCAGGTTGTGGCGTTGCGGTTCCCCTGCCCTCGTGGCCGCGGTTGAACCGGAACGAAAAAAGTTCAAAAAAAGCTTCCACAAACGTGAACACGCAGGTATGATAGGCGGCTCGGTAACACGGGGCCATAGCTCAGCTGGGAGAGCGCCTGCATGGCATGCAGGAGGTCAGCGGTTCGATCCCGCTTGGCTCCACCACTTTCGACATTAGGCCGTCGAAAGTTCTACAACTTGAAGTTTTTCGTGCGTCCCCATCGTCTAGAGGCCTAGGACATCACCCTTTCACGGTGGCGACCGGGGTTCGAATCCCCGTGGGGACGCCAGTTTCAAAACGGACTCTGCTCCCGGCAGATCATCCGTAGTTTCATCGGGGCCATAGCTCAGCTGGGAGAGCGCCTGCATGGCATGCAGGAGGTCAGCGGTTCGATCCCGCTTGGCTCCACCACTTCGACATTAGGCCGTCGAGGTTCTACAACTTGAAGTTTTCGTGCGTCCCCATCGTCTAGAGGCCTAGGACATCACCCTTTCACGGTGGCGACCGGGGTTCGAATCCCCGTGGGGACGCCAATTCTTGAAAACCCCGGTTTCGACCGGGGTTTTTCTTTGTCTGCGATTCATGGGAAGGCGCCATCACGCCTCAGAACCGGCGATACATCCCGATCGAGGCCGGCGCGGTCGGCGCGAAACCAAACTGCGCATACAGCCGGTGCGCCTCACCGTCGGCCAGGAGACTGACGTACGCCGACGGCGGCAGGTTCGCCTGCATCCATGCATCGAGCCGTCGCATCACGTCCTTGCCCAGGCCCTGCCCCTGCAACCGCGGCAGCACCGCGATATCGCAGACCTGCAGATGGCAGCCGCCATCGCCGACGATGCGCCCCATCGCCACCAGTTCACTCCCTTGATAGGCACACACACCGAACAGGGTATTGGGCAGCGCGCGCTCGGCCGCTTCCCGGCTCTTGGCACTGAGGCCGGCAAGCACACGCAGCTGGCAGTAGTCTTCGACCGTGGGCACGGCCTCGCGGAACTGGCAGGCGACAGAATCGTTCATGCACTCTCTCCAAAGGGTCAGGCTATCCTGCCGCATCCGCGTCGCAGCCGCTGCGACCCACACCGGCAGAGTCCCCATGTGCTATTCCGCCCTGATCCGCGCCGACTACGCCAAGCTGGTGCGTGAATTCGGCGCCGTCCTCTCGCTGGAGGAATTTGCCGAACTGTACGCACATGATCCCGGCAAGAAGCGCCCGAAGACCCCCAAAGCCATGGACGATGGCTTTGCCGGCGCACGCACCGAGCAGGGCCGCGACATCCTCGCCAAGATCCAGCAATGGCATGCGCAGGAGCGACAGCAACTGGAGACCGAGCTGGCCCGCCAGCGCGAGCGCCGCGACATCGCCCATGCCACCCTTGCCACGCGCCCCACCCAGAAGGCGCGCAACGACCTGCGCGTGGCCGGCAATCGCATCGAGCGCGCGCAGGCAAGGCTCGAAGACCTGCACCGGGTGCAGCTGCTGCCGCGCGACAACCGCATCTTTCCCGGCACCTACGCGCCGGTGATGGTCTGCGAGCACGGCCAGCGGGTGATCAAGCCGATGCGCTATCAATGCCGGCTCCCGGACAAGCCCGCGCGCAACGACGTGCTCTATCCCGGCACCTACAACGCCCGCCGCGACAGCCTGGAAGGCTACTGGCGCGGCGCCTTCGGCCTGCGCCACGGTGTCGTGGTGGTCAGCGCGTTCTATGAGCACGTGCCCCGCCACGCGATGGCCGGGCGCACACTGGGCACGGACGAGAAAGAGCAGGATGTGGTGCTGGAGTTCCGTCCCGATCCACCGCGCGACCTGCTGCTGGCCTGCCTGTGGGCGGAATGGGACGGCCCGGAGGGACGCCTGCTCTCATTTGCCACGATCACCGATGCGCCGCCCAGCGATGTCGCCGCTGCCGGACATGATCGCGGCGTCGTGCCGATCCGCAGGGAACACCTGGATGCCTGGCTCAATCCCGACCCGGATGACCTTACGCGCCAGTACCGCATCCTCGACGACCGCGAGGAGATCCACTACGTCTACGAGGAAGCGGGCTGAGCGCCGCGCAAAGATGAAAAACCCCGCCTGGGCGGGGTTCCTGGATCACGGGTTGCCGCCGCACATCGCCTCTTCGCAGAACGCCTGTTCCTGCAGGCACTGCTCGACCTCACCGCCCCGTGCGATGCAGCTCTTGTAGAGCTGGAAACAGGGCTGGCCACACCACGCGGCCGACGCCGTACCACCAAAGACCGCCATCGAAAGGACACCGGCGGCAACCATGCGCTTGATCCACTTCTTCATGCCACGCTCCTTGTAGGCCTGAGCATTCAGGCCCCGCCAGCATACCTGCCTGGCGAAACGGACGTGTCCGCTCAGGCCTTGACGCTGGAACGACCGACCGCGCGCACCAGTGCCTGGAACAGGTCGGCCGACAGATAGGGCTTGACCAGCAGCACGCCGCTGCGCATCGATTCGGGAATCTGCTCGGCCAGCATGCCGGTGGCCAGCACGAAGGGAACGCCGCATGCCAACAACGCAGCCGCCACCGGTTCGCTGGTTTCGTTGCGGGCCAGACGATAATCGAGCAGGGCCACGTCCGGGCGCGATTCCGACAACAGCTGCAGGGCTTCGGACACGCTTGCCGCCAGCCCGACCACGGTCGCACCAGCATGCACCAGCTGCATCTGCAGCAGGGCCGCACTCATCTCGTCATTCTCGACCACCAGCACCCTCAGGTCCTGCAACGCTGTCATCGGCTACCGCTCCTGGAGGTATTCAAGCCGCCGCAGTATAGCCACCATAGAGCCTATACCGACAGAAAGCGCCCTGATCGGCCTTCCCTCTATGAAAGCCCTGCCGACCTCGGTTACACTCGCACGCTGCCTGCCGGTGTGGCGGAATGGTATACGCAGCTGACTCAAAATCAGCCGGGGGTAACCCCATGAAGGTTCGAGTCCTTTCACCGGCACCACTGCATCAAAGGCCAGGTCCCCGACCTGGCCTTTTGCATATGCAGGGCCCGACGCCGCCCCCGGGCGCGATGCGGATGAACCGAACGCGTCATCCCGCTGAAATACCCGCCTTCTGCTGACAACGTTGCCAGTGAACGAAGTTCACACTTTTCTTGCCAGCCTCACCCGCATCTGCCTATCGTGACCGCAGCCGGAGCTGGGGGCGGGGGAATGCATGACGTTGCGTGCCGCATTGTTGTTCCTGGTTACGCACGCGCTTGTCATCGGCCTGATCGGCCCTGAAGACCCGGTCGGCTCCTACCTGATGCTGATGGCCGCTCCGCTGCTGGCGGCGCTGGCCTGCGCCGGGCGCGCGCGACGCAGCCAGGCCGCCTGCAAGTGGCGCCTGCTCGGCGTTGCCGTCAGTCTGTTCTCATTGGCCCTGCTGGCCCTGCTGTACCGCAGGATGGCCGGTCTGGGGCCTGCACAGATGATGCTGTCAACGCTGGTTCTGTACGTGTTCTACCGGGTCCCGCTGACCTATGTGGCGGCCAGCCCGGGTGGCGGCAACCGCTGCATCCGCGCGGTGGACCTTGCGATCATTGCTCTGCTTTGGCTGCTGTACTTCATGCATACGCGGGCGCTGGCGCACCTGAACACCGCGCTGTGGATGCAGAGCCTGAGCACCCTGAGCATGGTGCAGAACAGCCTGGTGTTCTGCTTCGCGCTCATCCGCTTCCTGGCTGAGGACAATCCCGACCGCCGCGACTTCTTCCGGACACTTTCGATCTACGCGCTGGGCTACTTTCTGCTGGCGCTGTACATCAACACGGTGCAGCCCCGGGCACCCGACGGAGGGTGGACCGACCTGCTGATCAGCGGCCTGTTCGTGCTGCTGGCGGTGATGGCCGGCAGCACCCGGCGCTGGCCGGCGGTGGCTGTGCCGCGCGATCTGCGCCGCGTCGTCGATGCCGGGGTCCCGCTGATGCTGCCGCTGCTGCTGATGATGGTGGCCCTGCTGGTCGCCCGCCTGCAGCCGGTCCTGGCGACGGTGGGCTTCATCGGTGCCATGCTCGGTTACGCCCTGCGCAGCGTGCTGACCCAGGTCGAGATCCAGCGCCAGCGCGATGAGCTGGAACTGCTGGCCCGGCGCGATCCCCTGACCGGGCTGGGCAACCGCCGCAGCTTCGATGAGTCACTGGCCGGCGCTCATCGCCGTGCGCGCCGTCAGGGCCTGGGACTGGCGGTGCTGATGATCGACATCGATCACTTCAAACGGCTCAACGACACCTACGGACATCCGGAAGGCGACCGGCGGCTGCGGGCCGTTGCGGCGATCCTCGAGGGCTGCCTGCAGCGTGGCGACGATCTGCTGGCCCGCTACGGCGGCGAGGAATTCGTCGCTGCCCTGCCCTCGCCCGACACTGCCCACGCAGAGCAGACAGGTGAGCGGCTGCGTGCCGCCGTGGCAGCCGCCGCGCTGCCGGCCGCCGAGGACAGCGTGACGATCAGCATCGGCGTGGCCTGGCAGCCCCCTGGCGCGGAGACCGCGCCGGGTGATCTGGTCGACCGCGCCGACCAGGCCCTTTACCGCGCCAAGCACGCTGGCCGCAACTGCGTGCGTACCGCCACGGCGGCCGCTGACGAACGCTCCGACCGTCGTGCCTAGACCGCGCGCAGGACGGCGCCGCCCTGCGGATGGGCGCTGCTGCCCTGCACGCGGAAACCGGCAACGGTCTGCAGCAGCTGTGCCGACTGCTCCTCCATGCTGCGTGCCGCCGCCGAGGCCTCTTCCACCAGCGCCGCATTCTGCTGGGTACCCTGGTCGATCAGATCGACCGCATGATTCATCTGCTGGATGTCGTCGCTCTGCTGCTGCGAGGCGGTACTGATCTCGCTCATCAGATCACTGACCCGGCGCACGTTGGTCACGATTTCGTCCATGGTGCGGCCAGCGCTTTCGACCTGGGCGGTGCCGGCCCCCACATTGGCGACCGACGCATCGATCAGCTGCTTGATCTCCTTGGCCGCGCTGGCCGAACGCTGCGACAGTTCGCGGATCTCGGTGGCGACCACGGCAAAGCCACGGCCGTGCTCGCCCGCGCGTGCCGCCTCCACTGCGGCATTCAGCGCCAGGATGTTGGTCTGGAAGGCGATGCCGTCGATCACCCCGATGATGTCGACGATGCGCCGCGAGGACGCATTGATCACCGCCATCGTCTCCACCACCTCGTGCACCACGCTGCCACCGCGCGCAGCGACCTCGGCGGCGCCACCGGCCAGCTGGCTGGCCTGGCGTGCGTTGGCGGCGGTGCGCTGCACGGTGTCGGCCAGGCCCTTCATCGACACGGCGGTCTCCTCCAGCGACGCCGCCTGCTGCTCGGTGCGCTGCGACAGGTCGCTGTTGCCCTGGGCAATTTCGGTCGCGCCCACGGCGATGGTGTCGGCGGCGAACTTGATCTGGCTGATGATCGCGGCCATCGCCTCCACCAGCGAATTCACGCCCTCGCACAGTTCACTGATCGGGCCCTGCGTGCCGGCCGTGGCCACGCGCCGGGTCAGATCGCCCTGCTTGGCCGCGGCCACCACTTCGCGGGTCTGCGCCACGGCACGCTGCATGGCCTGGTTTTCATGCACCTGCGCGGTGATGTCGGTGGCGTACTTGACGACCTTGAACGGCTTGCCGTTGAGGTCGAGGATCGGGTTGTACGAGGCCTGGATCCAGACTTCGCGACCGCCCTTGCCCAGCCGCCGGTACTGGCCGGCATCGTATTCGCCGCGCCCGAGCTTTTCCCAGAACTGGCGGTACTCGGCGCTGCTGCGAAATTCGGGTTCAACGAACAGCGAATGATGTTGGCCACGCACCTCGTCCAGGCTGTAACCGGTGGTGGCCAGGAAGTTGTCGTTGGCTGACAGGATGCGCCCGTCCAGGCTGAACTCGATCACCGCCTGCGACTTGCCGATCGCGGCCAGCTGCCCTGCCGAATCGGCCGCCTGCAGCTTCTGCGCGGTGATATCGGTAGCGAACTTGACCACCTTGTACGGGCGCCCCTGGCGATCCAGCACCGGGTTGTACGAGGCCTGGATCCAGATTTCGCGTTGGCCCTTGCCGAAGCGGCGGTACTGCCCGGCATCGAACTCGCCACGCCCCAGCCGCGTCCAGAAGTCGCGGTATTCGGCGCTGCGCGCCTGCTCCGGGTCGACAAACAGGGAATGATGCTTGCCCTGGATCTCCTCCAGCCGATAGCCCACCGCCTGCAGGAAATTGTCATTGGCCTGCAGAATGGTGCCGTCGAGCGCGAACTCGATGACCGCCTGCACCCGATGCAGGGCCGCCACCTGGGCTTCCAGTTCGGAGCGATCGTTCGCTGCCGACTCGGTGCTGGCGCGATGCGGCGGGGCCAAGGCGCCCAGCAGCGCGCGCCACGGCGACCAACGGGTATGCAGCTCGGCCGGCGCCTGCGCGCCCGCCGTGAAGCCTGGAATGAGCATTGTCTGATCCTCGGTGTCCGACAAAGGGTTGCGACCCGACGGGCGGGATGCCCGGCGGCAACTTCAGTTGCTAAGGACTACAGGTGCCGGATGGCACCCCTCGAGCGGCTGGCAAGAACGTCTGGTGCGGGTGCGATCGGCATCTGGAAGCGGCGGAACACACAGCGCGGGCCGCCCATCGGGGGCAGCCTGGGGTCCTGCAGCGGGCGACTGGAGCGGGATCCAGAGGGGATATCGGCGTTGTTGCGGGTGGCTTTAGCCGAATTAGGCGACGCCGGTCGCATCTTCCGGTGCTGCTGCGGGAATGCGGTAGACAACCGCGACATACTTCACAGCTTGCTCACGTGCGACCGGGGCGCCGCCGAGGGATTCGGCCAAGCGCCGGCTGCGCGTGTTCTGCTCGGCCACCGGGTAGCGGAACGCAGCACAGTGCAGCCGCCGGGACGCGTGCGCCCACACCGCCGCCACGGCTTCACGGCCGTAGCCCTGCCCATGCATCGCTTCGGCGATCCAGATGCCCAGCTCCGGTTCCGCATCACCGGTACGATGCAGACCCGCCAGGCCGAGAAACGCCTCATCCTCGTGCCGGCGGATCGCGAACGTGATGTCGCTCGCGTCGGCGATGGTGGGCAACCACGCCTGCCAGACGGCAGCAAAGGCCTGCTCCGATACCGGCGGTTCGAACGCCATGTAGCGGGTCAGCCCCGGCGTGATCGCGGCAAACGCCTGGTCGGCATCGGCCGGGGTGAACGGCCGAAGGCGCAGCCGCCGGCTGTTGATGATCCAGTCGTCAGTGGGCATGTCCAGCTTCGTCACGGTCAATACCCACAGCCTCGCCTGCAACGCCGATGCAGTTCAAGCACAAAAGGTTTGCATGACCAACGGGAGATTCCCCGGCACACGAAAGTGGCCAGCATGCAGCGGACTGCAGGACGTCCATTGACACGGAGATCGCATGTTCCCACGCCTGGCCAGCTTCCTGATCCTGGGCTTGTGCAGCACCGGCACGTTCGCTGCCGATGCCACCTATCGGCCAGACTTCCACCCCGACCAGCTGAAGGGGCCGCCCCCAGGCCGTCCCAACCAGGTGCTGGTGCTGGGCAGCCCGCATCTGTCCGGCCTGCCGAAAACCTTCACACCGGACATCCTGCAGCCGCTGCTGGAGCCTCTGCTCCAGCGCCTGCAGGCCTGGCAGCCCAATGCCATCGCCGTGGAGAACCTGTCCGGCCTGCAGTGCGATTTCATGCGGCGCAACCCGACCCGTTACGCCGAAAGCGTCGAGACCTACTGCATCGACCCGGCGCCTGCGCGGGCCGCTACCGGGCTGGATGTGCCCACAGCCAATGCCGAAATGGAGCGCCTGCTCGCGCAATGGCCGGATACGCCGACGCCGGCGCAGCGCCGCCGGCTGGCCGCCGTGTGCCTGGCCGCAGGCGAGCACGGGTCGGCGTTGGTGCAATGGCTGCGCCTGCCCCCGCAGGAGCGCCGCGCCGCCGACAGCCTGACCCCGGAACTGGTGCAGTTCCTCGACAAGCGCATGACACGCCGCGACGAGGCCGGCATGATCGCTGCTGTACTGGCCGCGCGCCTGGGCCTGGAGCGGCTGTGGCAGGTGGATGACCACACCGCCGATACGCCCACGGCCAAGGACAAGGAAAAGGCCTATGGTGCGGCCCTGCAGGCGGCCTGGGACAATCCGGCAACCACGGCACGCTTCGCCGCCGATGAGGTGCTGTACGCCAACCTGGCCAAGCCCGGCGGAATGCTCGCGCTCTATCGCGACTACAACGCCCCGGGAACGGCCATGACTGTCTACCGCAGCGACTTCGGCGCTGCCCTGGTCGAGCCGTCCACCGAAGGGTTCGGCCGCAGCTATGTCGGCTACTGGGAAACCCGCAACCTGCGCATGGTGGCCAACATGCGCGACGTGCTCGGCCAGCACCCCGGCAGCCGCATGCTGACCATCGTCGGCGCCTCGCACAAGGGCTACTACGAGGCCTACCTCAACCAGATGCACGATGTGCAGCTGGTCAGTGCGGACGCAGTATTGCAGTGAGTGGGATAGGTGCCGGCCGCGTGCCGGCACTATCCTGCAGGGCCCAAGCTGCAGGTGCCGACATGCTGAAAGTGATCGCCGAGGATTTCATCCATCCCGATGCCGTGGACACCGTGCTTCCCCTGTACCGCGAGCTGGTTGCGTGCACGCAGCGCGAGCCGCTCTGCCTCGGCTATGAACTGTTCGTCGACCAGAAGGATCCGGGGCACTTCGTCTTCATCGAACAATGGCCGGACCGCGCCGCGCTCGACCTCCACTGCGCCAGCGAACACTTCCTGCGCCTGGTGCCCCGGATCAACGCCTTCCAGCGTGCGCCGTGCCGGTTCGTGCTGATGGATGCCGCGCCGCTGTAGTGCCCGCATCGATGCCGTTGCGATCACGGTGGCCACCTCGCCACAGCAGCACGCTGGCCACCACCGTGCACGCCAGGGTGAGGACCAGCGAGGCCACCACGCCCTTGTGCAGCAGCGGCAGCATCGCCTGGGCGAGGCGATCGTCGCGCAGCTGTTCCAGGCGCAGGCCACTGGCCAGCGCCAGGCACCAGCCGACCATGGCCGGTGCGTAGGCGGCGACGGCATTCCGATTCCAGCTGATCATCCTGTGCTCTCTTGTCCGGGAAGATGCGGCGATTGTTCCGCCCCTCCCTCTCACAGGTTGAGACCGCCTCCGGCGGCTATCGCGACCAGCCACCGCCCAGCGCCGCCATCAGCGCGGCGCTGGCCTGCAGCTGCCGGCTCTGGATGTCCTGCAGGCCGAGTTGGGCCTGGCGCGCATCGGTCTGCGCACTGACCACGTCCAGGTAGCTGACCGCGCCACCGGCGTAGCGGTCACGCGCGATCTGCTCGGCACGCCGCGCCGCACTCACTGCCTCCTGCTCGTGGCCGTGCTGGGCGTCGAGCTGGCGCAACAGGGTCAACTGGTCTTCCACCTGACGGATCGCGGCCAGCACGGTCGCGCGATACTGCGCCGAAGCCGCATCGAACTCCGCATAGGCCTCGGCCTTGGCCGCCTTGCGCCGGCCGCCATCCAACACCGGCAGCGTCGCCAGTGGGCCCAATGCCCAGTAGCGGTTGCCTGCCTCGAGCAACGCGCTGCCACCGGAGGTCTGTCCCCCCAGCAGGCCGCTCAGGCTGAGCTGCGGGAACCACGCCGCACGGGCCACACCGATGCCGGCGTTGGCGGCAAACACCCGGCGTTCGGCGGCGGCGATATCCGGCCGGCGTTGCAGCAGGTGGCTGGGCAGATCGGCCGGCACCGCAGGCAACGCCGGCAGCGCGGCATCGGCCAGCGCGAATCCGCTCGCAGGTGCGCCGACCAGCTCGGCGATGGCGTGCCGCACCAGTTCGTTGCGTGCGTCAAGCGCGTCCAGGTCAGCCTGTGCGCTGGCCAGCTGATGACGCGCCCGGGACACGTCCAGTTCCGAGGCGATCTCGCCGCGGAAGCGATCCTCGGTCAGTGCCAGCGCCTGCCGGTAGTCCTCGATGCTGCCATGCAGGATCCCCTGCTGCGCCTGGGTACCCCTCAGCTGCAGGTACAACCCGGTCAACTGCTGCGAAAGGCTCAGGCGCGCGGCGGCCAGGTCATCGCCACTGGCCTCGGCGCGCGCCTTGCCCGCGGCGGCGGCGTTGCGCAGGCGTCCCCACAGATCGAGATCGAACGATAACGAGAATGTGGCCGTGTTGCTGTCATAGATGGCCGGCTGGGTGGCACTGCGCAGCGGCTTGTCATCGGATTGGCGCTGACGCACCGGCCCGGTGCTGAAGCCGACCTGCGGCAGGCGCGCCGCCGCCACTTCCCCGGCGGCGGCACGCGCCGCGTCGTAGTGCGCAACGGCCAACGCCAGCGTCGGATTGGCCTGCAGCAACTGCTGCTGCAACCGGTCCAGCAGCGGGTCCTGGAACGCTTGCCACCATGTCTGTGGCAGCGGCGCGGCAGCCGCCGGGGCTTGCACCTGCTCGTAGGCCGCCGGCATCGCCACCGAGGGCGGCTGATAGGTCGGCGCCAGCGAACAACCTGCAAGCGCGGCTGCCGCCATCAGCGCCGCTGTGCGCTCAACCGCGGGCATGCGCAGGCTCCGCGTTACCGGCGACCACGCGCACATGATCGCCCTCGCGCAATGCATCCGGCGGGTTGGGGATCACCCGGTCCCCCGCCTTCAGGCCACGGTCCACGCGCAGCGTGCTGCCCAGGTCACTGGCGATGTGGATATCGCGCAGGTGCACGATGTCCTTGCCATCAACCACCGCCACCTGGGTGCCCTTGGCCCGGAAGATCAGCACCTCGGCCGGCACGCTGACGCCGGCACCGCCGCCCTGCAGCGGCAACGATACTTCCGCGTAGCTGCCGGGCAGCAGTGCGCCATCGGTGTTGTCGACCACGAACTGCGCCAGCAGCGTGCCCGAGCTGCGGTCGATCGCGCTGGAATCACCCTGCAGGGTAGCTGTGAAATGCCCCCCGTCCTGGCCCGGCACCTGCAGCGTGGCCTGCAGTCCGGGCCGGATGCTGGCCGCGCTGTTCTGCGGCACCGGCACCATCAGGCGCAGGCGGCGGGTATCGGCGATGGTGAACAGCTCGCGGCCACTGTCATCGGCGCGGATCAACTGGCCGACGTCGGTCTGTCGCGACGTGACCGTGCCGTCGAATGGCGCCCGCAACGTGCGGTAACGGCCCAGCTCCTGCAGCCGCGCATAGTCGGCCTGTGCCGCTTCCACGCTGGCCTGCGCCGCCACCGCATTGGCCTGCTTCTCGTCCGCCTCCTGGCGCGATACCGAATGGCTGCCCAGCATGCCCTGCCAGCGCTCGGCACTGACCTTGGCCAGCGCCGCGTCGGCCTGCACCTGCAGCAGGTGGGCGTGGGCCTGGGCGATCTGCTGATCCAGCTCCGGATTATCGATCACCGCCAGCACCTGGCCAGCCTTCACCGGCTGGCCGATGTCGGCACTCCAGGATTTCAGGTAGCCGCCCACCCGGGCATGGATCGGCGCTTCGGTCCAGGCACTCAGGTGCGCCGGCAGGGTCAAGGTACCGGCAGCGCCCTGCTCTCCCGCAGTGACCACCTGCACCGAAGAAACCGCTTGGCGCTCGGTCCACTCGACCACCGCGTGTGCCTGCTGTGCGCGCAGGGCCAGACCGGCGGCCACCAGCACCAGCGCCACGGCGGCGGCCATGAGCAAAGGACGGCGCAGCGAACGCTGCGGCAGCGAAGACTCAGACATGCAGGGGTTCTCCGGCAGGAGCAGTACGGGTTTTACGGGAATGGGCCAGCGCGAACACCACGGGCACGAAGATCAGCGTGGCGCAGGTTGCCAGCAGCAGGCCACCGATCACCGCACGACCCAGCGGCGCGTTCTGCTCGGTGGACAGTGCGGTCGGCAACATGCCCAGGATCATCGCCAGCGCCGTCATGCAGACCGGGCGGAAGCGGGTGAAACCTGCCTCCAGTGCGGCCTTGGCGGCATCACCGTGTTCGGCCAGACGCTCACGGCAGAAGCTGACCACCAGGATCGAATTGGCCGTGGCCACGCCCATGCAGAGGATGGCGCCGGTCAGCGCCGGCACCGACAGCGTGGTGTGGGTCAGGAACAGCATCCAGACCACCCCGGCCAGCCCGGCCGGCAGCGCGGTGATGATCACGAACGGGTCGGTCCAGGACTGGAAGTTGATGACGATCAGCAGGTAGATAAGCACGATCGCGGCCAGCAGGCCGTAGCCGAGGCCGGTGAAGGCCACATGCAGCGCGTCGATCTGCCCGTGCAGGCCAACCTCGGTGCCGCGCGGACGCTGGCCGGCCATGCCGTCGATGACCTTCTGCACATCGGCCGCCACCGCGCCTAGGTCGCGGCCCTGCACGCTGGCAAACAGATCCAGCGTGGGCTGCACGTTGTAATGGGTCACCACCGCCGAGCTGGAACCGCGCTGGATGTCGGCCAGTCCGCCCAGCACCTGCGGCACGCCACCGCTGCCGGTCACCGGCAACGCCTGCAGCGCGGCCAGGCTGTCCATGCGGTACTGCGGCGTCGCCGCGACCACGCCGTAGGAGATGCCGTTCTTCGGGCTCAGCCAGAACGTGGGGGCCACCTGGCCACTGCCGGCCAGCGAGGCCACCATGCTGTTGGTGACGTCGCGTTCGGTGATGCCCAGGCCGTTGGCGCGCAGGCGATCAACGTCCACCTTCAAGGTGGGATAGCCGTCGGGCTGCTGCAGGCGCAGGTCGACCAGCCCCGGCACGTGGCGCAGGCGGCGCTGCAGTTCCTGCGCATAGGCACGGTTGCCGGCTGCGTCCGGCCCGGCAATGCGGATATCCAGCGGCGCCGGTGAACCGAAGTTGAGGATCTGGCTGCTGGTGTCGGCCGGCAGGAAGGCGAAGCTGGCACCCGGGAATGCGGCCGGCAGCACTTCGCGAAGGTGCTTCTCGTAGGCTGCCGCATCAGCATGACCCGGCTTCAGCGAGACCTGGATGTCACCATCCTGTGGACCGATGGTGCCACTGGCGCTGTAGGCCATGTTGATGCCGGTCATCGGCAGGCCAAGGTTGTCGACGATGGCATCGATCTCGTGCGGCGGGATCTCCTGGCGGATGCGTGCCTCGATGCGATCGAAGGCCGCAGCGGTTTCCTCGATGCGCGTGCCCAGCGGCAGGCGCACATGCAGCGACAGTGCGCTGGCTTCGGTGGCCGGGAAGAAGTCCTGGCCCAATGTCGGCAGAAGCGCGAAGGACAGCAGCACGCAGGCCATGAAGCCGACCAGGAAGCGCCCACGATGGGCCAGCGCCAGGCCCAGCAGCGCGTGGTACAGGTCACGGGTGGCGGAAAAACCGGCTTCGAAGCGCTGCTGCCAGCGCACCATGGTGGCGGTGAAGCGCGCGCGGCGGGGCTGCGGATGGTCACCTTCGTGATGGTTGAGGAAGGCATCTTCGGGATGATGACCGGCGCCTCGCTCCACCCGATGCGGTTTCAACAGATACAGCGCCATGGTCGGCACCAGCGTGCGCGACAGCACGAACGAGCTGGCCATGGCGAAGATCACCGCCAGTGCCATCGGCCGGAACAGGTAGCCGGCAATGCCATCGAGCAGGAACATCGGCACGAACACGATGCAGATGCACAGCAGCGACACGAATGCCGGGCCGACGATCTGCGCGGCGCCGTCCAGAATCGCCTCGCGTACGCCCTTGCCCTGCTCCAGGTGCCAGTTGACGTTCTCGATGGTGACCGTGGCATCGTCGACCAGGATGCCCACCGCCAGTGCCAGGCCGCCCAGCGTCATCACGTTGAGCGTCTGCCCGGCGGCCGACAGCAGCGCGATGGCCGACAGCACCGCCAGCGGAATCGACGCGGCGATGATCACTGTCGAGCGCCAGCTGCCGAGGAACACCAGGATCATCACGCTGGTCAGCAGCGCGGCGATGATGCCTTCGCGGGCGACGCTGCTGATCGATTCGCGCACGAAGGTGGAGGCATCCCCCAGCAGCGAGATCTTCAGCGACGGCGGCAGCGTTTCGCCGATCTGCGGCAGCATGCCGCGGATGCGGCTGACCAGGGTGAGCGTGGAGGCATCGCCGTTCTTCAGCGCGGCCATCAGCACCGAGTGCCCGCCGTTGACGCGCACGATGTTGGTCTGCGGCGGCGCGCCATCACGGACGTGGGCCACCTGGCCAATGGTGACCACCGCACCGTTGACGGTGCGGATCGGCAGATCGTTCAGCGCCTCGATCTCACTGGGGCTGTTGTTGAGCAGCACGGTGAACTCGCTGCTGCCCAGCTTGGCAGTGCCGACCGGGGTGATCTGGTTCTGCGCGGCCAGCGCATTGCCCACGTCCTGCGCCGACAATCCCTTGGCCGCCATCGCCTGCGGGTCCAGATCGAGGGTAATCTGGCGCTGCTTGCCGCCGTACGGCGCGGGAATGGCCAGCCCGGGAATCGAGGTGAGCGGCGGCCGCACGGTGTTCTGCGCCAGGTCACGGATCTGCGATTCGCCCAGGGTCGGGCTGGAGAACGCCATCTGCAGCACCGGCACGGTGGAGGCGCTGTAGTTGAGGATCAGCGGCGGCGTCATGCCGGCCGGCATCTGCTTGACGATGGTCTGCGAGATGGCGGTGATCTGCGCATTGGCGGTGCGGATGTCCACACCCGGCTGGAAGAACACCTTGACCACGCCCATGCCGGCCAGTGACTGCGACTCGATGTGCTCGATGTCATTGACGGTGGTGCTCAGCGCGCGCTCGTAAGGGGAGACCACCCGACCGGCCATCGCATCCGGCGACAGGCCGGTGTACTGCCAGACCACCGCGATGACCGGGATGCCGATATCGGGAAACACATCGGTGGGGGTGCGCAGTGCGCTGAGCGGACCGACGATGCAGATGAAAATGGCCATCACCACGAAGGTGTAAGGCTTGTTGAGCGCGGTCCTGACCAACCCGAGCATGCGGCTCTCCAGCGGTGCCACTGCCCACCGCGGGCAGCGCAGGCCGGCAAGTATCGGCGCTGGCAGCTGAAACAATGCCGTGCTACGGATGAAACATATTTCATGAAAGGGGTGGGTTCGGCAGGGTGGCGCCCTGCACCCGCCGAATCAACGTCAACATCAAAAGCCAGGGCGGTTTGCTGGAGGTTGGCGGGGCACTATGGGTTTGCGGGGACGGCGCAAGTACGTCCCTGTAGCCTTGGTCGCCGCATCCATGCGGCTCACACCCCGCAAACCCACAGTGCCCCGCCTTGGACAGTTGACCGGCGGCCACTAGATCCACGCCATGCGTGGATGAAATCCATCAGGTATCGACAATCAAGAATGGGGTCAGAGGCCGTTGCGCAGCAACGGGCTCTGACCCCAATCGATGTTCCGGCAGATCGCGGGAAATTGTCGGAGGCGGGGTGGGTCCGGTTGCGGGGGCGTGAGCCGCATGGATGCGGCGACCGAGCTTACATGGACGTCCTTGCAGCGTCCCCCGCAACCGGACCCACCCCGCCTACCCACAGGAATCCCGGCGTTTGACGTTGACGTGGACGTTGATTGCAGCAGGTGCAGGGCTGCAAGCCCTGCAAAAGACCACTCCCTACAGCACCTGCGGCCTGCACAGCAGGCTGAATCGAGCGCCGCCCAGCGTGGACTGCCCCACCTGCAGGCGGAATCCGTGCAGCCCGGCAATCGCCGCCACGATCGACAGCCCCAGCCCGAAGCCACCGCCCTTGCTGGCCTCCGCACGATGGAAACGCTGGAACACCAGGCTGCGCTCGGCCTCGGCAATGCCCGGCCCGGAGTCCTCCACCACGATGCAGGTAGCACCCTGCTCCACCCGCGCCGAAAGCTGCACACGGCCGCCTTCCGGTGCGAACCGGATCGCGTTGTCGAGCAGATTGCCGATCGCTTCGAACAACAGGCCGCGGTCACCGATCACGCCCGGCAGATCGGCGGCCAGCTCAAGCAGCAACAGCTGCCCCTTCTCCTCCGCCAGCGGCGCATAGAAGGCATGGATTTCCTGCAGCAGCGCGTTCGGCGCCAGCGTGCTGAAACCGGAACGGCGCTGATGGTCTTCCAGTTCGGAAATCCTCAGCAGCGCGCGGAAGCGCGCCATCAGGGTGTCGGTCTCCTCCAGCACCTGCTCCAGCGCCAGTGACTGCGGATCACCATCGGCCACCTGCTGGCGCATGCGATACAGCTGCGCACGAACGCGCGTCAGCGGCGTGCGCAGGTCATGGGCGATGTTGTCACACACGCCCTTGACCTCGGTCATCAGCTGTTCGATGCGGTCGAGCATCGCATTGACGATGGCCGCCAGCATGTCCAGCTCGTCGCGGCGGTTGGACAGCGGCAGACGCCGGCCCAGGTCACCGGCCACGATGCGGGCGGTGGCCTGCTCGATGGCCTGGATGCGCCGCAGCGGCCGCTGTCGCAGCAAGTGCCAGCCCAGCAGGCCGGGCAGCAGGGTCAGCGATACTCCCCACAACAGTGCATCGAGGATCAGATGGTTGACCTGGTTCAACGGCCCGCTGTAGCGCACCAGCACCAGGATGCGGCCGTCGCGGGTCGGCATGGCCACGCCGAAGCCGCGCTTGCCGCGGGCGTAGGCATCGTTGATCGGCAGCCCCGAAACCGGGTGCGCGCTGCCATCCGGCGGCAGCTGTGCGGGCAGCGACTTCAGCATGCCGGCAAGCGGCTTGCCCTCGGGCGTGAACAGCCCGTAGGCATCAATGCCATGCAGGTCGTAGCGTCGGTTCTCGCGCAGCGCCGCGGTCAACCCGTCACCGGTGAAATGCTCGAACAGGTGTGCGCGCTGCAGCACGGCAGACTGTGCCAGCTCGTCCAGGTACAGCGACACCCGCCAGTACAGCACGCCCAGCAAGGCGCAGGACCAGGCGACGAACAGCAGGCTGTACAGGCCCAGCAGGCGACTGCTGGACGAACGCCAGCCGTCAGACAGTTTCGCTGAGGACATAGCCGCTACCGCGCACGGTACGGATCAGCGCCGGGGCATCGGGGTGGTCCAGCTTGCGCCGCAGGCGACCAATATGGACATCGATCAGGTTGGTGCCGGGGTCGAAGTGATAGCCCCACACTTCCTCGAACAGCATCATCCGGGTCAGCACCTGGCCGGCGTTGCGCATCAGGTACTCCAGCAGCTTGAACTCGGTCGGCAGCAGGCTCAGGCTGCGCCCGCCGCGATGGGCGGTGCGCGCCAGCAGGTCCAGCTGCAGGTCGCCCACCCGCAGCACGGTCTCGTTGCCGGCCGGGCGCTGGCGGCGGCGCAGCAGCACTTCCACCCTCGCCGCCATCTCGTCGGAGGCGAACGGCTTGGTCAGGTAGTCGTCGCCACCGGCGCGCAGACCACGCACGCGTTCGTCGACGTCGGACAGCGCACTGAGCATCAACACCGGCGTATCGATGCCGATCCGGCGCAGCGTGGTGACGATGGCCAGGCCATCCAGGCCGGGCAGCATGCGGTCCAGCGTGATCGCGTCATAGTCACCGCTGGCCGCCCGCACCAGGCCTTCGCGGCCGTCGGCCACCCAGTCCACCTGCAGGCCATGACTGGCCAGTTCCGCCAGGATTTCCTGGGCGGTGATGGCGTCATCCTCGATGGTCAATACGCGCGACATGGGCACTTCGGAAGTCCAGGCTGGCCCATGCTCGCCAAATCGGCCGGTACGGGCAAATGAAACATCCTTCATCCGCACCGGCGGTGCAGGCCGGTTCAGCCGGCCTCACCGTCCTCGCCCGGCAGGTCGGACAGTTCGCCCTGCACCTGCACGTTGTTGCGGCCCATCGCCTTGGCCCGGTAGCACTGGGCATCGGCGGCGGCCACCGCCTGGTCCACGCTCATGCCGCCGGCCAACGGCGCAATGCCGATGCTGGCACCGACCCGCAGCCGGTGCTGGTCCCAGGGAATGGACAGCGACGCCAGCGTGTGCAGCAGTTCGCCACCGATGCGGGCAGCGCGGCGCGGCGTGCAGCCGGACAGGATCACCGCGAACTCATCGCCGCCCAGGCGTGCCACCACGTCCGAATCACGCACGCCGTGCCGCAGCACGCTGGCCACCGCCCACAACACGGCATCGCCGGCCAGGTGCCCCCAGGTGTCGTTCACCGGCTTGAAGCGGTCCAGGTCGATATACATCAGCGATGCGGCCTGCCCGGTCCGTTCAACGCGGGTGATCGCCTGCTGCAGATGCACCTCGAAGCCACGGCGGTTGCTCAGTTCGGTCAGCGGGTCGATCTCGGCCAGGTGGCGGGCCTCGCGCTGGCGTGCGCGCTGCTGGGTGTCATCGCGCAGCACCCACACCGCGCCGCGCACATGGCCTTCATCGTCGCGCAACCAGGCACGGGTCAGATCCGCCGGCACCGTGGCGCTGCCCAGGCGCAGCAGCAGATCGGCATGCAGGTCCACGGCGTTGCTTTCCGGGTCCAGCAGTACCGATACATCCAGCACCGAGCCGGGCGCATATTCGGTGGTCAGCGACAGCACGTCCTGCACCTTGTGCCCGGCCAGCGACAAGGCGCCATCGCCGGCCAGGGTGCGCACCGCCGCCGCATTGGCGTAATCGATGCGACCATCAAGGTTGACGCTGAGCACCAGGTCGGCCACCGCATCCAGGGTGATGCGGCTGCGCTGCTCGCTCTCGAACAAGCGCTGCTCGCTGCTGCGCTGGGCGGTGATGTCCTGGATCTGCGAGACGAAATGCAGCGGTTCGCCATGCTCGTTGCGCACCAGCGAGACCGACAGGCGCGCCCAGATGGTGTGGCCATCGCGGTCCAGGTAGCGCTTT
Organism: Stenotrophomonas sp. CS3K5; assembly: GCF_059515225.1. NCBI lineage: Bacteria > Pseudomonadati > Pseudomonadota > Gammaproteobacteria > Lysobacterales > Lysobacteraceae > Stenotrophomonas > Stenotrophomonas sp. CS3K5. The sequence goes on from NZ_JCAKRX010000005.1 coordinate 72,530, forward strand.
TCCATATGGTAATGGCTGCGCCGGCCCGCCAGCAGGTCCTGCACCAGGGCCAGATCGGCCTGCAGGTCATCGGCATGGGTCAGGCGCTGGAAATCGACCTGCAGCAGTTCCTCGCGCGGATAGCCAAGGATCCGGCACAGCGCGTCGTTGACGTCCAGCCAGCGCCCTTCCAGCGACACCAGCGCCATGCCCAGTGCGGCGGAGGTGAACGCGCCGGCGAACTTCTCCGCCGACAGGCGCGCTTCGGCACGTGCCTGCAGGATCTCGGTGATGTCGATGGCCATGCCGACGTAGCCGATGCGCAGGCCGTCAGCCCCGTCCATGCGGCTGATCGACAGCCGCACCTGGCGCGACTGGCCATCCTTGCGCAGCAGGGTCCATTGTCGTGAATACGTCTGGCCGTCGGCGCGCGCGCTGAGCGCCTCGAACACGCCCGGAAGCGTGCCATCGGCCGCGGCCTGCGGTTGCAGCCAGGCCGTGAGCTCCTGCGGGTCGTGGAAGGCATCGAGCCTGCGCTGGCCGACCACCTCAGCGGCGCTGTAACCCAGCAACCGCTCTGCGCCGGTATTGAACAGGGTGATGGTGCCATCGGTATCGGTGGCGATCACCGCCACCTCGTCGGAGGCATCGACCACGGCCTGCAGGCGCTGGCGGGTCTCGGCCGCGTCATGCCGGGCCTGCTGCAGTTCGGTCACATCGGCATGCGCGCCGGCCATCCACAGCGGCCGCCCCTGCCCATCCCATTCGAACACCCTGCCCCGGTCCTGGATCCAGATCCATTGGCCATTGCGGTGGCGCATGCGCAGCAGGCAGGCATAGTTGTCGCTGCGCCCTTCGAAGTGGTCTTCCAGCGCCGCATCGGACAACGCGATGTCATCGGGATGGACCAGCTTCAGGAAGGTCTTCTGGCAGACCGGCTCCAGCTCGTCCAGGCGATAACCGACGATTTCGGCCCAGCGCGCGTTGACCCGCATCTGCCCGGTCTGCACGTTCCATTCCCAGGTGCCGGCCGCTGTGCCGTCGATGATCATCGCCAGCCGGCGGCGCTCCTCGGCCAGCTCGTGCAGGCGTCGCTCCAGCATCCCGTTGCCGTTGTTGCCCTGGCCCGCCATCAACGGGGCGCCTCGCAGGCGCAGGCAGGCGCGGGCCGCAGCGAAAGGCTGCAGCCGCCAATGAAGACGACGGGTCGTGCTGGCGTCATGGCCCTCCCCAGCGACAGCGGGGTGGCCAAACGCCGCCCCTGTTGCGCAAGTGTGCGCAATCACGGGGAAAACCGACAAGTCCCCCGCCACACATCAAGCGTGACGGGGGCCAGGAACCTCAGCTGCGCTTGGCGCGTGCGAACGCCTCGGCCAGGGCGTTGTTGGCCGGCGGCGCCGCCTGCCCGCCCCGGTTGCCGGCGCCCTGGCCGCGGCCGGGCCCACGGCCCTGTCCCGCCGCATCACGGCGTGCCGGCTGGCCCGGACCGCGTTCCTCGCGGCTGCCGGGACGGCTGGTGGCCTGGCCGGGGGTGTCGTCCAGGCGCCGGGTCAGGGCGATGCGCTTGCGCGCCACGTCCACCTCCAGCACCTTCACCTTGACGATATCGCCGGCCTTGACCACCTCGCGCGGGTCCTTCACGTAGGTGTCGGACAGGGCAGAAATGTGGATCAGGCCGTCCTGGTGCACGCCGATGTCGACGAAGGCACCGAACGCGGCCACGTTGCTGACCACCCCTTCCAGCACCATGCCCTCGCGCAGGTCCTTGATGTCCTCCACGCCCTCGGCGAAACGTGCGGCCTTGAATTCCGGACGCGGGTCGCGGCCGGGCTTCTCCAGCTCCTTCAGGATGTCGCGCACGGTCGGCACGCCAAAGGATTCATCGGTGAACTGCTCGGCCTTCAGACCGCGCAGGAAGCTGCCGTCGCCGATCAGCGCCTTGATCGGGCGTGCGGTGCTGGCCACGATGCGCTCGACCACCGGGTAGGCTTCGGGATGCACCGCCGAGGCATCCAGCGGCTGTTCACCGTCGGCGATGCGCAGGAAGCCGGCGCACTGCTCGAAGGTCTTTTCGCCCAGGCGCGCGACCTTGAGCAGGTCCTTGCGGCGTTTGAACGGGCCATTGTCATCGCGGTGGCGCACGATGTTCTCGGCCACCGTGGCCGACAGGCCGGACACGCGCGACAGCAGTGCGGCCGAGGCCGTGTTCACGTACACGCCCACCGCGTTCACGCAATCCTCCACGCGGGCGTCCAGCGCCCGCGCCAGGCGGTACTGGTCCACATCGTGCTGGTACTGGCCGACGCCAATCGCCTTGGGCTCGATCTTGACCAGCTCGGCCAGGGGATCCTGCAACCGGCGTGCGATCGACACTGCGCCGCGCAGCGACACGTCCAGGCCCGGAAATTCCTTGGCCGCGAACTCGGAGGCCGAGTACACCGAGGCACCGGCCTCGCTGACCACCACCTTCTGCAGCTTCGGGTTGGCCGCGGCCTTGATCGCTTCACCGGCCAGCTTGTCGGTCTCACGGCTGGCGGTGCCGTTGCCGATCGCGATCAGCTCCACGTTGTATTTCGCGCACAACTGCTTGAGGGTCTGCAGCGACTGGTCCCACTGGCGCCGCGGCTCGTGTGGGTAGATGGTATCGGTAGCCACCAGCTTGCCGGTGGCATCGACCACCGCGATCTTGCAGCCGGTGCGGATGCCCGGGTCCAACCCCAGCACGGTCTTCGGGCCCGCCGGCGCGGCCAGCAGCAGGTCCTTCAGGTTGTCGCCGAACACCGCGATGGCCTCGGCTTCGGCCTTTTCGCGGGCCTGGTTGAACAGGTCCAGCAGCAGGTGCGTGTGCAGCTTGGCGCGCCAGGTCAGGCGGCACGCGTCCAGCAGCCAACGGTCGCCCGCGCGGCCCTGGTCGGCGATGCCGGCCCGGCGCGCCACGCGCCCTTCGGCGTACTGGTGGCCGGCCTCGGCATCGCTGCCCGGATCCAGCTCCAGGAACAGGATCTCCTCGCGGCGCGCGCGGAACAGCGCCAGCAAGCGGTGCGAGGGAATCTTCGCCAGCGATTCGGCATGTTCGAAATAGTCGCGGTACTTGGCGCCTTCGGTTTCCTTGCCCTCGGCCACGCGCGCACGGATCACGCCGGTCTCGCCCAGCCAGGTGCGCAGTTCACCGACCAGCGCGGCATCTTCGCCCCAGCGCTCCATCAGGATCGCGCGCGCGCCTTCCAGCGCCGCCTTGGTATCGGCCACGCCCTTGTCGCTGTCGATGAAGGTGGCGCCGAAAACCTGCGGGTCCTGCGTCGGGTCGGCCAGCAGGCCATCGGCCAGCGGCTCCAGCCCGGCCTCGCGGGCAATCTGCGCGCGGGTGCGACGCTTGGGCTTGTACGGCAGGTACAGGTCTTCCAGCCGGCTCTTGGTATCGGCGGCCAGGATGTCGTTGCGCAGTTCGTCGCTCAGCTTGCCCTGCTCGCCGATGCTGGCCAGCACCGCCGCACGGCGGTCCTCCAGCTCGCGCAGGTAGGTCAGGCGCACTTCCAGGTTGCGCAGCTGGGTGTCATCCAGGCCACCGGTCACTTCCTTGCGGTAGCGCGCGATGAACGGAACGCTGGCGCCCTCGTCGAGCAGGCCGACGGCGGCACGTACCTGGGCGGACTGGGCACCGATCTCCTCGGCGATGGTCTGGGCGATCTGCTGGGCGAGCGCGCTCTGGGCGTTCTTGGCGTCGTGCATTGCTTCAGGTCTGTGCCGCGTTACGGGAAGGCCCCATTCTGGCAACCCGCGGCGCAGCCGAACAAGGCATTGACAGAGGGCGAGGTTCAGCGGCGCAACCGGTAGGGACGCCGGCATCCTGGCGAAGAGAGGGCTCGGACGGGCCCGGGGCTGGGATGCCGGCGCGGGCGCGCGATGGTGGGCGCGCCCTGCCGCGTGTTGCGAAGGTCAGCGGTAGTGGCGGGCGGCGCGCTGCATGACGATCTCGTCACGCATGCCTTCCAGGGCCATCAGGCGGACCTTGCCGACACCCTGCAGTTCCATGAACCGCTCGGTGTAGAACTCCGGCCCCAGCGCGGTGTCGGCGCGGGATTTGCTGAAGCCGTAGGGCACCACGCCCTTCTCGCCATCCTTGCTACCACCGACATAAAGAACGATTGCCATGTGATGTATTCCTCCAAATTGCTACTGCGTACTGCAATCGATGAGCGATGCTGCGAGCTCATCGAGGGAGAGCTTACCGCGTCGAACCTGACTGGAACGTCACGAAGGCTAATGACGATCGGTTGCATGCAGATGACTGCGGAATCGCAGCAGAATGCTTACGGATCTTTAACTTCCGGCTAACGAATCGTGGCGATTCCAGCCAACGGCGCAGCCCCTCGTGGGTGGTCGTGTAACGCGTTTCATGTGATTGGGCCGGGCGGGGTGGGTTCGCGGGACACGCCGTAAACCCGTCCCTGGGGGCTCGATGGCGCCATCCATGGCGCCAACGGTCCCGTGAACCCACCCCGCCCGGCCCCTGACAGTGTTTCGGGCACGTTCACCCACGGAAAAGAAGAAGAAGATCAAAAGCAAAAGCAGCCTGGCCGACCGCTTTTTGTAGAGCCGAAGGCAGCGGCAGGAGCCGCTGCCAACGTCGCGCATGGCGACGGCCCGAAGGGTGCCGGTCAGGACGACCGGCATAGCCCACGCTCGGCTGCCTTCAGGTCAGTCCACGAAGCCGAGCGCAGGCTCGGCTCTACACGAGCAAGCGAAGCGCGCGACCCGCTTCTGCTGTTCTTTTTCTTTTCCGTGGGTGGTACAGGTTTCAGCCATCTGTCAGAGGGCGGTCGGGGTGGGTTCGCGGGGGTGTCCGCGGCATGGATGCCGCGGCCAAGCCCCCATGGACGGGTTCACGGCGTCCCCCGCGAACCCACCCCGACCGACCAGCGCGAGGGTTTTGCATTTGGCGACCAGGCATCACCACCCACGAGGGGCTGCGCCGTTGGCTGGAAACTACGGCCACCAGCCGTGTCCGTACCGGGCGTAATGATCGGCCGCACGCTCGAACGGGTTGCGCGCGCTCACCCCGCCACACAGCAGATACACCGGCAGGTACAACGGCCCCAGCACCAGATACTGGTAGACGTGCGCCCGCTCATGGTCATCCAGGCGGATCAGCGGCTCCACCCCCCACCCTGCCTGGTGGGCGTAAGTCCGGCACGACATGCCGAGGTCGTGCCCGGTGTGCAGGATCACGTTGCCCAGGGTGATCGCACCGCCAGGACCCCATGGCCACCGGTCAAAAACGACGGCACAGTCGGCACCGCTCCAGCGCGGTCTCGCCCCGCCGAGCATGCCCACCACCCCACCCAGCAGTCCGGCCAGCGTGTTGGGCAGGGTCCAGGCCGCGCCCAGCACCTGCAGCGCGCGCAGCCAGACCGGCCACGGTCGTTGGGAGGCGTTCAATCGGCCTCGTTGGGGATCAACAGCCACAGGATCAGATAGACCAGAATGCCCGGGAACGCGGCCGAGGCCACCGATACCAGCACGTAGATCACCCGCAGCAGCGTGGGGCTCCAGCCGAAGCGGTGCGCGATGCCGCCGATCACGCCGGCAATCATGCGGTCGTTGAGCGATCGCGACAGCGTCCTGGGCGTGGTGTTCATGGCGGCGTCTCCTGGCTATCGGAAAGAGCATCGAGCAAGCTCGACTCTACATCGACCCGATGTCTACGGCGTGCGTTGGCGCAGGGCCTGCAGACGTGCGCCAAACCAGGCCGCTGCCGTCTGTTCAGGCTGCCCGGGGCACTGGATGCGGTAGGGCTTGCCACTCATGCTGCTCTGGCTGGCGGCACGCTCGATGAACTGCTCGGCGCTGTCCACCTGGTTCTTCTTCAGCAGGTAGTCGTACTTTCGCTGCAGGTGCGCGCGCGCATCGCTGCCGTCGTACCAGCTGCCATTGCGCTGGAACCGGCATTGCGAGCCGTCCAGGCTGCCGATCAGCTGGGCGATCTCGCGCTGCGCCTGTGGTCCGGGGGCGGCCTGGGCGAGTGGCGCGGCGAGCAGAATGGCCAGCATCAGGAGAGGGTTTCGGGACATTCTGGGTTCCATGAAGTCGAGCAAGCATGAAGTCGAGCAAGCTCGACTCTACCGGTCCCTGGCCTTCAGCCAGCCATCGATGGTGGCAGGGACTTCGCGCTGCGCGCGGCCTGACACGTAGATGCCGATGTGGCCGCCGCGGAAACTGGACTCGGTGTAGTCCTGCGTGCCCAGTCGACCGCGCATCGCGCGCGAGGCATCCGGCGGCACCAGGTGATCCTGCTCGGCGTAGATGTTCAGTACCGGCAGGGTCACCTGCAACAGATCCACCGTCTCCTCACCGATCCGCACCGTACCCTTCATCAAGCCGTTGCCCTGATAGAACTGCTTGATGAAGTCACGGAACGCCTCGCCTGCCAGGTCCGGTGAATCGAAGATCCACTTTTCCATGCGCAGAAAGTCCTCCAGCGCCGCCTTGTCATCGAGGATGTCGAGCAGGCCGACGTACTTTTGCACGTTCAAACGGAACGGCTTGAGCATCAGGTAGCTGGCGTTCATCAGGTCGGCCGGGATGTTGCCCAGCGTATCCACCAGCAGGTCCACATCCACCTGCTGTGCCCAGTGCGAGAGCATGTTGTCGGCGGTCTGGAAATCGACCGGGGTGACCATGGTGATCAGGTTGCCCAGCTTGTGCCGGCGCAGCGCGGCATAGCACAGCGCGAACACACCGCCCTGGCAGATGCCGAGCAGGTCCGCCGGCCCGCCACTGCGTGCGCACAAGGCGTCCACCGCGCCATCGATGTAGCGCAGCAGGTAATCCTCCAGGGTCTGGAAACGCTCGGAGCGGTCCGGGTAGCCCCAGTCCAGCACGTAGACGTCCTGGCCCAGCGCCAGCAGCTTCTGCACCAGCGAACGATCGGCCTGCAGGTCCACCATGTACGGCCGGTTGACCAGCGCGTAGACGATCAGCAGCGGCGTGCGCCGGGTCGGCGCCTGCTCACCGACAAAGCGGTACAGCACCACCTTGCGATCGCGCCAGACTTCCTCGCGGGCGGTCACGCCATAGTCGACGTCCTCCACCTGCGGCAGCAGCTTCAGCCCTTCCATCAGCTTGCGCTGCATGGCCAGGGTTTCCTGCATCAGATCATCGGCGTTGAAGCCCAACGGTCCTTTCATCAATTGCGCGCCCGAGCGGAAGCGCGAGGAGCGGCCGTCTTCGCAGATGTCTTCTTCGCAGGCGGCTTCTTTGCCGGCGCAGCCTTCTTCGCGGCCGTGCGCGCGGCTGGCTTCACCTTCGCCGGCGCCGGCTGCGCGACCGGATCGACCGCAGCGGTTCCGGCCAGCACCGCCACCTGCGCCTGCAGCCGGCGCAGGCTGCGCTCCAGCTCGGCGATGCGGCGATGGGCCGTGTCCATCTCGCTGCGGGTCGGCAGGCCGATGCGTTCACTCATCTGTTCAATCTCGCGCTGCAGGCCGGCGCGCAGGCGCATCTGGGCGTTGCCCAATGCGGCGTAGACCTGCTGGAACGGTTCGGAAAGGGCAACCTTGGCGTAGGCCTCTTCGGCCACCTCGATCCACAGATCGAACATCGCACGGGCGCTGGTCAGTTGGCTGCCGGGCTGCTCGTGCTGGGCCAGGCGCTGTTCGAACAGGGCAAAGGCCTGCTCCAGTACCTGCTTGATCTGTTCGACGTAGGCGCGCGAGTGCTGCTGGTAGTCCTCCTGCGCACGCAGCAGCGCCTGCCAGCGCGCCTGATGCTCGCGGCCGGGGCCGAATGCGGGGCTCTGCAGCCACGGGCCGGCCTGCAGCTGGAACTGCTGCAGCCACGCGGCGAATTCGGGCACGGCGGCACCGGCCTGGGTACTGCCGCGGGCGCCCTGCAGCATCCACTGCAGCAGGCCCTCGCCCTGCCCCTGCACCGCCTCACGCCAGGCCTGCGCCACCTCGGCACTGCTGGCATCGCGGCCGGCGAAGCGCGCGGCCACCTCCTGCATCGTGCCGTACCAGCTGCCGGCCTGCTCACGGAAGCGGCGCACCGCATCTTCCGGTGCGCCCTGCCCCTGTTCCGGCAACAACTGGGCCCAGCCGTCAAACAACCGCTGCCAGCTGCCGGGGTCGCCGCCGCCCGGCGCGCCGGGGGTGGTCGCATGCCGCAGCGCATCGCCCCAGGCACCGAAATACTGCCGGGCCAGGGTCTCGAAATCGCTGCTGCCGGCGTCGTGGGCCGAGCTGGTCATCGCAGGCCTCCGCAGAGCAGGTTCATGGCTTGGGAATACGCAGGGTCTTGCTGATCATCAGCGACCCGGACAGCGCGAACAGCAGCACCATCGGATGCAGCTGCCACGGCCCGATCTGCCACTGGCCGAACCAGATGTCCTGGCCGATGGCATCGGTACCGGCGGCGATGGCCAGCACGATCACCAGCACCAGGCTGGTCGGAATCGGCGTGCCCTCGAAGTACTTGACCTTGCCCTCCTCGCCGGCCAGTGCCTCGGCCGTGACGTTGTAGCGCGCCAGGCGGCTGACACCGCAGCAGACGAAGTAGCTCAGCACCAGCCAGTCCCAGCCGCCCTGCATGCCGCAGGCATAGGCCAGCGCTGCCGGAGCCACACCGAAGGAGATGACATCGGACAGCGAATCCAGCTCCCGCCCGAGGGTGGAACTGGACTTGCGCCAGCGTGCGATGCGCCCGTCCAGTGCATCGAAGATGAAGGCCAGCGGGATCAACGCCATGCCGAACAGCAGGTAGCCGCGCTCCCCGTCCTGCAGGAAGCGCATCGCGGCAAACACCGCACCGGTGCCGCAGAAGGCATTGGCCAGGGTGAACCAGTCCGCCAGCTGGAATTCGCGCAGCATCGAGAAGTGACGTTTCATGGGGTCTCACGGAGCATCAAGGCCCACAGGTTACCGCGAGCGCCGCCGCTGGCGACAGCACCGGCACGGCGCCGCCTTCACCGCGCCCTCACTCCTCATCACCAGCGGTGAATTTTTCGCCACCCATCTTGACAGCCTAGGGGGGTGGCGCCTGTCGCGGCTTATCCACAAAGTTGCCCACGCGTAATCCACACCCCCTGTGGACAACCAGATCTCACCGACTGCGACTCTGGACATTTCCTGATCACCCGGCAGCGGGGTTTACCTACTTCCCAAGCCGCCGGGACGGCGCTATGGTCGTCGGCGGACCCGCCGCCGCCACGTCCGATTCTTTGTGACGGACGATGATGATGCTGGATGCTTCCACCCTGGCCGCGCAGCTGCGACGGCCCCATGGCGACGCTGCACTGGCAGTGGCCGACTCGATGAACCGCAGCAACGGCGCGCTGAACCAGGCCGCGATCGGGCTGCTGGCGGTGGCGGCCGGCGAACGCATTCTGGAGATCGGCCCCGGCAATGCGGCCTTCGCGCCGCAACTGCTGCAGGCGCCAGCAAGCCAGTACCTGGGCATTGAACTGTCCGCCGCCATGGTCGAGGCCGGCAACCAGCGTCTGGCCAGTGCCGGCCTGGGCGGCCGGGCGGCGATGCGGCTTGGCGACGCCCATGCGCTGCCGGTGGACGAGGCATCCATGCGGTCAACACCCTGTACTTCTGGCCCCACCTGGCCCCGGTGCTGGACGAGCTGGCGCGCGTACTTCGCCGGGGAGGCCGGCTGTGCCTGGCGTTCGGCGATGCGGCCTTCATGCGCAGCCTGTCATTTTCCGCCGATTTCCAGTTGCATGAGCTGGATGCGGTGGAGCTGGCACTGCGCGTGTCGGGATTCAACGTCTCGGCCTGGCGCAGCCACCGGGAAACCGCGTCGAGCAATGACGGACAGATGCGCGACAAGCATTTCCACCTGCTGCTGGCACATCGGCGCTGAACCTGGCGGTGGTAGTGCCGGCCGCTGGCCGGCTGCCCCGGCAACGCGGCTTTGCCGGCCAGCGGCCGGCACTACCGGTCATACCCTCGCCAGGGATCGTCGCCGCCACCGGGCGAAACAGATCACCTGCATCACCAGCATTGCCATCAGCCCCAGCGGCCACGCCCACCACAGGCCGGTCAGCCCGTGCCGCGCCTGCAGCCACATCGCCAGCGGCAGCTCCAGAAGCAACACGGCAACCAAGCCCAGCAATGCCGGCAACAGCACCGTGCCACTGCCCCGCATCACGCCGACCAGCACCGCACTGCCTCCCATCGCCAACACCCCCCACACCACCGTGCGCAACTGCTGCGTGGCCAGTTCGCGCACGTCCGTGGCCGCCAGGATCAGGCCGCTCAGCCAGGGCGCCAGCGCCATCACCAGCAGCAGCACCACCGCCAGCATCGCGCTGCCGAGCAGCAGGCCGGTGCGGGCGATGGCCGGCAGCCGTGCCGTACCCCCCGCCCCCATCGCATGCGCAGCGAGGATGGTGGCGGTGATGCCCAGCGACATCGCCGGCAGCTGCACCCAGCTCATCAACTGGTTGACCGCACCGTAGGCCGCCGTGGCGGTATATCCGTAGCGATTGATCCAGCCCAGCAGCACGATCTCGGCCACGGCCAGACTGAGCATCTGCAGCGAAGACGGCACGCCGATACGCAGCATCGAACGGATCAGTACTCCATCGAAGCGGATCGCACGCAGCAGTTCGCGCCCCGGTGCCAACGGGTGCCCCGTCCGCTGCCAGCGCCACGTCAGCCAGACCAGGGCCAGCAGGGAGGCCAGCGCCGCCGAGACGGCCGCACTGGCCGGGCCCAGCCGCGGCAGACCGGCCTCGCCCAGGATCAGCAGCGGCGTGCACAGCAGGCCGACCAGCGTCGCCAGCAGCAGCGCATGCAGCGGCGTTTTCGCATCGCCCACCGCACGGCTGACCGCCGTGGCCAACCACAGCAGGAAGAACACCGGTGCCGCCAACAGCAGGACGCGCGCATAGACGACCGATTCGCCAAGGATCGGCGCTGGCGTGCCGAGGGCCGCCAGCAGCTGAGGCGCGAAGCCGCCACCCACGGCCATCACCAGCACCGACAGCGCCAGCACCAGAGCCACCGCACTACCGGCAATGGCGCGCGCCTGGTGCGGGCGGCCCGCACCCCAGGCTTGGCCGATCATCACCATCGCACCGGTCGCCAGCCCCATCACCAGGGCCAGCAGCAGGAAGAAGACCGGGAAGAACGCAGCGGCCGCCGCCACTGCCTGGGTACCCAGCAGATGGCCCAGGTAGATGTTGTCCAGCGTGCCGGCGGCCAGCTGCAATGCATTGGTCAGCAGCATCGGCAGCAGCAGGGTCAGATAGGTGCGCCACAGCGGTGGCGCGGCCGAGGCGGTGGCAGGTGCAGGCGTGTTCATGGGTTTTCTCGGGGCAAGGCGCTGCCCTGCCAGGCGTTTACGCCAGCAAAGCAAGCACAAGGGAAGCGGGCCTTGGCCCGCGATCAGAGCGCGCGGTCGCTCAACGACAGCGTGTTGGCTCAGCCGTCGGCGCTGTCTACAGGTTCGTCGAAGGCCAGACGCAGCGCGTGGCGGCGCACGTCCTCGGGCCAGCGGCGCAACGCCGCTTCCAGGCCTGCGCGGTCATGCGCGAACAGCAGGCGGATGGCCTCCTCGAAGCCCGGCAGGTCACCGGCGATGGTCTGCAGGAAGTGATAGGCACGCTCGGCATCGCGGCGCCGGCGGTCCTTGTCGGCACCGGCCCGGCTGGCCGCCTCCACCAGTTTTCGCAATGCCACCGAAGCCCCGCCGGGCTGCTCGGCCAGCCACGCCCAATGGCGCGGCAGCAAGGTCACTTCACGGGCCACCACGCCCAGCTTCGGGCGGCCACGGCCACGCGGGGCAACAGGCGCGTCTTCCGGAGCGATTCCGGCATCGGCCTCCGCGGCCGTTGCAAAGGTATCGGCCAGCCGCGCCAACAGTTCGGCATCGCTGCCGCGCGTGTCGAAATCACGGGTGCGGCCGGTGGCGTTGTCGAACACCAGCAGCGGACCGGCGGCGTGGTCGGCGCGCAGCTGCTTCAGTGCCAGCGCGGCCACTGCCGGGGTACCGGAGGCGACCAGGCGATGGCCGTCGAAACAGCTGAAGGGGGGAAGTGCGGACGCGGGCATGGCGATGGCATCGGGGGCGATGCGCAAATATTGCCCGGGTAATTTGTTCGCGTCAATATTGTCCGGGTATTAATCTGCCGGAAGAGCGCGCCAACCAAGGTTGGCACCCACCCGTTTCGTCGTTGGCACCCAGTCGATTCGTCGGGTCACAGCCGGCTGTAGGACCAGCTGACCATGCGGCCGTCCTTGTACGGCATCACCCCATGGAACGGGCGCGGGTCGGCGTCGAACACCAGCGGCAGGAAGTTGCGATCCCCCTCCCACATCGGCAGCGTGTCCAGCTTGTCCAGGTCCACCCACTCCAGCGTGCCTTCGTGGTTGCCACCGTGCGGGCTGCCCTCGAAGGTGTCGATGACGAACACGAAGCCCAGCCAGTCCTCGCCGTGCTTGCCGAAGCCCGGCCAGCTGAGGGTGCCGCGCAGGCGCATGCCGGTGCAGTCGATCCCGGCTTCTTCCTGGATCTCGCGGCGCATGCTGGCGGCCACGTCCTCGTCCGCCTCGATCTTGCCGCCCAGACCGTTGTACTTGCCCAGGTGATGGTCACCGGGGCGGGTGTTGCGGTGGATCATCAGCACCTGGCGACGATCGGGCGAGAGCACATAGCCCAGGGTGGCGACGATCGGGGTATACGGCATGGGGCAGCATCCAGCAGCAGGTCAGCCTTCGATTATGGCCGATCAGCGCACCAGCGACAGGCGGCGTTCGGCAGGTGTGCCTGCGCCATCAGGGTCACGGCGCAGGGTGGCCACGCCGTGGCCGCGCTCGGCCAGGTATTCCAGCCACTTGCCGAGGAAGGTGTTCATCCGCATGCGGTGGCTGATCAGCTCGGCCGGCGGCGGGTACAGGCCCATGGTGTCCTGCCAGCGGCGGCCCACATAGCAATGGGTGGTCTCGGCCTGGCGCGCGTCACGGTACAGCCGCACATAGGCCGAAGGATCCGGCTCGCCGGTGACCGGGTCGGCCAGGTCGTAGGTCAGGCGCAGTTCCACTGTGTAGCGATGGCATTCGATGACGTCCAGGCGCACGTCCAGACCGTCACCGATCGAGGAAATGTAGCTGCCCGCCACCAGTCCGGCCGGTTCGAACAGGCGCACCAAGTGCCGGTAGTTTTCCGCATACAGCCCCATGAGCCAGCTCAACCGGCTCAGGCGAGGAATGCGATTGGTACGGGGCAAGGCTCGGGCCATGGGTCGATCCTACACGTTGGTGCTTCAACGTGGGGGCGCCTCGAGCCACAGCCAACCCGTCGGTCGCTTTCATCGCGGTAGTGCCGGCCGCTGGCCGGCAGCCCCGCAGCGCCGGAAAGGATCAATACAGCTCGCGCTGCAGCCCCAGCGTGGCCAGCACCTTGCTGGAGATCTCCTCGATCGAGGTGTGGGTGGTGCTCAGGGTCGGGATCCGCTCCATCTGGAACATCACCTCGGCCGCGGCCACCTCGCGCTTGCAGGTGTCCAGGTTGGCGTAGCGCGAGTTCGGGCGGCGCTCCTGGCGGATCTGCTGCAGGCGGTCCGGGTCGATGGTCAGGCCGAACAGCTTGCGCCGGTAGTTGCGCAGGCGCGGCGGCAGGCGGTCGCTTTCCAGGTCCTCGTCGGTCAGCGGGTAGTTGGCCGCACGCACCCCGTAATGCAGGGCCAGGTAGATGCAGGTCGGCGTCTTGCCGGCGCGCGACACCGCCACCAGGATCACGTCGGCGTCGTCGTAGTTCACCGCGATGCCGTCATCGTGGGTCAGAGCGAAGTTCATCGCATTGATGCGGCGGTGGTAGGTGTCGAAATCGACCATGCCGTGAGCCTGGCCGACCCGGGCCAGGCGCGGGCTGGCCAGTTCACGCTCCAGCGGCTCGATGAACGGCGCGAACACATCCAGCATCAGCGCCCCGCTGTCGGCCAGGATCAGGCTCAGGCTCTGGTCCACGCAGGAGTTCACCACGATCGGCCGGACCTGGTAGCGCTCCCCCGCCGCCTGGATCCGGGCGCAGGCTTCACGCGCCTTTTCGGGGTCATCGACAAACGACATCCGGTCGGTAATGAAGCTGAACCCGGAGAACTGGGTCAGCAGGCTATGCCCAATGGTTTCAGCGGTGATACCGGTTCCATCGGAAACGTAGAACACCGGACGGATGGTCGACATGCGCGCTTTTACCCCCTACGAAGCTTAAAAAGGCCGCCAGCACAAGCTTGTGCCGACGGTGCTCTGCCCGGCATCATATCGGCTTCTTCCTACGGACGCGGCCACTCAGCCCGCCTCGGGCGATGGCCAAACGGAGCATCGCGCTTGAACGAGAACATCCTGTGGTTGCACGAACTGCGTCTGGCCGATCTGGCCCGCGTAGGCGGCAAGAATTCGTCGCTGGGCGAGATGATCGGCAACCTGGCCGGTCTGGGCGTTTCGGTGCCGGGCGGTTATGCCACCACCGCTGAAGCCTTCAAGGACTTCATCGCGCACAACGACCTGTCCAAGCGCATCTTCGACAAGCTGGCCACGCTGGACGTCGAGGACGTCACCGCGCTGACCGCCGCCGGCAAGGAAATCCGCACCTGGGTGATCGATGCGCCGCTGCAGCCGCAGCTGGACCAGGACATCCGCACCGCCTACGCCAAGCTGAGCGCCGACAACGGCGGCGGCGACGTGGCCGTGGCCGTGCGCTCGTCGGCCACCGCCGAGGATCTGCCGGACGCTTCCTTCGCCGGCCAGCAGGAAACCTTCCTCAATGTCACCGGTGCCGACGACGTCGTGCACAAGGTCAAGGAAGTGTTCGCCTCGCTGTACAACGACCGCGCCATCGCCTACCGCGTGCACCACGGCTTCAAGCATGAAGACGTGTTCCTGTCCGCCGGCGTGCAGCTGATGGTGCGTTCGGGCGTCGGCTCCTCCGGCGTGCTGTTCACCCTGGACACCGAATCCGGCTTCCGCGACGTGGTGTTCGTCACCTCCTCGTTCGGCCTGGGCGAAATGGTCGTGCAGGGTGCGGTGAACCCCGACGAGTACTACGTCTACAAGCCCACCCTGCAGGCCGGCAAGCCGGCGATCCTGCGCCGCTCGCTCGGCAGCAAGGCAATCCGCATGGTGTACTCGGATGTCCCCGGTGAGCGCGTAAAGATCGAGGACACCCCGGTCGAACTGCGCAGCACCTTCTCCATCAGCGACGAGGACGTGCAGGAACTGTCCAAGCAGGCGCTGGTCATCGAAAAGCACTACGGCCGCCCGATGGACATCGAGTGGGCCAAGGACGGTGTCAGCGGCAAGCTGTTCATCGTGCAGGCGCGCCCGGAAACGGTGAAGTCGCGCAGCCACGCCACCCAGATCGAGCGCTTCGCGCTGACCGAAAAGGGCGGCAAGGTGCTGGCCGAAGGCCGCGCCGTCGGCGCCAAGATCGGCTCGGGCGTGGCCCGCGTGGTCAAGACCCTGGACGACATGAACCGCGTGCAGCCGGGCGACGTGCTGATCGCCGACATGACCGACCCGGACTGGGAACCGGTGATGAAGCGCGCCTCGGCCATCGTCACCAACCGTGGTGGCCGCACCTGCCACGCCGCGATCATCGCGCGCGAGCTGGGCGTGCCGGCCGTGGTCGGTTCGGGCAACGCCACCAAGGTCATCGAAGATGGCCAGCTGGTCACCGTCAGCTGCGCTGAAGGCGATACCGGCTTCATCTACGAAGGCAAGCTCGGCTTCGAGCGCACCACCACCGATCTGGGCAACATGCCGCCGGCACCGCTGAAGATCATGATGAACGTGGCCAACCCGGAACGTGCCTTCGACTTCGGCCAGCTGCCGAACGCCGGCATCGGCCTGGCCCGCCTGGAAATGATCATCGCCAGCCACATCGGCATCCATCCGAATGCGCTGCTGGAATACGACCGCCAGGATGCGGCGACCAAGAAGAAGATCGACGAGAAGATCGCCGGCTACGGTGATCCGGTCAGCTTCTACGTGGACCGCCTGGCCGAAGGCATCGCCACCCTCACCGCCTCGGTCGCACCGAATGCGGTGATCGTGCGCCTGTCGGACTTCAAGTCCAACGAGTACGCCAACCTGATCGGCGGCAGCAACTACGAGCCGCACGAAGAGAACCCGATGATCGGCTTCCGCGGCGCCAGCCGTTACGTCGACCCGAGCTTCTCGGCCGCCTTCGCGCTGGAGTGCAAGGCCGTGCTGCGCGTGCGCAACGAAATGGGCCTGGACAACCTGTGGGTCATGATTCCGTTCGTGCGCACCCTGGAAGAAGGCCGCAAGGTCATCGAGGTGCTGGAACAGAACGGCCTGAAGCAGGGCGAGAACGGCCTGAAGATCATCATGATGTGCGAAGTGCCGTCCAACGCACTGCTCGCCGATGAGTTCCTGGAGATCTTCGACGGCTTCTCGATCGGCTCCAACGACCTGACCCAGCTCAGCCTGGGCCTGGATCGCGACTCGTCGATCGTTGCGCACCTGTTCGACGAACGGAACCCGGCAGTGAAGAAGCTGCTGTCGATGGCGATCAAGGCCGCGCGCGCCAAGGGCAAGTACGTTGGCATCTGCGGCCAGGGCCCGTCCGATCACCCGGATCTGGCCGAATGGCTGATGCAGGAAGGCATCGAGTCGGTGTCGCTGAACCCGGACACCGTGGTCGATACCTGGCTGCGCCTGGCCAAGCTGAAGGCCAACGGCTGATGCGCTGAAGGCCGCAGACTGACGTCGTGTTCATCGGCGTCAGCCCATACTGCTGCTGCACGCAAGCCCCGCCTCTGCGGGGCTTCGTGTTTCTGGCGTCCATGGACGCCCTGCCCTTCGCAGCAAAGGACGTCCGCATGATCGCCGCCGCAGCACCCGCCGCCCCCGCCACAATGCCCTGGTTCCACTCACTGGACTGGGAGCGCCTGCTGGAAACCTATGGCGTGCCGTTGCTGGCCGCGGTCGTCGTGCTGCTGATCGGACTGTGGATCGCTCGCCGCATCTCCAATGCAATGCCGCGTGCCACCTCACGCATGGGCGTGGATCCGATGCTGGGCAGTTTCCTGCGCAACGTGGTCTACGCCGCGGCGCTGGTGATCGTGGTGGTGCTGGCGATCGCCACACTCGGCGTGCCGATCTCGCCGCTGCTGGCCGTACTCGGTACCGCCGGCCTCGCCGTTGGCCTGGCCCTGAAGGATTCGCTGTCCAACATCGCCTCGGGCGTGATGCTGGTGACGCTGCGTCCGTTCCGTGTCGGCGACGTGGTCACCATCGCCGGGCAGACCGGCACGGTGCGCGAAGTGCGCATCTTCCAGACGGTGCTTACCGGCGCCGACAACCAGCACACCACCCTTCCGAACACCCTGATCACGGCCGCGCCGATCATCAACCTGACCGCCGAGCCGACCCGCCGCGTCGAACTGGTGATCGGCATCGGCTACGAGGACAACATCCAGCTGGCACGCGATACCGCGTTGGCACTGATGAAGGCCGACCCGCGCGTGTTGCAGACGCCAGCGCCGGACGTGGTGGTGTACGAACTGGGTGCACACGCGATCAACCTCGGCATCCGCTGCTACGTGAAGTCGCCCGACTGGTTCGGCACCAAGGTCACGCTGCTGGAGCAGCTGAAGCTGGGCTTCGACAAGGCCGGCATCAACATTCCGTATCCGCAGCAGGACATGCACCTGTACCTGCATGGCAAGGATGGCGGCGTAGTTGAGGCCGACGCGCTGGTGCGCGACAAGCCCTGAGCCATTCCGGTAGTGCCGGCCAACGGTCGGCCCCCACCCAACCTGATCCATTCCCGGGATGCCGGCCCGCGGCCGGCACTCCCCCTCCTCGTGGACCCTGGTAGTGCCGGCCGCTGGCCGGCATCGCCGTCAGGCCTCAGCAACTTCTTCCAGCACCGGATAATCGGTGAAGCCCTCGGCGCCTCCACCGAAGAACGTGGCACGATCCGGTGGATTCAGTTCTGCACCGGTACGCAGGCGCTCAGGCAGATCCGGGTTGGCGATGAACGGCCGGCCGAACCCGATCAGATCCGCCCAGCCTTCCGCCAACGCCTGCTCGGCGCGCTCGGCGGTGTACTTGCCGGCATAGATCAGCGTGCCCGGGTAGACCATGCGCAGCGCCTGCTTGAACGCCACCGGCATCAGCGGCGCATCCTCCCAGTCGGCTTCGGCAATGTGCAGATAGCCCACACCCAGCCCGCCCAGCAGATGCGCAGCGGCCAGATAGGTCGCCTGCGGCGTGTCGTCCACCGCGCCCTGCAGCGTGGTCAGCGGCGCCAGCCGCACACCCACACGTTCCCCCCCCATCACCGCCACCACCGCCTGCACGACCTCACGCAGGAAACGCAGGCGATTCTGCAGCGAGCCGCCATAGCCATCGGTACGCTGGTTGGCCTGCGAGTCGATGAACTGATTGATCAGGTAGCCATTGGCGCCGTGCAGCTCGACACCGTCGAAGCCCGCCTCCAGCGCGTTGCGCGCGGCCTGTGCGTAATCGGCAACGATGCCCGGAATCTCGTCCTCGCCCAGCGCGCGCGGCATCGAGTGCTGGATCATCTCGCCCACGCCCGCTTCCGGGCCGGCACCGGCCGGGTCAACGAACACCTTCACACCGTCGGCCAGCAATGCCGAGGACGATACCGGCGCGGCACCACCCGGCTGCAGCGCCACATGCGAAACGCGGCCGACATGCCACAGCTGCGCGCAGATGCGGCCGCCGGCGGCATGCACCGCATCGGTCACCTGGCGCCAGCCCCGCACCTGTTCGGGGCTGTGGATGCCCGGCGTCCAGGCGTAGCCCTGGCCCTGCGCACTGATCTGGGTGCCTTCGCTGACGATCAGGCCGGCGCCGGCACGCTGCGCGTAGTAGGTCGCCATTTCGGCGGTGGCGACGTTGCCGGTGGCCGCACGCGAGCGGGTCATCGGCGGCATCACGATGCGGTTGGGGAGGGTCAACCCGCCGAGGTGGTGAGGGGTGAACAGCATGGCGGCACTCTCTTGCGGGGGAAGTGCCGGCAAGAATGGGGATCGCCTGGGACACGCAACAGGCGTGCTGCGGCAAAACAGTTGTGCCCGGCAGGCAAGGATGGCTTGGCCGGGGGTCGGATCCCTTTGCAACGCAAAGGGCTCTGACCCCAAAGCGACCCCAACGCCGGTTACACCGTCGGCTCGATCAACACGCCACCATGTGCCACCCGGTCATAGCAGGTGCGCACCACGTCTTCGCCGTACTTCAGCTCCAGCCGGCGCACGATGAAGTGGCCACGCGCCATGTCCTGGTAGTAGTCGGTGAACATGGTATTGAGCGTTGCACCGGCGGCGGCACCGACGATCGGCACCGCCTGCGCGGCGAACTTCTCGGTGACCACCACGCCGAAGCGCGCCGCCACCTTCTCCACCAGCTTCGCCAGCAGCTTGCCGGCTTCCTTCGGTGCCACGCCCAGGGTCAGGTCGCGGCCGGTCACCACGCGCCCGGCGAGCTCGGCCGACAGATGCCGCATCACGTCGGTGGTGAAGCCACGGGCCAGGTAGTAGCCGGTCTCGCTGGCGTCATCGCGCGGCGAGTTGCCGCCCAGCGCGAACACCTCCAGGCAGGCCTGGCGGGTGCTGAACTCGGACAGATCGAAGCCTTCGCTGCGGGCCACGTCGGCCACCGCGCGCATCATGATGGTGGTCGACACCGGCAGTTCGATGAACAGCGCGGCGAAGCCGAACGCCCCACCCACCGCACCGGAGGTGGCGGCCGCCAGTTTGTGCCAGCGGGTGGAGGCGCCCTTGCCGGGCGTGTTGTCCATGCTCCACAACGCGGCCTGCGCCGATTTGGACAGCGCCGCCTGCACCGCGCCATGGATGCGGCCGGAGACTGCCTTGGGCAGCGCTTTCACCGCGAACTCCAGCGGCGTGCCGACCAGGTTGGCCATGCGCGCGGTCAGGGTCGGCGCTTCCAGCAGCGCCACCGCCCGTTGCAGGTCGGACCAGTCGCGGGCGTCATGGGCGATGTCGCGGGGAAGCAGGATGGGCTCGTTCATGGCGCCGATCTTAGCGCCGGGGAGTTGAACGGGAAGTAGTGCCGGCCGCTGGCCGGCAACCCGATACACCTCACGAAAGCGCCCGGATTGCCGGCCAGCGGCCAGCACTACCCGGTCGTGTGTCACCCGGCGGCGTCGTTCAGGCAGCCGGCAACCCCGACAGCGCCCCCATGAACCGGCGGTAGTGGCGCAGCTCGGCAATCGAGTCATGCACATCGCTCAGCGCGGTGTGGTTGCTGTTCTTGCCGACACCGGCAGCCACGGTCGGTGCCCAGCGCTTGGCCAGTTCCTTCACCGTGGACACGTCCAGGTTGCGGTAGTGGAAGTACTTCTCCAGCCGCGGCATCTGCCGGTGCAGGAAGCGGCGGTCCTGGCAGATCGAGTTGCCGCACATCGGCGACAGGCCTGAGGGAATCCATTGCGCCAGGAAGTTCACCGTCTGCGCCTCGGCCTGGCCCAGGGTGACGGTGCTGTCCACAACGCGCTGCCACAGGCCGGACCGGCGGTGCTGGTTGCGGTTCCACTCGTCCATCGCTTCCAGCGTTTCCAGCGGGTGGTGGATGGCGAACTCCGGACCCTCGGCCAGCACGTTGAGCTGCGCGTCGGTGACCACCGTGGCGATCTCGATGATCGAATCGTTGTCGGTATCCAACCCGGTCATTTCCAGGTCGATCCAGATCAGTCGCTCGTTGGCCGCGCCGTTTTCCGCCATGGTGTCGCCTCGTTGCTGGGCAGGCGCGCGGCCCACCGGGAAAGGAAAGAGGCGCCCATCATACCCCTTCGCCGTTCAGCCCTCGTCGGCGTGGTCTTCCAGCAGCAACGGCGGCTTGCCACGCTTGGCGCGGAAATAGTTGGTCAGGCGCGTACTGGCGTCCTTGGCCAGCACACCGCCATGGATCTCCACCCGGTGGTTATGGCGCGCGTCACCGAGCAGGTCGAACACGCTGCCGCAGGCGCCGGTCTTGGGGTCGCTGGCCCCGTAGACCAGGCGCGAGACACGCGCATGCACGATGGCCATCGCACACATCGCGCACGGCTCCAGGGTGACGTACAAGGTGCTGCCGAGCAGCCGGTGATTGGCCAGTCGCACACCGCCGGCACGCATCGCCACGATCTCGGCGTGCGCGCTGGGATCGTGCGAAGCGATGTTGAGGTTCCAGCCTTCGCCCAGCAGCTGGCCGTCGGCACCGACCAGCACCGCACCGACCGGGATCTCGTCGAACTCGCGCTGCGCGCGCTCGGCCAGCGCCAGCGCGTGGCGCATCCAGTGTTCATCGGCGTCGTGCACCGGTACACCCAGGGCATCGGTCATGGCGGTTCTCCGGTATCAACAGGGCCAGGCTGGCCGCCGGGGCGGTAGTGTACGCCGGCGGCCGTTCATGCGCTGCTAACGTGCGTCGAAGCGCTCGCGTGCCGCGTCCAGCACCGGAAAGTTGATTTCCGCCCAGCGGTCGAGGCTGGCCAGCGTAGCCACCAAACCCCGCGCGACCTCGGTCAACCGGTACTCCACGTGCAGCGGCTTGCGCCCCAGCTCGCAGCGCTCGACCAGACCGTGACGCTCCAGCTGCCGCAGGGTCTGGGTCAGCACCTTCTGCGAGATGCCCTCGATCTTCCGCAGCAGTGCGCCATTGCGCTGCGGGCCGTCAGCCAGCGCAGGCAACACCAGCATCACCCACTTGCCGGAGATCAGCGCCAGCGCATCGCGCGCCGAGCAGTCCGCCGCATAGACATCGCCGGGATGAGCCATGGTTACCTCAAGGTGCGTAATTGCCGGGGCGATCCGGCGTCGCGAGGATGGTCGCACATCCCTCGCCGAGCCCACCCCATGCGCGCGCTGATCGTGCTTGCCCATCCCGAACCGCGGTCCTTCAACGCCCATCTGGCCACGCAGGCCGCCGAACAGCTGCGTCGCGCCGGCATCAGCGTGGAGGTGGTTGATCTGTACGCGGAGGGCTTCGACCCCTGCGAGGCCGCCCACCACCATCGGCAGCGCCTGCAACCGGAGCGCTTCGATGCCCAGCGCGAGCAGCGGCACAGCGCCGAACTCGGCACCCTGCCTGCCGATATCCAGCGTCACCTGCAACAGCTGCACGCCGCCGATCTGCTGGTCCTGCAGTTTCCGCTGTGGTGGTTCGCCGCGCCCGCCATTCTCAAGGGCTGGCTGGATCGTGTGCTGGTCTATGGACCGATGTACAACAGTCGGCAGCGCCACGAACACGGGGTGATGCGGGGCAAACGTGCACTGCTCAGCGTCACCACCGGCTCGTCGGCTCGGGCCTGCGCGGTCGATGGGCGCGAAGGCGATACCGGGCTGCTGCTGTGGCCGTTGATGTACAGCCTGCGCTACATCGGCTTCGAGGTGATGCAGCCGCATCGGGTGCATGGCGTGCGCTCGGGGCTCGCGGCGCAACGCGTGCAGGCGCACGACGACGCACTCGTCGCCGCCGTCCAGGGTTACCGGGAACGGCTGGCGCACTGGCAGCACTGGCCGACCGTGCCCTTCAACGACAGCCAGGACTTTGAAGACGGCATCGTGCTGCGCGCGCAGGCGGCCGCGCACAGCCCGTTCATCCGCCACCGAAGCGGTGAGTGAAACCCGGCCTGTACAGACGCGTGCAAAGCCTCATACTTCGCCTTACTCCAAAGCACCTTGGTGACCCCATGACCACCCTGCGCCCCTCGCGCGCCGACGACGGCGCGGCCCTCGTCGATCTCTGGCGCCGCGCTGTCGACGCCACCCACGACTTCCTCAGCGCCGACGACCGCCAGGCCATCGATGCCGAAGTGGCCGGCTTCCTGCCACAGGCGCCCTTGACCGTCGCCGTCGATGCCCAGGACCGTCCGTTGGGCTTCATGCTGATCGATGGCACGCACATGGAAGCGCTGTTCATCGACCCGGAGGTGCGTGGCACCGGTATCGGCCGTCGGCTGCTGCAGCACGCACTGGCGCTGCATCCGCAGCTGAGCACCGACGTCAATGTGCAGAATGCGCAGGCAGTGGGGTTCTACCTGCGCATGGGCTTCGTCGAAACCGGCCGCTCAGCGCTGGATTCGCAGGGCCGTGCCTATCCGCTGATCCACCTTCGGCACGCGGGCTGAGCGCCTGCGGTCAGGCGGTCGCATCGAACGCCGGTGAGTAGCGCACCTGTCCCTGCGCCAGCGGCGGTTGCAGGCACAGCGCCTGGAAGTACCCGGCAGGCACGCCCGGCAGTACCAGCCCCGGTTCGGCGCGGAAGCCGAACCGGCCGTAGTACGCCGGCTCGCCCAGCAACACGCAGCCGCGCGCATGCTGCTGGCGAAGGGCGTCGATGGCCGCGCGCATCAACGCGGCCCCGATGCCCTGCCCCTGCCGCGCCGGCAGCACCGAGATCGGTCCCAGGCCATACCAGCCGCTGCTGCCATCGGAAACCGTCACCGGCGACACCGCCACATGGCCGAGCAGCAGCCCGTTGTCCACGGCCAGCAGCGAAACCGACAGTTCACCGCGTGCGCGCAGTGCGTCGACGATGAACTGCTCGGTGTGGCTGCTGTGTTCGGCCGTGGCGAAGGCCGCAGCCGTCAGCGCGTGGATGCCGTCGATGTCGGCCGGAGTTTCAGCGCGGATGATGAAATTCAAAAGGCACCTCGTTCAGTGCGGCGGACCCGGCCAGAGGGCCCGCGGGAAGGGAAAAGAGTCGATACGACGTGCATCAGCGATTGTCCAGCTGCGGGCGCACCGCGACCAGCCCGGCGCGGTTGATCCGGTAGGGTCGACCGTCCTGCGAACTGATCAGGCGCTTGTTCTTCAGCTTCTTGAAGACGGCCAGGGTGCAATCGCTCAGCAACAGGCCTTCACGGTTGAAGCATTCAACACTGCGGACACGGCCTGAGCCGTCACGGCTGAACGCAATGCAGCCGCCCTGGGCGAGGACGTGCAGCGTCCTCTGCTCCGCTCGGGAGATATTCATGGAAAAAGAGATCCTGCGTAATCGGAAATGCGGACGACGCGGGCGGCCAGCGGCGCCCGGTCACGGAACCACGCATTTGATAACCGCTCCCGGCAGACACACGGGAAGGGTTATCCGATGACGACAATCTCCAACATGAAAAACCACACTCGGCAGGCGCCTGCGTGCTGCAGGCACGCGCACGTTACCCAGCCCCCTGCGGCGGGTCAACCTCGGCAGCGCTGTGATTGGACGATAATTTATCTTCCAGCAGCAGGAGGCAACGATGGACTGGGTCGTACAGGCACGCACATTGGCAAACCAGGCCCATGCCGGGCAACAGGACAAGGCCGGACAGCCCTACATCGAACATGTCGCGCGCGTGGCGGCCGCGATCAATGACGATGACACCGCCAAAGCGGCGGCGTGGCTGCATGATGTCGTGGAGGATTGCCCGCGTACGCGCCGCAGCTGGCGGCCTTTCCGGCGCCGATCCGCGACATCGTGACCCTGCTCAACCGGCACAGCGCCGCCGATGCCCCGCATTACTACGCGGCGATCCGTCAGCATCCACGGGCATTGAAGGTGAAGCTGGCCGACATCGCCGACAACGCCCATCCACGCCGCTTTCTGCAGCTGCCGCCGGAGGTGGCCGACCGCCTGCGTGGCAAATACGCCGCCGCATTGGCCGCCCTCGGCACCCGCAGCGCATCCGCCACCGTGCCCGATCCGGCATCCACCCGCCTGCGCTCGCTGATGGAGGCGGCACGTACCCTGGTTCAGCTGGCCGACGAGGCCGGTGCACACGCCTCTGCCCGTGGCGAGGATCCCTCCACGCATGCGCAGGCGCTGATCAGGGTGCGTGACATCGTGCTGGCCGAGCTCGAAGCGCAGATGACGCCGGAAGCGTTCCTTCTCTGGAGCGACATGTACACGCTGGCCTGATCCGCCCTGGGGCGCGGTCGGCACCACCTGCCAAACGCTGATTCTTGGCAGCGGGCGCTGATCGCTGCTGCGCTGCAGCAGTACAATAGGCGGCTCCCCGCCCCATCGCGCCCCCGCATGAGCCCCAACTCTTCCCTGGCTGCGCGGCTGACGCCCCGCCAGCGCACCCTGATCATCCTCGCCCTGTCGCTGGGTGGCTTTGCCATCGGCACCAGTGAATTTGCCAGCATGGGTCTGATGCTGGAGATCAGCCGTGGCCTGGCGATCTCTGAGACCCAGGTCGGCCACCTGATCAGCGCCTATGCCATCGGCGTGGTGGTCGGCGCACCGGTCCTGGCCTTCGTCGGTGCCAGCTTCCCACGCCGCAAGCTGCTGCTGGCGCTGATGGGCTTCTATGCGGTGGGCAACCTGGCCAGCGCGCTGGCGCCGAACTACGCCACCATGCTGGCCGCGCGCTTCGTCGCTGGCCTGCCGCACGGTGCCTACTTCGGTGTGGCGATGCTGGTGGCCGCGGCGATCAGCCCGGCCGGGCAGCGTGGCCAGGCGATGTCGCGCGTACTGCTGGGCCTGTCGATCGCCATCCTGATCGGCAACCCGTTGACCACCTGGCTGGGCCAGCAGCTGAGCTGGCGCACCGCCTTCGCGCTGGTCAGCGTGCTGGCCATCGCCACCGTGGCGATGATCGCCCGCTTCCTGCTGCCCGACCCGGACGAGGTGCGTACCTCGCCGATGCGCGAACTGCGTGCATTCAATACCACCCAGGTGTGGCTGGCACTGGCGATCGGCGCGGTCGGTTTTGCCGGCATGTTCTGCGTGTTCACCTATCTGGCGCCGACCCTGGTGCAGGTCACCGGCGTGGCCGAATCGTGGATGCCGCTGGCGGTGGGCGTGTTCGGCATCGGCGCGATCATCGGCAACATCGCCGGCGGCTGGCTGGTGGACAAGTTCCACTTCAAGGCCGCCGCCGTAGTGCTGCTGTGGTCGATCGTGATGCTGCTGCTGTATCCGCTGGCCGCGCAGTCGGTGTGGACCATCGGCCCGATGATCATCACCGTGGGCACCATGGGCGCACTGGCGGCGGTGCTGCAGACGCGCCTGATGGACGTTGCCGGTGAAGCTCAGACGCTGGCGGCAGCCTCCAACCATGCCGCCTTCAATACCGCCAATGCGCTCGGTCCGTGGCTGGGCGGCATGGCCATCAGCGCCGGTTTCAGCCCGGCCAGCACCGGCTATGTGGGTGCCGCCACTGCCGTCGGCGGCCTGCTGCTGTGGGGTCTGGCGGTGATGCTGGACAGCAGGCGCAAGGGCGGCGTCGCCGGCAGCCGCTGAGCCTCGCGTCGGGGCATCAGCCATTGCCGGTGCGACGGCGATGCAGGGATCGGCAGCTACCGCGCGGGCAGGCTTCTCTTCGCCGCAGTGTTGGCCCACCATCTGCATGATCGGCGGCAGCCCCCCGTCGATTGCAGCATGCAGAAGGAACCGACGTGACAGCCGTACCGACCCGAAACCGTGAAAAGCTGCTCGATGACCTGCTCTCGCTGGGCCGCAACTGGGCGCTGGCGATCGCCATCGCAGGTGCCGGCGCCGCCGTCCACTACAGTGAATCGGTGTACGAAGCCGGTCTCTGGCGTGGCCTGCTGCCCACGCTGTGCTTCCTGGTCGCGATCATCTGGATCGTGCTCAGCATCATCCGCTTCGACCTGACCATCCAGCAGCACTTCGCGCGCAAGCGGTCACGCTGGCTCAGCCGCCTGTTGTATGTGGTGCTGCTTGGAACCGGTGTCACGGCCGTCTTCTTCGTCACCGAGCTGGCTGCCAGCAACCATATTGCGCGGATGTGCGACTCGGTGGCCAATGAGCCGTCCAGCCGTATCCACCGATCGGCCGAGTGCCAGCGGCTGTACCAGCATCGGGCGGCCTACCGGCAGCGGTTGGAGTCGGCCGAGGGCGAGTTCGACTGAATCATCGTCGTCGCCGAGGCATCCCGCCGATGAACACATTCCGTGGATATGGCGTTGGGCACAGTGTGGGTGACATCCCACGACCGGCCAGCACGGAGCCGCCATGCATCACCCCTCCGCCCCCGCCCGCCACGACGCCATCGCCCTGCAGGCGGGCGTGCTCGGTAGCGTGCTGGGTCTGGGGCTGTTCAAGGCCATTGCATTGTCGGCGCTTGCGAGTGGGTCGCTGCTGGTGATCGGCATTTGGCTGCTGACCTGCGCCGTGCTAGCGGCGTGGGCCCTTGCGGCGTGCCTGGCCTGCCTGGCGCTGAGCCGGCGCGTATTCGTGCTGATGCTGGTGCTGTGCAGCCTGCTGCTGATCTGCGTCGCCTGATGCGGGGCGCCGCAACAGTCGTCTTGGCTTGATCCGCCGCATGCACGCAGCTGACTGCGCCATCACCGCCCATGGGCAACGATGCGGCATTGTTTCCTGCCGAGCTGTCCATGCCTGACGCGATCCACCCTGTCATCAGCGCCTTTGAGGCCGTGTTCAACCTGTCCGGTGGAATCGAGCGCATTACCGCGCTGACCATCACCTGCCGCCATTGCGCGGAAACCACTTCTGCCGGCGAAGACAGCCTGCTGCATCTGCCCGGCGGCGCCCTGTTCCGCTGCGAGCGGTGTGGTTGCCATCAACAGGTAAGCCATGCACGGGTGGCCGATTGGCCTTTACCCACGTTGCTGGGCGTGTGATGCACTGAGGCCGCGTACGAGTGTGCAGGCCGTGCAGACATCCGCTCAGCTATGCTGCGTGACCTCCCCGCGCTGTCGGCCATGCATCCTTTTCCCCTTTCCGTCTCCACGCCCGACCAGCTGGCCTACCGCCTGCTGCAGGACAGCGACTGGGCGCGCTCTGCCGCCGCAGCCAGCGCCCCGCCCGAACTGCGTACGCTGCTGGCGATGATTCTCGACTCTCCCGAGCCGCTGTGGATTGCCTGGGGCCACCAGGACAAGACGTTCTTTTTCAACGATGCCTACCTGCCGCTGCTGGGCGGCAAGCTGCACGGGGCCATGGGCAATGGCCTGGAACAGGTGTGGGCCGATGTCTGGCAGGTGGTGGCACCGGCGATTGACGATGCGTTTGCCGGCACCAGCCGCAGCTTCAACAATCTGCCCCTGATGATGGACCGCGACGGCACGCTGCGGGAAACCTTCTGGACGTTTTCCTATTCGCCGCTGCGCGTTGGCAGTGGCGCAGTGGCCGGCATCATCTGCGTGGTCAGCGAACAGACCGAGCGGGTGATCGAGCGCGACCGGCACAACCGCCAGGTCGCGGCCATCACCGAACAGGCACGCGAGGCGCATCTGGAGCTGGTACGCGCGCGCGAACAGCTGCGGCAGTCGCAGAAGCTGGAGGCCATCGGCCAGCTCACCGGCGGCGTCGCCCACGACTTCAACAACCTGCTGCAGGTCATCACCGGTTCGGTGGACATGCTGCTGCACACCTGGCCTGGCGACGATCCGCGCCTGCGCTACATCCAGGCCATCGGCAGCGCCTCGGACAGGGCCACGCGGCTTACCGCGCAGCTGCTGGCATTCTCGCGCCGGCAGAGCCTGTCCCCGGAGGTTTTCGATCTGTGCGAGAGCGTGCAGGCACTATCGGACATCATCACCACCGTGCTCGGTGCGCGCATCACGATGCGGGTGAACCTGCCTGACACGCCGTTGCCGGTGCTGCTGGACCGCACGCAGCTGGATACCGCCCTGATCAACATCGCAGTCAACGCACGCGATGCCATCGATGGCCAGGGCAGCGTGACGATCCAGGTCGAACAGGTCACCGCAGTGCCATCGATCCGCTTTGCCGCACCAATGAAGGGCGTGTTCGCCGCCATCAGCGTGACCGACACCGGTAAGGGCATCGATCCCACCGTGGTCGACCGCATCTTCGAGCCGTTCTTCACCACCAAGGATGTCGGTGCAGGAACCGGGCTCGGCCTCAGCCAGGTGTTCGGCTTCGTCAAGCAGTCCGAGGGCGAGGTGGATGTGAGCAGCGAACCCGGCACCGGGACGCGTTTTACGCTCTACCTGCCGCTGGCCCAGTCCAGCGGCGCACTCCCGCGCCCGCTGTCACAGCCAGGCCTGGTGCATGGCCATGGGCTGTGCGTGCTGGTGGTGGAGGACAACGTGGACGTGGCCGAGTTCGCGGTCGGTGCGCTGCGCGAACTCGACTACACCGTGGTGCTGGCGCGCAATGCAGACCAAGCGCTGGCTGCGCTGGAACAGGATGCTGCGCGCTTCCATGTGATGTTCAGTGACGTGGTGATGCCCGGCACCAACGGACTGGACCTGGCCCGCAACGTCCGCAGCCGGTTCCCGGATCTGCCGATCATCCTCACCAGCGGCTACAGCGAACTGCTGGCGCGTGACCCGGGGCATGGCTTCACCCTGCTGCGCAAACCCTATTCGCTCAAGCAGCTGGCGGCGGTGATGACCGAGGCCGGGCGACAGCGTTCGCCTGTGCCGGTGCGGGTGTAGCGCCGCCTCTGCCGGGCACACCGAACCAGCGTTGCAGCGCCTCGGACAGCCCCGTCGCATCGCCACCGGCATCGCAGGCCCAGGCCACGATGCCGTCGGGCCGGACCAGCACCGCGCCCAGACCAAGTGTGTCGTGCACCGGCGAAGCCATGCAGGTGAGGCGATGCAACGCGCCGTCAATGCCCTCGCAGAGCGCGGAATCGGCGTCCAACACCAGCAGCACCCCGCTACCGGCGCGCAGCAGTTCGCCCATGCGACGGCCATCGCCCAACTGCAAGTCCGGCACGCTGCGGCCGACCAGCGGATGCCCTTCACCCAGGTCCAGCTGTTGCGCAACACCCCAGACCCGTTCGGCCAGGTAGGTCGCGCCATCGCCGGTGTCGGCCAGGTCGGCCATGACCGCCGCCAGCGCACGCGAGCCCGCACCGGGTCGCATCAGCGCCACCTGCGCGCGCGACCAGTCCAGCACCCGCGCGCCGATCGGATGCCGCTCGGCGCCATAGCTGTCCAGCAGCGTGCTGTCGGCCTCACCGTGCACCACGGCCGCCAGCTTCCAGCCAAGATTCATCGCATCGCCGATGCCCAGGTTCAGGCCCTGCCCGCCCAGCGGCGAATGCACATGCGCGGCATCACCGGCCAGCAGTACGCGCCCGTTGCGATAGTTCGTCGCCTGGCGCGCACCATCGGTCCAGGTGCTGTGCAGCTGCAGCGCGGTGAGGGTGGCCTCTCGCCCGGAAATGCGCCGCAGCAGGGCCTGCGCCGCCTCTCGATCAAGCAGCGTGCGATGGCCTGCGCCACCATCGAAATCAGCCAATGCCAGCACGCCGGGCGGATTGAAATTGCACATGCCGTGCGCGGTGTACTGGCGGCCCGGCGTCAGCACCGAAGGGTCGTCCAGTTCCACCAGCAACGAATGCCCGGTGAACTCCGGGTCGGTGCCGGCGAAGCTGAAGCCGCACTGCTTGCGCACGGTGCTGCGGCCGCCATCGCAGCCGACCAGCCAGGCGGCGCGCACCGGTCCAGCGGCGGTCTCGATGGACACTTCCGCGTCGCCCGCCTGCACGGCCTGCAGCGCGCAGCCACGTTCGATGCGCACCCCCAGCGCGACCGCGCGTTCGCTCAGTACGGCTTCCAGCGCTTGCAGTTCCACCGCCATCTGGGTGCCAACCGGTGTAGCGAGGCGATACGGCCAGCGCGCGCGGTCAACGTTGTCCAGAGCGAACGGGATGCCGGCAAAGTGACCGCCCAGCGGCCGCGACTGCGCCAACCAATGCGCGGTACCGGGTGGCGGTGCGCCCTTGTCGGGCTTGAGCACCTGGGTCGCGGCCACCGCCTCGAGCAGGCCACGCCGGTCCAGCGCCTCCAGGGTCGGCGCATTCAAGCCGCGCAGGCCGAACGGCAAGCGCTTCAGCGGCGACTGCGGCGATGCGGCCGCTTCCAGCACCAGCACCGAACAGCCGGCCAGGGCCAGCTCGCAGGACAGGAACAGGCCGACCGGACCCGCTCCGGCAATAACCACGTCGTACCGCATGAGGATTCCTCGTGAGCACCGGGCCGGCGCTCTGGCGGTCACAATGTTACACTCGGTGTACGTTTTCACAAGTGAGCCGCCGATGACCCCGCCCCCTGGCCGCCGTGAGCAGCGCAAAGCCGAGACCCGACAGGTGATTTCCGACGTCGCCACCGGGTTGATCATCGAGCGTGGCTTCGAAGCGGTGTCGATGTCGGACATTGCCGAGGCCGCCGGCGTCTCGCGCAAGACGGTGTTCAACTACTTCGCCAGCAAGGAAGACCTGGTCTTCGACCGCGACGAAGAGGCGCGCGCACTGCTGCGCGAAGGCATGGCCGAGCGCAGCAGCATGACGCCCCTGGCCGCGTTTCAGTCGCTGCTATGCAGCCTGCTGCACAGTGGCCACCCCCTGCTGCGGATCAACGCTGGGGCCGCAGCGTTCTGGGCCACGGTGGCCGACAGCCCGGTGCTGATCGCGCACGCGCGGCGCCTGCAGGCGCAGCTCACCGACGATCTGGCGCAGTTGATGGCCACCGCGGCCGGTCGCCCAGCCCAGGATGCCGAGGCCCGGCTGGGCGCGGCGATGCTGCTGGCCTCGGTGGTGGCCGCCTACGAAAGGGGCCTGGCCCGCCAGGCGCTGGGCGAGGATCCGCGCGAGGCGATGCTGCAGTTGATGGTGCGCGGCGCCACCGGCGTGCTGGTCGCGCTGGCCGGTACCCCCTACACCGACCCCGGCGCACGTCCATAGCGCATTCGGGGGATAGGTCACGAGGTGTTGCAAATGCTACTCTTTCTCATTTGCAGCCACCTCCCCGCACGCCATGCCCTCTCCCCTGCTCCGCCCGCACGCCCTGTACTTGGCGCTGATGCTACCCCTGGCCACTCTCTGCCAGGCAGCCGAACCCTCCCCTCCAGCCGCTACAGCGCTGGACAAGGTGGAAGTGCGTGGCCGTGCGCAGACCCTGTACCGGGTGGACGATGCCGCGGTCGGTACCCGCACCGACACGCCGCTGGAGCTCGTTCCGCAATCGATCCAGGTGGTACCACGCGAGCTGATCGACGATCAGGCGGCACGCCAGGTCACCGACCTGTACCGCAGCATCAGCGGCATCAGCTTCTTCAGCTATGCCGGCGTCACCCTGCGCGGCTTCCGCCAGGAGAACGTGCTGTACGACGGCCTGCGCGGCGACCCGTACGCCGGCTTCTCGGTGCCGCAGCTGTTCAACATCGAACGGGTGGAGGTCCTGAAGGGACCTGCCGGGGCGCTCTATGGTGGCGGTGATGCCGGCGGCGTCATCAACTACGTCACGCGCAAGCCGAAGGCCAGCGTCGAGCGCCGCATCGAAGTGCAGATGGGCAACAAGGATTTCCGCGCCGGCTCCATCGAAGGCACCGGCCCGTTGAACGCCGGTGGCAGCGTACGCTACCGCGCCGGGCTGTATGCCGATACCGAGCAGGGCGTGCGCTGGAACGCCGACAGCCAAAGCGTGATCGGTGATGCCTCGCTGGCCTTCGATGTCGGCCAGACCGGCGAGCTGGTGCTGCAGTTCACCGACATCACCCAGAACCTGGGCGGCAACCGCCTGCGCGGCGTGCCGGTGAACGATGCCGGCACCTTCCTGACCGACCGCCGCTGGAACCACAACGAGGCCAGCGACTTCCTCGACATGCGCGCGAAGGTGGCGTTGGCGCAGTACCGTTTCGCGCCGCGTGACAACCTGGATGTGGACCTCGCCGCACGCTGGTTCAGCAACAACGAGCACCAGATGTACCACGAGCCGATGGGTCTGATCGACCGCGACCGCGATGGCGTGGCCGAGTGGATGACCCGCCAGCTGCGCAACCAGGTCCGCGACAACGAGGCGTTCACCGCGAGCGGTAATGCCGTGTGGCGCCTTGACACCGGCCGAATCGGCCACAAGGTGCTGTTCGGCGCCGATGTGTACCAGCTCGACGCCGACTTCACTGCACAGACGGCCAACAGCGCTGACCTCGCGCGTGGCGCCGGCCCGGTGCGTGGCATCGACCTGTTCCACCCGGTGTACGGCGCCAACACCTGGCACGACTACAACCTGGCCGCCCTGCCCTGGCGCAGCACTTCAACCCGCAGCACACGCTACGGCGCCTACCTGCAGGACGAACTCGCACTGGGCCAGCGCTGGCACGTGCTGGCCGGGCTGCGCTGGGATGGCTTCAAGGATGAGGATCGTCTCGGCGCCAGCAGTGTCGATGGCAACGATCTGAGCTGGCGGCTCGGCAGCACGTTCACCGTTCGCCAGGGGCTGAACCTGTATGCCAACGTGGCCAGTGGCTTCGTTCCGCAGAGCGCGGCGAACCAGAACCCGGCCGCCGGCGGTCCGTTCGACGCCGAGCGCAGCAAGCAGTGGGAAATCGGCCTGAAATCGCTGCTGGCCGAGCGCGTGAGCGTGAACATGGCGGCCTACCGCATCGACCGCAGCAACATCGTGCAGGCCACCGGCGAGGTGATCGGCGGCGTGAACCAGCTGGCCGCGCTGGGCCTGGTGCGCAGCACCGGCATGGAGCTGGACCTGCTGGCCGACGTCACCGAGCGCTGGGTGCTGAACCTGACCTACGCCTACAACGATGCGCGGGTGAAGGACGCCGGCCCGGGCGGCATCACCAACGCCTCCGGCGACCGCTTCGCCAATGCGCCGCGCAACAAGGTGGGGTTGTGGACGCGCTACGACCTGCCGGCGATCAACTCCGCCATCGGCTTCGGCGCCGACCATGTCGGCGAGCGCGTCAGCCTCGACGGGCAGACGGTGAAGGCCTATACCGTGTTCGACATGAGCTGGAAGACCACCTGGAAGCAGTGGCAGTTCCAGGCCAACGTCAAGAACCTGTTCGACAAGGTGTATGCCGCCAGTGGCTTCATCGCACGCAACGGGCACTTCCCGGGCGAACCGCGACGGGTGTATGTGCAGGCCGCTTACACCTTCTGAGCGGCGGCCCTTGTCGGGCCGGGCCCAGACCCGGCTGCACCCGGCGTGATCTAATGGCCTCCCCATGGATGAGGCCTGATGCAATGACACGGATCCGTACCCTGCACCAGCGTGCATTGCCCTTTGCGCTGCTGCCCCTGCTTGCCGCGTGCCAGAACGAACAGGTCAGTGCATTCTTCAATCCTCCGCAGGACGTTCAGGCCAGCAGCGAATTCCGCATGAGTACCCCGCCGGGGCTGGTGCACAACAACCTGCTGTCCTCGGCAGCGGTGAACGACGGCCAGGCCCGGGTGGATTCGGACGGGCCGGGCTATCTCGATATCCGCTTTTTCCCCATCACCCATGCCGATGCGCTCGATACCATGGGCCCGCAGTGGCCGTCCTCGCAGCGCGACAGCGATCCCGATCTGGGCAACGTCGATTTCAGCAGCCACTTCGTGTTTCTGGTGGCGCACCCGGAACTGACCGGCTACGCCGCGATGCGCAGCGGTCAATACGCCACGTTCTTCAGTTCGGTGAAGGTTTCCTACCTGGACGACCGCGTGGTGGTGCATCTGGATGCGTCGCGGCTGGGCGACATCAGCCCGATGGCACTGCTCGGCAGCCCGTGGGCGGGCAAGCTTTACACGCTGGAACGGCGTGGCCGGAAGCAGCTGGAAGTGAAGCTGTACGACAACCGCTACCAGTTCACGTTGGTGCCGGAGGTGGTACCGGAAGTGGTGTCTGAGATTCCGCCGCCCAGGGTGAGGTGAGGCCCTCAGCGTGACACCGATGCGCCGGAGCCCGAGCCCCGGCGCAGACGGCAGCGGTTCACGGCACCAGACAACGCTCAACCTGCAGCGAAAGCGCTTCGCAGGCGTCGAACAGGCCATCAACCAGTGATGCGGACGGACAGCTACGCGGGTCATCGTTCTCACGCGCGACGTGTGCGGCATGCAGCACGGCGCTGAGTGCGGCAATGCCTGACGCACTGCGCGTGGCCAAAGCAAAGTCGAACGCACGCGCAGGCGTCAGCCGGGTTTCCGTCCACGCCTCGCCGTCGGCGCGACGTTGCTTGCCGTAGCGGTCCAGGAAGGCGAAGAACGCGGAGCGCGGAATGGACTCGGCCGCATCGCTGAGGGCATCTTCCATCTTCTCGGCCAACGCATTGGGAAGATCGCGCACGGCATCGCCGAGCAGAGCATGCAGGCGGGGATAGTCGGGGAGCAGGTCGGACATGACGGCAACCTCACGGGTATGGCCACCTGCAGGCGCAAGGTGGCGGACGGTGCGGGTTGGCGTGCCGGATACATGCCGCAAGAAGCCGGCGGATCAATGATCCCCACGCACCGTCCACCATGGGCTGGCAGAAGGTGCATTGTCACGATTGCAGCTTCCGCTACAACCGCGACGCCGCGCGACATGTAAGTTCGGGACGCCAATCCCGGCCAGGGCGGGTGCCTTGGCAGCGCCATCGTTGGCGCGTTGCTTCGCTGCTGAAAAGTAGGGAAATTCCGCACCGGACCGTTATCGCGCCGGGTGCGTCAAAAGATGGCGAATGGACATCGGATGGCGCTCGGCTCGATCGCCTCCTCTATCCGCCCCCGTTCTCGCAAGCAAGGCAAACGCGACACTTCACGGTTGCTCGCCATTTCCAGATGGGCCGCTGCGCGTTCCGTTGCAGGCATACGCGCATTGCTCAGGAACTGTCGCAACTGACAGAGCCGCACGTCGCAATCGAGCCGCTCGCGTCAAATTTCCTGACGCAGAAGCGTCGCGCTCTTCACGCGCCGAAAGCTGAAACACCTTGCCACAGCTGGTTTTTCCCGCATGCATGACCTTTGCACGGCCGCACGCGCCTCCGAACTGGATCGCATCCTGCATTTCGTTCTGGAACGGAAGCGAATCATGGCAAGGAACTGGATTGTGGTGGGTGACCCGACCTCCAGCGGCGGCCGCGTGATCACCGGCTCAAGCAGAACCGACATTGACGGCATGAGCGTTGCCCGCGTCGGTGACAAAGCGACCTGCCCGACGCTGCATCAGGGCGAGTTCGCCATCGTCGAAGGCGACATCACGACCACCATCGACGGCCAGCCTGTTGCACTGCATGGCAGCGCGCTGGCCTGTGGCTGCCGTGTCCTGTCTACCCAACAGACCCGGGTGTACGTCATCACCAACGGTGGCGACGGCCGGACGCTCGCAGGTAATGCCCGCCCAACAACCGAACTCACCTCCGCCCTGCAACCCGCAGCCTCGCCATCTCCCCGCACTTTCGACCAGGCAATCCGATTTGTCGGCAGCCGAGGGAACCCGCTGGCCGAACTGCCCTATACGTTGTATCTGGACGATGGCAGGGCATTCTCCGGCACCACCGATGCACAGGGCGGTACGGCGCGGATCTCGACCGCGCGGAGCCAAGCCGTGGTGCGCGCGGAACTACGTCCGCCTACGGTGCTGGCAGGGTGCTGTGTGCGCATGGCGCCCGGCACCGCTGATGCACCGGAGATATTCGATCTCGAGGGTGTGATCACCACGTCACAGGACATGGGAGTTTCGGTCGTGGAGGTGAGCGCCCCCGGCCATGAGCGGAGCCTTACGCTCGGCGAGATCGAGATGGCGCGACTGGTGTTTGGCGACTCGGTCGACTACAGCCGAGTGAAGGTTCACAACCATGGCTACTGGCTGTTGTTTGGATTCCAGCACGAGAAAACAGCGGTTACCCCTAATGGGGAGATGTACTTTCCAGAGAATATTTACTTCGACGACTACTCAGCTGTCGACATAGGATACCAGCAGCTCTTCATCCACGAGATGACGCATGTCTGGCAGTATCAGCTCGGCTACAACGTCAAGCTGGTTAGAGGACCGAGACCTGGCATGAGCTACGACTATATCCTCGACGAATCAAAACGCCTCCACAACTACAACATGGAAGCTCAGGGCGACATGCTGGCGGACTATTTCCTTGTCATCTTCCGCAGTTCGCAGGAGAAGATGAACAACCGCCGCTATCATACGACAGCTGGAATCAGCGCGCAGTTGGAGCGCGCCCTTTCAGGTTTCCTTGCCGACCGCAGCAATGAGGACAATCTACCGAGGACAACTCAATGATGAAGTTGCAACTGCCTGTAGCTCAATTGGCACTACTGCTCCCGATGATGGCCAGCTGCTCGTCTCCCAGTGGACGCTATCAGGAAGCAATAGTCCAAGAGCGCGATGGTGTACCGTGTTTTGGTGTCCCAGACACTCACGAAACGCGCTCCCGACCGCCGCTTGTCACCAGCGTTTCCGTCACAGAGCTTGGGAAAGGCAACTCGCCCGTATGGGAGCGCATCTTCATTGGCCCCGACTCTACCGAGCCCGCACTCTCACCGGAGCAGTGCATCCTCTATGGTGAAGGCGGAACGGCCGCATTGTCCCTGCAGTCAGGCGTGCGATACCAAGTGGTCATTTCGGGAGGCACACCCGACATGCCGGCGAATGAAGGTAGAGCACAGAAGCGCGTTTTCGGCACCTGCTTTCATGTAGTGGAGGACGCCAGCAAACACCTGATCAGACCCGTGCAGGAGGATTGTGCGACCACGCTCTCTTCCGTGCCTCAACGCTAACGCACAGGGGACAAGTAATGCACCTTCTGAAGAGCAACGTCCGATGACGCGAACGCAACTGCCGCTGGCTCTTCTGGGACTGCTCCTTACGATGCTGGCCAGCTGTTCGTCACCACCCGGGCGCAATCAGCAGGCGGCGATACATAATCGCGATGGTGTGCCGTGCTTCGGAGTACCCGACACCAAAGAAGCGCGCGCCAACCCGCCACTGATCACCGCGATTTCGGTGACCGAGATTGGCCGGCAGCGAGCCAGTATGGGAACGCGTCTTCCAGCGCCCTGGATCCACCGAACCGGCTTTACATCCGAATCAGGGCCTCACTTACGGCCAAGATGGAGAGCCTGCACCGGCCCCGCCGCTTCGAAGCGGCAAGCGCTACCAGGTTGTTATTTCGGGAGGAACGCCCGGCGAGCCAGGTCAGGAACAGGCGCGGGTTTTCATCGTTTGCTTCTATATGGTGGAAGCCGCTGATAGGAGCGCGATGAGAGCCGTTCTATCGGATTGTTCGACCGCGCGGTCTGCCGGGCCACCGCCTGTTCGGATGGAAGACAGATAGCGAAGGCCCCACAGAGAGAACTCCATGAAACGACTACAAGCATGGATGCTGTCAGCTCTGCTGTTGCCGATGATGGCCATCGGTTCAGCGCCCCCTGGCCGCTACCAGCAAGCAACGATTCGGGACCTCGATGGCATGCCATGCTTCGGCGTAGCCGACACGCGCGAGGCACGTTCCGACCCGCCTCTGATCGCGGGCATTACCGTGATGGAGGTGGGTTCGGGGAGCACGCCAATCTGGGAGCGCATCTTCCTGCGCGCCGGAACTACCGAGCCCGCGCTGGGTCCCGATCAGTGTATCGGCTACGGTTCGGGGGGAACGCCCGCCGGCCCCTTGCGCATGGGCGCGCACTATCAAGTGGAAATCTGGGGTAGAACGCCTGGCACACCAGGCAATAGTGGCGAAGCGCAATCACGCTGGTATCACGACTGCTTCCATGTAGCGGAAGTCATTGGCAAGAATGAAATAAGAATGGCGATATCCGATTGCTCGACCGCACGCTCGTCTGGACCACCAGCGACGCACTTGTACGGGAAGAATAGGATATCCGGTTGACTACCAGGTGGTCCTTTCCGGATATACGCCAGACAACCCAGAGAATGGAGCGGTGGGACAGAAGCGTGTATTCAGCGCCTGCTTCCACCTGCGTCAACCCGCCGATGGCCGCGAGTTGAAGCCTGTCGTGGTGAGCTGTGGGGAGGTGCCTCCATCTCCGCTGCCCCCGTCATGAGCGAAGGGCCAATGGTTTGCGCGGGACAGAGCACGATCGCATGAATCGCTGCGGCAGAAACTTCACCGCACTTCCGGCCTCACCGGCGCTCAGCCTTCAGCGTTCCCCACGCGCGCTCTGGTAGCCGCGATAGGTTTCACCCCACTCCCGCATCGCCAGCAGCACCGGCACCAGCGTGCGCCCGAATTCGGAAAGCTCGTATTCCACCTTGGGCGGCACCTCGGGATAGACATGGCGGATCACCACCCCGTCAGCCTCCAGCTCACGCAGCTGACTGGTCAGCATCGACTGCGTGGCGTTGGGCACCCGACGCGTCAGTTCCATGAAACGCCGCTTGCCCGTCATCAGGTGAAAAAGAATGATCGGCTTCCACACGCCACCCATCACCGACAGCGTGACTTCCACGGCACAACCGCTCTTGCCATCCCAACGCCTGCTACGCATGCATACTCCGGAAAACCATAGTACCTATGAAAAAACATCGTTCTTGTTGCGATAACGGTGCGAGCCTAGCATGGGCCCATCCACTGAACGTGAGGCCTTTCCATGAGTTTCAAGGCACTACTGACCCGTAAAACCGACGACGGCGTTTCCACGCAACTGGTCGATTTCGATGACGCGGACCTGATGGACGGCGACGTGCTGGTGCAGGTCGAGTACTCCACGCTCAACTACAAGGATGCGCTCGCCCTCACCGGCACGCGTCCAGTGATGCGGACGTTCCCGTTGATTCCGGGCATCGACCTGGCGGGCGTAGTACTGGAATCCGGCAACGCCGGTTTCCAGCCCGGTGACCGGGTCGTGTTGAACGGGTGGGATCTCAGCATGGGCCACCACGGTGGCCTGGCCCAGCGCGCCCGCGTGCGCGGCGAATGGCTGAACAGGATTCCCGGCAACCTCACCACCCGCGATGCCATGGCCATCGGCACTGCCGGCTACACCGCCATGCTATGCGTGCTGGCGCTGGAGGACGCGGGTGTGACCCCGGAAAAGGGCGATGTGCTGGTGACCGGTGCCAATGGCGGCGTGGGCTCGATTGCCGTGGCCATCCTTTCCCGGCTGGGCTACCGGGTGGTGGCCGCCACCGGGCGCCCGCAACACGCCGAGTATCTGCGCAGCCTGGGTGCAGCCGAAATCATCGACCGTGCACAGCTTTCAGAACCGCGCGACCGACCGGTCAGTGCCGAGCGCTGGGCGGGCGTGGTGGATGTGGCCGGCGGCCCGACGCTGGTCAATGCCATCGCCGAGACGAAGTACCGCGGCGCCGTGGCGGCCTGCGGCCTCGCCCAGAGCGATGCACTGCATGGCTCGGTGCTGCCCTTCATCCTGCGCAACGTGACCTTGGCCGGCGTGGATTCGGTGAACGCGCCGCAGCACGTTCGCCAGCGCGCCTGGGATCGCCTCGCCACCGATCTGGACCCGCAGAAACTGGAAAGCACGGTGCAGCAGATCGGGCTTGCCGAAGTGCTGGACGTCTATGAGCAGATCATTCCGGGCAAGGTGCGTGGGCGGATCGTGGTCGACGTGAACGCCTGACGCCTGTTACGCCACCGCTGGCAGCTGGCCTGCCCGGCCAGACGCCCTGCGCACGGCACCAAGCCCCCTTATTATGGGGCTGTAAGGGCGCTTTACGCCCAGTGACGTACGCAAGGCAGTATCTGGATGTCTATGGAATGGCGCCCCTCCGGCTGGGGCCAGCGTGTGACCCGCTCGCCGGACTGGCGACTGCGGCTGGATGGCGAGCATGTCGAGCTTCTGATTGGAGGCCGGCAGTACTCGCAGCGCGTGGATCACAACCAGCGCGTGCGGGTGCTTCCGGGCGTGTTGTGGGCCAAGGTGGCGCTGCAGACCGAGGACGGCCAAACGCTGTCCGTGGATGGCCTGCCGAACCGCCAGGCTTCCCACCTCTCGGCTGCTGTCCAGAACGTGCTCTTTGCGCGCACCACGCGCGGGCGCAAGGCGCTCTTTGAGGAGATCCTGGAGCAGATCCAGTCATGGCTGAGCGCGGCGGACGCGCTGACCGATCGGGGTCACGCCAGCCGCCGCTGGATCACCCACGAGCAGCAGCAGGCGCTGCTGGCTGAACGGCCTGCTCTGCCACTCTCCCCAGATGAGCTGGAGAGACTGTTTCTCGATGCGAACGTGCACGACGACCTGCGCTCCAGCCGCCATCTGGCCGCGCTGGAAGCGCTCAATGACTGGCATCGGGATTGGCCCGCTGCCTGGGCCGAGGCCAACGAGGCCATGACCCAGCGCGAGCTGGTGCTGGCCAAGGACCTGCTGGACCACGTCGAGAGCAGGCCACTGACCGAAGAGCAGGCGCGCGCGGCCATCTGCTTCGACAACCGGGTACAGGTGGTGGCCTCGGCCGGCTCCGGCAAGACCTCCACCCTGGTTGCCAAGGCCGCCTACGCGATTGATCGCGGCTTCGTCGAGCCCGAGCGCGTGCTGATGCTCGCCTTCAACAAGGACGCAGCCGAGGAACTGGAAGCGCGTGCGCAGCGCGCGTTCCAGCGGCTTGGCATGACCGACGCCGTGGTGGAAGCGCGGACCTTCCACGCGCTGGGCCTGGCCATCATCGCCAGGGCCACCGGTCGCAAGCCCGACATTCCAGAATGGGCCATCGACGCCACCTTGGGCTTCAACAAGCTCGCCGAACTCGTGGACGACCTGAAGGACCGTTCGAGCCACTTCCGCACCCAGTGGGACATGTTCCGGCTGGTGTTCGGCCGCGACCTTCCCCCGTTCGGCGCCGAGATGCTGGCCGACGGCTACGACCGCGATGGCATGCCCTACATCCGCACCCTGCAGGGTGAGCGGGTGAAGAGTCTGGAAGAATGCGTCATTGCCGACTGGCTGTTCTACAACGGCGTGGCCTACGACTACGAGCGGCGCTACGAGTTCGATACCGCGACCGACACCCACCGCCAGTATCGCCCGGACTTCTATTACCCCGACGCCGCGCTGTATCACGAGCACTTTGCGCTGGATGCCGACGGTCAGCCGCCGAAGCACTTTGCCAACTACAGTGAAGGCATGCACTGGAAGCGCCAGCAACATGCTGCGCGCGGCACCTCACTGGTCGAAACAACCTCGTTTGGCCTTCGTAGCGGCCATGCGCTGCAGCACCTGGCGCGGGCGCTTGGCGAGTCTGATGTCGAACTGGACCCGAACCCGGACCGCGCGCTTCCCGAACAGGGCGCAAAGCCGATGCCGGACGCTGACCTGATCGGGCTGATGCGCACGTTCATCGCCCATGCCAAGAGCAACTGCCTGACGCTGGAGGACATGGCCGGGCGCCTGCGGCAGATGCCCGAAGACCAGTTCAAGGAACGGCACCGGCGTTTCCTGGAGATCGCCGGGCCGGTCTTCCAGGCCTGGGACAACGCGCTGGCCGACGAGCGCGGCATCGACTTCGAAGACATGCTCAACATGGCCGCAGAGCTGCTGGAACAGGGCCGCTACGAGTCACCCTATGAGCTGGTAATGGCCGACGAATTCCAGGATGCCTCACGTGCCCGTGCCCGCCTCTGCCGCGCGTTGGTCAGCCAACCCGGCCGCCATCTGTTTGCCGTGGGCGACGACTGGCAGTCGATCAACCGCTTCGCCGGTGCCGATGTCTCAGTGATGACCGGGTTTCAGGAGTGGATGGGGCAAGGCCAGGTACTCAAGCTGGAACAGACCTTCCGCTGCCCGCAAGCGCTGTGCGATGTCTCCAGCCGCTTCATCCGCCGCAATCCAGCGCAGATGGCCAAGGCAGTTCGCTCCGCGACACCGGCGGTGGGCCCGGTGCTGCAGGCGTTCCAGCTGGCCCGCCGTGAGGAAGTGCAGGACGGGGTTCGCCAGTACCTGGCCACGCTGCACCAGCAACTGCTGTCCGGCGCATTGCCTCGCGGCCGCACCGGTCGCGTGACGGTGTTCATTCTGGGCCGCTACCGGAATGAGCGCAGTGCCTTGCCTGCGGACTGGAAGACCGTGTTTGGCAGCACGATGGAGGTCGAGTTCCTGACCGCGCATCGTTCGAAGGGGCGCGAGGCCGACTACGTGATTCTGCCGGGGATGGTGAATCGTGGCTTCCCGAGCCTGCGCTCCGATGATCCGGTACTTTCGCTGGCGATGCCCGAAGGCGATGCCTTCCCGCTGGGCGAGGAGCGACGGTTGTTCTATGTGGCGCTGACGCGTGCGCGGCGCTCGGTGGCGATGTTCACCCTGCAGGGCAAGCACTCGCCGTTCCTGGATGAGCTGGTGCAGGACGGCGTGGTGGAAGTGACGAGCCTTTCGGGTGTGGCGATCAATGAGGAACGCTGCCCGGTATGCAAGGTGGGGGTGTTCGTGGAGCGGAATGGGCCGCATGGGGCTTTCAGATCGTGCTCCAGCTATCCGTTGTGCCATAACAAGCCCAAGGGTGGCCGCCGCGCATGAGTGCCTCTTTCTGTCTCTTCGTGGCGATGCGTGTACTGGCCTCACGATCATTCTGAGCTTCGCCCACGCCGGAGATCGACCCTCCATTCCGGCTGCTAGACTTTGCCGACTTTCAAACGGACGACCCCATGGAACGGTGGTATCTGGCAACACTGCTGGCGTTGATCCTGCACCAGATCGATGCCGCGTTCTGGCAGGAGTGGGCCCTGTTCGGTGTTCCCGGCGGCGTCCAGGGATTTCTGGTTTTCAACCTTATCGCCGTCGGCGCGCTGCTGCATGGCTACCGCCAGGTGGTGCTGGCCAAGCCCTCGGCGCGGGCCTATGCCCGTCTGTGCGGAGCAGTGGGCGCCGGCACCGCCATGATCCATGTGGGTTTCGCTGCGGCCGGCCGTGACGAGTTCCTGCTTCCTCTCTCCGTCGCAACCCTGGCGGCATGCCTGGTGGCCGGTGTCGGCCTGCTCGTGCAAAGCCGCCGTGCTACGGCTCGCGTGCAGGTCGAGGGCTTGGACTGAAGAAACGAAAACGCCCCTGCATGCAGGGGCCTTTTGCAAAGACTGGCGGAGAGAGTGTCTGAATTTAGGGCGTTCCCTAGCTTCCGTGCGCCTTCGTGAAACCAGTCTCAGCCTTTGCGCCAGCTACGTTTCACCATCCGGTCTGGTTCGTACGCCTTCGCGGAAAGCCGCGCTCGCTGGGCGGGTACATGGATGGGTAGGAAATGGGATTGAAGATCAATCGCCTGACGGCGAGACGGGTGGCGACGATCGTCGAGCCAGGCTACCACCCGGACGGTGGCGGCCTATACCTCCAGGTGACCGCGTCTGGTGCCAAGAGCTGGGTGTTCAGGTATCGATTTGAGGGGAGGCGCCCGGAAATGGGCTTAGGCCCGCTGCACGTGATCGGCTTGGCCGAGGCGCGGGAGGCGGCAGGGGCCGCGAGGAAGATGGTGCGGTCCGGTCAGGACCCGCTCGCAGGCAGGCGCGCTGCGGCCCTGGCCACGGCCAGCATCCCAACGTTCTGGGAGGCCGCGACCGCATACATCGCAGAGCGCGAAGCAGGCTGGACCAATCCGAAGCACGCCGGTCAGTGGACCAGCACGCTAGAGACGTATGCCAAGCCTGTACTTGGAGACTTGCGGGTGAATCG
This sequence comes from Stenotrophomonas sp. CS3K5, assembly GCF_059515225.1. Lineage (NCBI taxonomy): Bacteria > Pseudomonadati > Pseudomonadota > Gammaproteobacteria > Lysobacterales > Lysobacteraceae > Stenotrophomonas > Stenotrophomonas sp. CS3K5. The sequence goes on from NZ_JCAKRX010000005.1 coordinate 116,810, forward strand.
CATCGAGACCGAGCATGTCCTGGCCGTGCTGCGGCCAATCTGGACCACCAAAACGGAGACTGCCAGCCGGGTTCGGCAACGAATGGAGGCTGTGCTTGATGCCGTGACCGTGCAGAAGAAGCGCAGCGGGGAGAATCCGGCGCGATGGCGCGGGCACTTGGCGGTGATCTTGCCGAAGCCCACCGCGGTGACCAAGGTGGAGAACTTCGCCGCCCTCCCCTATGCCGAACTCCCTTCTTTCATGGCCGCCCTGGGGTCCAGGCACGGCGAAGCTGCCCGTGCCCTCGAGTTCACTATCCTCACTGCGGCCCGGACGGGGATGACGCTGGGAGCCGTGCCAGGGGAGGTCGATCTGGCCGCCAGCACGTGGACCGTGCCGGGCGGCCGAATGAAGGCCAAGGTGGAGCATACGGTTCCGCTTTCTAAGCCTGCGCTGGCGATCGCGCGGACGCGCATGAACCGGGATCTGCTGTTCCCCAATGACCTCAGCAATGATCACCTCAGCGAGAACGCCATGCTCGCCCTACTGAAACGCATGGGCTATGGCCACATCACGGTTCATGGGTTCAGATCGACCTTCAAGGACTGGGCCAGCGAAACAACAGACTTCCCAGATGATCTTTCAGAAGCCGCCCTCGCACACAGGATCCGAGACAAAGCAAAAGCCGCTTACAAGCGCGGAACTATGCTCGAGAAACGGCGAATTCTGATGGAAAAGTGGGCAGCCTATGCCGTTAGCCTCGCCCGATGAAGGGCGAGGCCAAACTCGCGCAAGCGGAAAGATCTTCCCTAAACAGCTAAGATTTAGAACAATTTCTTTTTAATCTGGGCAAATGCATTTTTGCCGGTGCGATGATCACTGCTCGTCTTCGAGAGAATGAACGGGAAACGCTCTTCACCTCTAAATATAATCTTACAGTGTTTACCCTCCTGATCAACCTCAAAACCAAGCGACTCAAGCTCCCTGCGCACAACCGGACTCATTGATTCATACTGGCTCAAAATATCCTTGAGTTTCGCAGTAATAATATCCCGCTCACCTTCATTGCGATTTGATTCAATTATCGCAGCCAATATATGGCGCCTGCGGGAGTTGGCTTCCGCCGAATCGGCAGCGTGCTGGAGCGCGTCTAATACTGCCGAGAGCTGCTCCCCCTGATAGAGATCGCGCTCAGACGAAGCGAGCTCTATCGTAGACGCAACATCGCCTGCTGCTGATTCCGTAGTCCAGCCCGAGAACTTCCCCAAACTCAGCCGAGCCTGCAAGCGCCGTATTTCCTCGCCCTGCTCCGCCATTTTCTTGCGCTGCTCGGCAATTTCACTATCGAAATGTGCCATGTACTCGTCAAGGCTGCCAGCGCCAGACTTGCGCACCTCTTCAAACTTATCGTTTGCTACACACTGCTGAAGGTGAATCCAAGTGCACTCCTGACGAATGCGGTGGTAAAGCAGCGAACTCCTCACTTTGCGAGCAATCGCAGACTGGAGTTCGCCAGGCTCCTTCCACCGATCGGGAAGATAGAGCCAGCGTCCAATTCCATCAGGCCAATAGATAGCGACCGCCCCACCATATGGGTTCTCACCGAAAACCTCTCTGGAGAGTGCGGTTGAAAAAGAACGCGAGGGCTCGACCACCACATGTGCCATCGCCGATATCCACTCCGCCAGACGCTTGGGATCGACGGAAAGGCTGCCATCCCCATGTCTACTGACATACACAACCGGCATCGCACTTCCAGCGCGCGCGCAAATGATGTCCGCCGCCAGGTCCTGCTGCTCCTCAGACAAGAAGAGAGGCAGATCGTCGACGACAAGGCCGCCATCCTCCCCGCCCGAGAACCTCTGCATTAAAAGCTTAAGAATATATGGCCGACGGCCCTTATCCAGCTTTTCGACAGGAACTTCCGCGTCGACACTAAGCTGAACTGAAACAAGGAACTCGCCAGAAGTAGATTTACAGCCGACCACTTCAGTCGTCCAATGGATGCCCTCATTATCAGCCTTTTCGTATCTCACCCCCCCAAGCTGATAATCGGAACCGTCAGAGGCAAGAAATTCCGCCCTTTCACCGTCGACCTCGTGGATACCCACTGGACCAGCGTCTTTCAATCCACTAAGCAGGGTGTACGGACTACCAGTGATCCACTCCCTACAGCATTTCATAAAATCAGCCATTTCCACGTCGGAGCGAAGTGGAAACTGCGTTCTAAAAGTAAGCACTTAAATCCCCCTGATGATCCTTCAAATCCCATACTCCTGTATCACCGCCAACTGCCGGCTATATCGCTGTCAGTTGGTGACCGTAGCATCGCACCGGGCAATCGGTCTCGGCAAGGGTTTCAAGCCCCAGCGCGCCATTCGATTTCTATGAACGGCTGTACTGCCACCGGAGCCCCATCCGAGCACCTGTCGAATCCTTAGTCCAACCCCTCTTCACTGGCGGCACCAGGCGCGGCTCCAGCGCTTCCTTGACCCGCTCCAGCTCCTTCTTGCCCGCCTCAGCCAATCTGCCCAGCTCTCACTCTGGCCTTAGTCGGGACCTCGCCTTGGTCTTGCTCACCGCCGGCGGCCGGCGTGGCTGCTGAGTAGCTATCCCTAAGAGACAATGGCCAACACCAATGCCACGATCAGCGCTGAAGTCAGCATAAACGAGGCAAGTACGAAGCCAAACGCTGGCAGATGCCCTCCTCCGTTAAGCGCGACGAATGTCTTTGTCCGAGCCCACAAGTACCACGCCACTGCCGCGACCCCAATCGACGGCCCAAGAAGCTCCCACCCCTCCGCCCCTGCCGATGTCGCCGCCTGGGAAATGGCGAGCATGATGACGAAGGGACAGGCGATGAAGGCCTGAATGGAGAAAGGCTCCCTCAGCGTCTCTCTATTCACTGAGAGGCGCTGCCTCCATAGGGTGCTCAGCGCCGCACCCAGCGCATAGATGCAGAAGATGGCGGACCTGGTCAGCAGCAGGCCCTCCTCGCTGCCAAAGAGCAGCTTGCCGACAGGGCCGGAGACTGCCAGCGGAGCCATCCGCATCGCCATCTCAATGGCGTGGGCTATCGCCACAGACAGAATCAACATCAGGACGGGGCTGATCGCGTCCGCAAAGCGCTGCTCCTGATCCTTCGCGAACTCCCGGCGAGTGTACTTAGCGACCTCGCCAGGCCGAACCAGCACACGCCAAAGCGTTCGGGGATAGAACACGAGCCAGCCAACTAGCTCGTACAGAAACTCCTCAAGGGATCGGAGAAGTCGTATCAAGTCCATTGGATCGAGTACGCCGAGGAGTGGTTGGACCAAGCTTACAAGTTAAGCAGCCATGACATGGAAGGCCCGTGCATTCATCTACCCCCATCAACTGAGTGTCGCCTTGCCCGCTCTGATCCACGCCCTGATGGGACCCCTCGCCCTGGGCTTGGTCTCCGCCGGCGGGCGGCACAGCTCAAGCGCTTCCCTGATCCGCGCGATCTCTCCGGCCCCGGCCTCTACCAGCCGCCGGGCCTGTTGCTTCTGCTCGGGTGTCGGCGGTAGGCCGGGCAGCGGGTCGATCGAGTCGGATGGCGTGGTATCCAACAGCCGGGCCACAGCCGCGCGAAGACGCATCTCCGGGTATAGCCTAGCCGCGCACCAGCGTTCGGCGTAGCGCTTGCCCTGGGCGATGCTGGCGGCGCGCTCATCCTTGGCCTGCCACATCTTCCGGGCGTCGAGGCGCACACGCACGCCACGGTCCTTGGCCGACCTGACCTGGGCAATCTGTCGTCCACTCCACCACAGCACCCAAGCGTCGCCCATCTGGACCCAGCCAGAGGGTGGCGGTGGTGTGCGGAAGCCTTGGTAGCCATGCGAGGGAAGCATGGCCGGAAGGATACGACCGGCCGTCGCAGATCCTGCGAACGAGAGGGCGACCTGTCTGAATCGTTCGGGATGGCTACTGGCGTGGCGCAGTTCATCCGCTCCGGGTTGAGCTGCTTGCCGGCCAAGCATCCGTCGAAGAGAATATGTCCAGCACGAAGTTCTTAACGATTCATGCTGTATGGTCAACGCATCTGGCTCCTCTCAGGCGCGAAATCCTTTGCCCCCGTGTCTAGCCCCTCACAGGCACGACACATGACAACCCCGACCGCTTTCCTGATCCTTCGGATCCGCCCTTTATTGCGCCTAAATGGGACTATCGAGCGAGTCGAGACTCTTCAGGCTAAGTGCGGCGCATGCGGGGACGAATCGCGTATGTCCCGCGGCATGGGGCTTGTGGACGTGGAGGATGGTGTAAAGCTCACCTGTCCAGCCTGCAAGGTGACGGGGACGCTCACCACCGACCAGGCGTGGCTCCTCTGGGGCGAGCAGATGAGGAAGGATCGAATTTTGGCGTTAGCAGGGCTGGCGCCCGACGATCTATATCGGCCCTAGATCCTGGATCACCGCCTGCCCCTTGCGGAGGACGGCGGCCATAAAGCGCAACGAGATCCCTAACGACCAAGAAGAGGACGCAGAGACCTCGGGTCAGTTCCTATCCCATATCCACAACCACCAAGCCGTAGCTGCAAGCACCAATCCAACCGCGAGGGTGGTCCAAAGAAAGTATGGGGATCCCCAGTACAGGAACTGCTCAGCCATACCTCGAACAACGAAACTCTCAGGGGTAAGGGACGCCTTCTCTTGGACAGCAGGCCATAGAGCCCACCACACCCCTGGGAACGCGAACGGCCATGGCAAACCACGCCCCATACCCCAGGTAATCCACGATGCCGCGCCGAGCAGGATCGTGACCAGCACGAGGCGAAGGACGCACTGTCCCACACTCTCCATGCTCACTCCTGCTGCCCGGGAAATTGCCCATATGCAGGCCAGGGCCAGCCCCATCAGCACCAAAGTCAGCCCACCCACAACATCATTACGCATGTTGATCAACTCTCCAAGCCCATTCGTCCTGTTCTCGGCAGAAGCCTCAGAAACTTGAGAGCTGCGTGGTGACCGGCGGAAGGGCTAATAGCACCTGGGCACCAACTGGCCTAAGCCGGTAGTCGGACGAAGTGGCGCCTACAGGCCGCTCACGTCCACCACCATCACGTCCATTCCGTTGCCGACCGCCACTGGCGCGGGGTGGCCGAAAGCGGCATAGGTCCCCTCCCCGCTGTTCCAGCTCTCAATGTCGTATCCGTCGCCGCGGGAGTACACGAACCCGGCAGAGCACGCCCATTGCCAAGGTGCGGTAGGCGTGACCTGAACCCCATGCCATCGGTAAGCCGGGCGCGTGACGGCATAGGCGTACTGGCCACTACCCGCAATCCGCACCTGTGCGCTGGGGGACACACCTGGCGTAGTACGGAAGTCAGCCACGCGCATGTACTTTCGCGTCGAGTCGTAGACGATCCGCCCCTGCGCATCAAAGGTCTGCATGCCATACAGGCCAGTCGCATGCGGTCGGTCGAAGACGAACACCTCAATCGTGTCGCCCGGTGCCGCGCCGGCGCCGTGCCGGCTGATGAACCCAAACTCGAATCCGCCGACGACCGGACGGGCCCGGCAGACCGTGAATGGATGTGCGCAGCGCGCGGCGACTATTGGTGCATCACCCTGCACGGTCAAGAACGCCTGATTCCCGTAACCGCCAGTGACCGGTCCACCGGCATTCTGAAACACCAACGTGTGCTTGCTGATCAGCGCGTAGTTGAAGAACCTCGAATCGATGATGACGTGATTGTTGGTGTTGATGATCTCAAATCCGCCCTCTGCCATCAGTAGGTCCCATAGTAGAAATCGGATTCAAATCCCCAAGACACCGTGGTTCCGCTGAAGGTCACCTGCCCGAACTCTTTGGGGTACATCAACCCGTTCTGATCCAGGATCGGAAAGAAGAAGGGCTGCCCCTGCGCCAGCGCTGCGTCCTGCGTAGAGCCATTCTGCGAGGAAGTGACCCTCCCGAGAAGCCGCGTCATCCTTGAGTTGACAGAAACCTCAAGCTGCCCTTGCGGGCCGAATGCCTCAAATCCAGCGGGCATGTCTATACCTCCAAACCGATGAGGGGCGACCCCGCAAGGCCGCCCCATTCCAATCAACCCGAGTTTCCCCAGACACCGAAGCGCGCCCGCATAACCCCGTATTCGTCGTAGCAGCGCCAGTGCCCGTCGCTGTACTCGGTGCGCCGGCCACCGGACGGAGAGGAAACGCGGAACACTTCAGCGAGCACGTCGAAGGCGCTCACCTGCCCATTGACGCCCAGCTTGATCCCGCCAATCTTGGCTCCCGCCTGCACATCCACCCGCCACTCGGCGGAAGACTCCAAGCCGCCAGGCGAGTAAGGCGACGGCTGCGTTTGACCTTCCCTAGCCTCCTCAAGCATCACGTTCGTGTGCCAGAAAAAGCCATCGTTCGCCGTCTGCCCTTGCGTCCCGCCCCACAACTCCACCATGGCGAACACCGCGCCTGCCGGGGCCTGCATGATGACGAAGCCACGAGCCCAGCTCGCCAGCGACCTGCCGCCCTGTGCCGTAACAGGCTGCGAGTAGATTGCCGCCACCTGAGTGCCTGCGGCGTTGTAGAAGCCGAGACCGATGTGAGCACCGGCACGATGCGCAGCCATGTATGCCGAGAAGATATAGAACTTTCCAGCGACAATCGGTATGCGCTGCTGATTCCCATACACGCACCACTGGTCATTGCCAGGAGCACCCGCGCGCGTACCGCCAATCGACTTGCCGCCTTCCGGATCCCAGTCGGCGCCCGCAGGGGACACGGAGCCGCTCCATCCACCGGGATTCCAGGTGATGGCCCAGCCGGCCGAACCACTCCGGAAGGCGGAATTGGTCAGGAGGTTGCCACTACCGGCCTGCGAGGCCCGCATGGTCTGAACAACAGACGCGTCGGCCTTGCCATCCAGTGAAGTCCGCACTCCCTGAATCGCAGTGGCGTTCGTCTCAATGTTCTGGCCATCCTGGACAACTTGCGCCTTGAGCTGGTTGAACCCAGCTGCACTAACGTCCCCGACCTGGGTCTTGAGACTGGCCAGATTCTCCGCAGTCGCATCCAACTTGCCTCCCTGCTGGGTGACAGTGGCACTCAAGGCGGTGAGAGCCGAGGCGTTGGCCGAGATGGTGATCTCGTCCGTCACATCGTAGAACTCGATGCGATCAAACAACACCGTCGCGTCTGCGGTGCCCGCCCCCTTACCGACCCATACCTGGCACATGACTTCGGATCGGTCGTCGCCTACGGGGTGCTCCAGTTCAAAGCGCTGCCACGCCGCCGAAAGCGTGGTGATGGTCTGATCACTGCTGCCCTCGCCACTGCTACCGCGTATCCGGCAACGTGCGGTGATTGTCGGCGTGCCTGCGGCAGCCCGAGCCACGATCACGCTACGCAGCCTTCTGCCGCTTCGCCCCACCTTGAGCGGTATCCAGGCACCGTCGTTGGCGTAGATAGTCGGGGAAGCGGCTGATCCGACCTTGTTGGTGATGCTGGCCGCACTACCTGTCTGTCCGCCGCCGGATACCCACTCAACGAGCCCGTTCGTAGCGCTGGCGTTCGCCACGCGCCACGGGTAGAGAGACCCGTCGAACAGCGCATTGGTGTTGAGATTCTCCCCCCGGTTGAACGTCGCAGCGAGGCCCGAGCGCAGGTCAGTGATCTGCTGCGCCGTCGCGTCGATCCTCCCCTCCGTCGAGGTCAGGCGTGTGGTCAGATTGGAAATTGCCGCCGAGTTGGCGGTCGTTGCGCTGATGGCCTCCTGCCCACTCGGTCGGTACTCGCCCGCAACCAGCCCCCTCTGCAACATCACGTTGTCGAGTTCCAGGGCACAACCTCCGGGAGCACCACGCGCGAACATGCGCCCAACGAACACTCGCGCGGTCACGGCATCGGCCGGCGCCTTCATCGTGAGCACTGCGCGCTGCCACTGGGAGGTGAGGACCAGGTCCGGCATCGTGCTCGTGGCAGCGACGCTTCCGTCCACCTTCATCCACTGCACATACGTGCGCGCAATGTTCCCCTGCGTACCGCGCAGGTAGGTAGAAAGGACGTAGTCCTGTCCTCCTTGGATCGGAACGCGCTTGTCGCTCGCGTTCGGCGTTGCCAGACCTACGTACTGATCCACCGCGGTACTGGTAGCGCTGATGCGGAACGCACGGCCTCCACCTGGAAGAGACGACGGGACGTAGGAGTAGCTGACGGCCGTCATGGTCCCTTCGGTCTGCCAACCCGTCGGCACACTGGTGTCAGTCGGCGAAACCTCATAGCTGCTGTTTGACAGCAGATTGTCGCCGCCGATCCCGTCCAGCTGACTGCTCAACTTCGTCACGCTGGAACTGACGGTCTCAATCCTGCCTTCAGCACTCGTGACCCGATTGCCAAGCTGCTGCAACGCCTCCGCGTTAGCGTTGGTACGGCCACCCACGTCGGTTACATCGTTGCGCAGAGCAGTGATCAACGACGATTGGGAATCGACGGTCGATCCAAGCTGAGTGACGGTTGAAGTCATCCCTGACAGCGCCGAAGCAGTCGCGTTGATCGTGCCCTGCAGCTCATTGGTGCTCGCCGCCCACTGCGTTGCCACTTCACCCTGCTGGAACTGCACGTTGTCCCAGTCCATCTGGACGGTGATCGCAGCGCCGCTGTTGGGCAGGACCGTGCGGTAGTAGACGCGGGCAAATGCCGCGTTTGCCGGCGCGGCGCGCGGCGTGCTGACGATGCGCCTCCAAGTGTTCTCATTGTGGGTGAACAAATCCTGCGCAGCACTTCCAATCGTTGCCCCGTTGGCATCGAGGAACCAGATGATCAGCGTGGGCGACGCCGGGCCTCCGCCATTTCTAACGAAGGCACTGGCTACGTACTTCTGCCCTGGGGAGACCTTGAGGGCCTTATCCGGGGTACGCGTCTCGATGTACTGTCCCGCCGCGGCAGTGGCCACCGACGCGACGCGAAGCGCCTTCACCGAACCCGGCAGGTCGGAGTCGACGTAGCTGCGTGTGGTCGAAGGCGCGTTGCCGCCCCACACCCACCACGTCGGTGGAGAGGTGTCGTTCGGCCGATCCTCGAAGCTGCTGTTGGGCAGCAGGTTGTCCCCGCCAATGTTCTGGAGCGAGACGTTGATGCTGGTGATGGACTGCGCCAGCGCGTTGGTCGTGGTGGCAGTTGCCTCCTGCAGCCCCGTAACGGCGGCCGAGGTTGCCAGCGAGCCGGTTCCGGCCGGCATGCGGGCTTCCATCGTGCTGATGCGCTGCACCTGCGCCTGGTCAGCAGCCACACGGGCCTTCAGCTCCTCGTAGGCCAGCCCTGCAGTCAGCTGCAGCGGATCCGTTCCGGTGTAGTTGCCTCGCATCTGAACGGCCAGCGTGTTGCGCTGGAGAGCCTCGGCGGCGTCGGCAGTGATACGGGCCTGCGTCTCCTCCTGCACCAGCGCCACCGAGGCGCCGGGCTGAGGCCGCCCCACCGCGATGTAGTCGACCAGGTAGTAATCGGCCACGGTCTGCGCCGGGCCCAGCTGCAAGCGGATCGCGTCAACCGTCGCCGGCCACCAGGCAATGTCCTGCACATCAACGGTGGCTACGCCGTTCACGTCCCACGCCGGCTCGGCGATAGCGGCACGCTTCTGCGCGTTCCACGCCTGATCCGTCGTGGTGATCCACTGCAGGAAGCCACCCCATGCCGGCGCGCCCACCCTCTTCACGCGCAGCTTGACGAAACGGTAGGCGCTGCCATCAATGGCCAGCGCCACCGGAGACTGTACCCACGGCGCAGAGGCATGGTTGGCAGGCCGCAGCCAGCCATCCACGAGTGTCGGGGCACCATTGCCCGTCCACCCTTCTACGGTCTGATTGAACGGCCACAGCTTGATGCTGTCGAACTGTGTACCGCTGCCGGCGGCCACCTCCGAAACAGCGCGCGCCAATGACTCATCGGCACTCTGCCGCAGCTGCTCCTCCCGGGAAATGGACGCCTCGCGAGCCAGCTTCTCGTTCAGGATCGCGTCGATACGAGCCTGGGCCTCTGCGCTGATTGCCTGCAGGGCTTCGCTCACGCCCTGCTGCCGCAGCAGTGCCTCGGCTACCAGGTCCTGTGCCGCCTGCGCCAGCCCGGCGGCACGCGCCGCCGCCTCATCTGCAATAGCCTGGATGCGAGCGCTGATCTCGGCAGCCAGCTTGGACTGCTGCTCTGCGAGATCCGTGGACGTGGTCGGCGGGGTGACGCCCACCACGGTCCCCGCTCCGGTCTTTCCTCGCACGGTCGGGGTGATCTGGAACCACCAGGTGTTCCCGCTCCCGTCGTTGTAGACGTAGCGGGTCTCGGTGGTGCGGTGGATCTCCAGCCATGGCCCGTTCTGGCTCTCGCTCCGCGAGATAACGTAGATCACACCCTCCAGATCGACGGCATCCCATTCAAGGACGACGCCGTCGGCAACGGGGGTGGGATTGACCCCGTTGGCCGGCGGTACATCCGGCGCCTTGAACGGCACCGGAAACCATGTAGAGAACCGCGGCGCCACCGGAGACGCGGACGGCAGCCCGCCCACGCCGATTTCCACCAGCGTGAGTTTCCTTGCTTGCATTGCTGATTACCTCGCGTTGAGTGCTTCGCGCAGCGCTGAACTGCTGGCGTTGCGTACGCCCTGGGTAGTGGTAGACACGAGCTGGCGGAGCAGCTGGTTCTGCTCGGCGAGCAGAGCGTTGCCCTGCTGTACGGCGGCGGTGGTTTGCGTCTGGGCCTCGTTGTTCACAACCAGGTCGAACACGGCCCGGCTGAAGTTGTCCGGCAGCGCCTCGATGGCGTCTGCCAACGCCCCCATGCTGGTTCCGTCCGGCTGATTGAGATCTCCGACCTTCATGCCATCGATGAGGGCGGTGACTCGGCCATACAGGCTGTTGTAGTCCTGCCCGCTGGCGTACAGGTTCCGACCGAAGCCCAGCGCGGCCTGAGCTGCCGCCTGCGCGGCGCTGGTGTCGCCACCGGACACTGCCCGCTCCAGCTCCTTCATCGCCTCGCCTAGCTTCTCCTGGTCCGTCAGCGGCGACAGATCGCTGATCGACAGGCCGTACTGCATGGCCTTCTTGTCCTTGTCGATCTGCGCCTGCAGCTTGCCCATGTTCGTGGCGCGTAGTGCCTCGATCTTGGCCAAGTCCTCCGCGCGCGCGCCCGAGAGGCCGAGCGCCTTGGCGTAATCGTTGGCCGACTTCACCTGTTGCCGATACGTGCGCTCAATCGACAACGCCTGCGACTGGTACTGCGTCAAGTTGGCCGTCATCAGCTGCGTGCTCACGTCGGCCATGAGGCTGGCGTAGTTCCCCAGCAGCCCGGTCACCTTCTCGATCTGCGTGGCCAGGTCCGTGCCGGCAACGTTTGCCAGATCCTGGAAGTAGTCGACCGCCTTGTTGACCTTGTCGACCTCCAGTCCATTGAGCGCCCGTCCCAACTCGTCGGCGTTGCCAACGGCCAGCGCAATCGAAGCACTGAGCGCGGTGAACACGTCCGATGCCTGGAAGTAGCCGTCCAGCTGGCCATCAAACCCCGCCGCCTTGACCGCCTCGCTGTACAGTCGGTCGGTCATGTCGCCGAGGTAGGCTTCCAGCTGTGCCTTGGCCTCGGTGGAGTTGGCCGACAACTGGAGCTTGCCGAGATCGACGCGGACGGCACCCAGCTGCTTGGTAAGGTCCACGCCCAGTTGCTTGGCCAGATCGGTCGCAGCACCGCGCACCTGCCGCGCGGCCATATCGAAGGTCCGATCAATCCCCGGGTCCAGCGCGCCGTACTGCGTCCACTTCTTATCGCTACGGAACAGTCCTCCCTTGGCCTTGATATCGGCGTAGCTCTGCGCGTCCATTCCGCCGAAGCCGTAGCTGCCGACGATGCCCTGCCCCGTGACCTTGGGTGCCTGGCGGCCGAACAGCTTGGCGTGGATGCTGGACCCGGACAGGATAGAGGCGACTTTGTCGTTGAAGCCCAGACCACGGAACGCCTTGTCGGCCAATCCGACCGCGCCGGCCGTGGCGATCTTGCCGGCCCAGCTCTCACCGTTGGCGATGTTCCAGCCCTGGTCGAACAGCTGGGCGTTCTTCATCATGCCGGCCACGATCCAGCCGATGATCGGCACCGCCGCTGCGGCCGAGCTTGCAGCACCTGCTGCCCCAGCCCCCGCTCCTGCACCCCCACCACCGATCAGACCGGAGAAGCTGGAGCCGGTCATGCCGGCCATGCTCGTCACGTCGCCGAAGCCGGTCAGGGTTCCCGCCGCAGCGCCGGCCGAGCGGCCAAAACCGAACAGGCCCTGGCCCTTGGAAAGCAGACCGGCAACGGTGCTCACGTTCTGCCCACCGGCCGCCGAGCCGTTGCCGCCGAACAGGCCCATCAAACTCTGCAGGTTCAGGCCACCACCCTGTCCGTTGGCCGAATTCAGAATCTGCGTCTGGATGGGGATTACCAACTTCTGCTGCAGGAACTCGCGGGTCAGGTCCCGCAAGGCGCGCTTAGCTGTGTCCGCCAGGTCATCCCACAGGTTGTCGAAGTCGCGCAGGCCGCTAGCGGCAAAGTCGGCCAATGCATCGGCAGCGTCGCCCACGCCGTTGACGACCACGCCTGCCCAAGCCTCAACGTTGGCAGCAGCCTCCTCGACGTGTAGCGACAGATCAGCCGCGGCACTGGCCGCTGCAAGCATGGACTGCTCGTATGCCTCGTAGGAGGCAACCCCCTTCCTCCTGGCCAGCTCCTCCTTGCTGCCCGCCGCCTCCACGGCCCTCTGAAGCTCCTGCCGCATGTCGCGCTCGTTCATCATCTGCCGGCGCGACAGTTCCCGCGCGCGCCCGACCTTGCCGAGCATGGCGACCTCTGCGTCCATCGTCGCCAGCAGCGATTCCGGACTGGCCAGCGCCATCTCCACCTCGGCCGCCACTTTCGAGTACTCGATGGCGCTCTGAGCCATCAGTACATTGGCGTCAGCTTGCGCAATGTTTCCCTTGGCGAGCAGGCTGTTGTACTCGGACATGTTGCCAAGGTGCTTAGCCATGGCCTCGGCCAACGGCCCCTCCATAGCCCCAGCAGCTTCCTGCGCTTGGCTGCGATAGCGGGCAATCTCATCTGCGCGCCGCTTCGCCTCCGCGTCGGCCTTGTCCCGTGCGCCCTTGTCAATGTTCCCCGTTGGCCGGTAGCCCACGGCGTCAGGCTTCAGTGCAGATTCCGGCAACGGCTGCCCGTTGTCGATAACAACAACGGAGTCGGCCAAGTCCTTCATTCGTCGACGCTTCAGAGCAGCATCAACGCGTTCCAATTCTGCTTCTCGGTCACGGACATACTTGTCCCATGACTTGGCGTTAGCTTCGCTGTTCGTGTTCTGGAAAAGCCCTCCTTCCCACCATGATGCGTTCCCGGCGCGGGCCCGGGCAGCGACGTTCTTTGCGCCGGCAATCTGCTCCTCAATCCGCATTCGTTCCTGGATCAGGCCGTCATAACTTTTGTCGCCTACCGGCTTAAATCCCTGCGCCACCAAAACGGAGAGGTTCCCAATCATCGACGCAGCTTCTGCTGCCTTGGTCGTGACTGTGGCCAAACCCTGGACGATTACCCCGAATCCCTGCCGGAAATCAGGGTCATTCAAGAGTTCAGAGAAGTCCGACAGCGCCGGAATGATTTCCTCAGCTACGCTTACCTTCAGGCCCTTGAACGCCAGATCTGCCTCAAGTGTGACTTGGCGAAGACGCTCGGTTGCCTTGTTGGTTTTTCCATCGATGATGGCTCCCGCCGCTTGCGCGGCGTTACCCCATTGCTGGAATCCGGCGCTGTTATTGCGCAACAACGGAATCAGCGCCGATGCATCGTTGGCGATGGCCTCCATGTAGAAGGTCAACTCTGTCTGCGACAGGTTCGCCCTCTCCAGGCTTTTGAAGTAGAGGCCCAACGCATCCGGACCCGACAGCTTTCGCATTTGCTCGGCGGTAACACCAGTACGCTTGGCGATGTTGTCGAAGAAATCCGCCAGAGCACCGCCGCCGGTCTGGACATAGTCGCCAATCTTGTCCTGAACATCCTTGAAGATATCTGCCAACTTCTCGTGGCTCATCCCGACAGCGTTGGCACCGGCCGCCATACGTTGAAACTGTTCCGAGGTGGTCCCCGATAGCTTTCCGAGCTTGTCGTACTCCACGCCAAGATCGGCAACCTGTCGCGTCCACTGAACCATGGCGGCCGCACCAGCCGTGACACCAGCCGATATCGCCAAACCGGTCGCCGTACCTGCACGCCGGGCGGACGCCTGCATGCTCTGCATCCGCTGCTCAAACTGGCGGGCTGTCTTTCCGCCATCGCGCTCGAACGATCCGGTCTTGAGCAGAAGATCAACAGTGAGAGTGTAAAGGCTCATGGATTCCCCATAAAAAAAGCCCGCTCTGGGCGGGCTTCATAAACATGCATTTCACCGACAGCCGTAAGCGCTAGCGGGCGACGGCTGCCTTGCAGCTATCCAACTTCTCGGCCAGCCCTGAAAGATTGAACTCTCGAATCACCTCTGATTCATGCGGCCACTCGTAAGCACCAACAAGCAAGACATGCCCTCCAGACCTAATTTGTGCAACGAGAGCCTGGGCCCTCTGCTGTGTCAGGCCATCAACCTCGGAGATTGCACGATTCTTGTCCACTCTGAATGTTGTTCTCTTGCCAGGAAAGTTGCCGCCTACCACTTCGACTGAGAACCCCTGTATGGAGTGGTAGAAGAACATCGGATAGGGCATGCGATCGGTTTTAGGCGTGACATGGCACGACACAGCGTCCGTCATGCGGTCCTTTTCACTAGCCACTATCCAGCTCGTTGCTGGCGCCTGGGCAAAGTCGACACCATATGCCTTCGCGTCCTCTGCCTCGATTTCCCCAGTGCTACGCAGATAAGCGGCAGAGCAGTCCTCAACAAGGACCTCCCTGGCGTATGCCCCTGCCTCCCGACCGATCTTCCCCTTCTTTCCCGAGTATTCCTCAAACGGAAGACTCTCAAAACCATCCACAGTCTTTGAGAAGCTCTGGAAACCATACTTGCGATAGACCTCATCGCTAGAGAAGGTGAATTCCAAGCCATCGAACTGTGAGTAGTCGCAGTACTTCCCTGAATAGGGTGCAGGACTTGCTGCTTCCTCCAAAGCACGCTTCCAGACAGGCTGAAATTGACTCTCTTGCGCTTTCAGAGGAACCGCTTGCGCGAGCGCGCACGCAAGTAGGAAGCAAAGGCGATATGTCCTCATGGATCTTCCTTGATAGGCGATTCTGCCATTCCAGCATCATGCAGGGATTTCTTCAAACTCCATGTATCCGGTGAAGTACTGCCGGCTGATGTTCTCCGCCGACGGCAGCTGGGCCGGGAAGCCGTAGAGGGCGGACCGCGCCGCTAATGCTGGATCGAACGCCTTGGTCACCATATCCCGGTACTGGGGCACGACACAGGAGCGCCGACGGCCAGAGAGTGCGGCCCCGATCATCTCCCAGTCCATGCCACCGAGGCCGTTCCCGCGCACGACCGGTGTGGATCGGCCGGACAGCGTGCAGTTCAGGCGTCGGTACAGTGCGCCGGGAACCGTATTGACCTGGCTACCCTTTGTCCGAGCATGGACACTGGCGTCGATCATTGTCACGGCCCAGCCGTCCTTGATACCAACGTCAACTGCCCGGAAGATCGCAATCTCACCCACGTCCACGTTGGTGGCGGTGGTGACGATCTCCACCGACACCGTCGAGACCAACGCCGCAGCCTGCGGGAACAGCCAGGCGCATACGCTTCCGCCCGGCAGGCGCACGGTGGTCCCGGTCGCGCCGGCGGCGCTAACTTGCACGCCAGGCGGGATGTTGAGGCCGAGAACCGCAATGATGCCTGGGACGACAGCGTCGGCCAGGGTGACCGTGATCGCCAGTGAACCGGTGCGCCGGATCCGCGACGCGCGGCCCGGCTTCCCGTCGAAGAGTGCCGAGCCCTGATCAGCACTCAGCCAGGTGCCACCGGTGAGGGTCACTGTCGTGACTGCCGGCATGCCGTATCCAATCAACACGTGATCATCCCCACACCGTCAGCACCACGTCCCCCGTGGCAGGGTTGCGCTCTACACGGCGCACTAGCACCGCCTTGCCGTCTTCGAGGTCGTATCGTCCGTAGGTGATCCGGCCGATCTGTCCCGGCAGCGGCGCCAGATCCTGATCACCACGCACCGCCAGCTGGTAGAAGTTGCGCTGCACCTGGTACATGCCCAGCACGCGCTCTATCTCCTGCTGCGCGTCGGCCGCGTGCCAGAAGAGCGAGATTATGGGATCAGCAGCCTCTGCCCGCTGGTAGTGGGCGTGCAGCGGACCAGCGCCATACACCTGCCCTCGGTAGAGGCCAGTCAGTTCATCGCGCCGGGGCTGGGGCACATCGACAACGTCGGTGACCAGGTCCGATGCGCCCAGCGCCTGCCCATTGGGTCGGTAGGCCATGCGCCGAGTCAGGTTTGGAGCATCATCGGGCACCATGACCAGATCAGCCGCCAGATCATCCTCCGACAGGTCGAAGGCGAACGCGCCGGCATGGGCCTCGGGTGCGGTCACGCGGACGAAGCGCAGCACTCCAGATGGGTCCTGGTAGCAGCCGGCGCCATAGCTGGGCAGGAGCGCATTCAGCGCAGCGCGACCGGTGATGGCTGTTCCGGCGTAGTAGCCAATGCCCATGTAGCCCGTGGCTTGGTCAATAACCGCGCAGTCGCTGGCCGACCATGCAGCCCGCCCCAGCCGAGTCATCACGTCACCCACTGCCTGCTCCAACCGCGCCGGCATCATGCCCGCGCCGATACTGGATGCGTCAACCACCACCGGCGTCACCGGGGGCGACTTCAGGAGCAGCTGTTGCCCGTCAGGGGCCTCGTTGTAGGTGTTGATCTCCATCAAGTCGCCGCGGTCCAAGACAGCGTTGATGTAGACCCGGCTGTCAGCGACGAACATTGATGTTGCGTCCGAGTTGGCGCCCATGGCCGGGATGCTTGCCACCGCGCCAATCACCACCGGCTGAGGCTTCCACGCCAGTGACGCCACATTCGGAAGGAACACGCCCCGATTGATGGTCTCGTCCAGGTAGTCGTGCGCATCGCGCAGGTGCAGCGTCTTGGTGCCGTCGCCGTTGATCTCGATCTGCTCGATAGCGCACCGGAAGGCCGGGATCGCGTCGGCCCGCATCCCGGTCTCGGGCGCAAGCAGGATCTGCACCGAACTGCCTGAGACGCCAGTGCCTGCCATTGCGTCCAGCAGGCCATCCGCATCGACCACGATGCACTCGGCGGCCGCTGCCTGGGATACCGGATCACCGCCCCATGGCCAGAACGCCAGCTCTTGGATCAGGTTGACGCCCTCGGCCACCAATCCCTCGTAGCGAACGTTCGCCGGGCTGTCGCCGGGCGCCGACAGCCAGTCCACGTCGGCCAGCCGGGTCGGGCTGACGGATGCAGAGGGCAACCGCCAGCCTGCAGCTGCCGCTTCGCTGCGCGGCCCCCACTGCCCTGCGTTGACCGCAAGGCACAGCCCACCAGCCTTGGTGCCGGCAAGCGACGCGGCGAAGAAGAGCGGCCCGGACAGCTGCAGCTCACGCGCAAGGATCTGCGCGCCGTTGAGGTAGAGCCGCAGTTGGCGAGGGGTCGAGAACACGACCTGCAGCCCGACAATGTCGCCGTGGGTCACCGCCGGCAGGCCAGTGGCGATCGCTCCTCCAGCCTGCAGCAGGCGCCCGGCGGCGAGGTCCCAGCCGATGCTGGCGAGATCCGCACCCAGCGCATTATTCAGCGCTGCGGGGCCGGTGGCGAAGCCTACGAGGGCTCCAACAGCGTCATCGCCCCACACCGCGAACTCCACGCCCACCGTCCCGGCATCAAGGCTGAAATCGGAGCGCGCGTGGCTGGCCAGCGTGGTGGGCCCGGTGGTGGCCAGGGTAAGCCCGCCATCTCGCGCAGCGAGTACCGGGCCAATGGGTGTGGCGGCGAACCGCCCGAAGGTGTCGGTCATGGTCATCCCAGTCCGTCGAACCAGTCCTGCGCCTCGTCCTCATCGGACCGTGGCACCAGGGCGTCGAGGTAGTGCTGCAAGGAGCGCTTGTTCCCGCCCTGGCTGTGCGAGGCGGTGATGTATGCGGCGAAGGCAGCGGGCTTGATGTGCAGGCTCACGGGGTCGATGGGGTTCCGTTTGTGGAACTCCCACCATTCCAGGAACTCGCGGCGCGACATGGTGGCCCGCAAGTCCGACACCGGCCGGTGCAGGTGACCGGCGAGGACCTTCCAGAACCAGTCCTCGCCACGCTGCCTTAGCCGTTTCCCGCGTCGGCCTGAGCCTGCGCGGCATCGTCACCGAACCCGGAGTGCTTCATGGCCACGCGCTGCAGCTCAGCGGCCACCAGAGGCTTGAGCTGGGCGGCCTGCGTCACGTTCATGACCGGCTTGCCGTCTTCGTCGCAGATGGTTGCCGCGATCAGCTTGGCGCGGTCGCCCTCGCCCCACAGCTTGCGGAACTCCGCATCCGGCAGCTCGCGCACGTGGAACTGTGCCTTGGCGCCGTTCGGCAGGGTGATCGTATCGGCATGCGCGTCCCTGGACGCGAACATGCCCAGGTCGGTGAACGACTGCAGGATGCTCACGGGCTGCTGCGGCTGGGTTTCGGTGGTTTCGCTGGTCTTGCTCATTGGCCGTTTCCTTGAATGGCGACAGGGCGCGCGGGCCGCGCACGGCTAACGCGCGGAGGATCCGCGCGCCCTGTCAGAGAGATGGCCCGCCGTAGCGGGCCTGGGTGTGCGCCGTTGCCGCAGCCTTACTGCGTCGGGCGGTGCGTGGTGACGGCGCCGGAGCCGCGGATGGTGATCGTCGCCTTCCACACGTCGTTGTCCTGGCTGGTCACCGCGAAGTTCTGCACGAAGCCGTCGAACTGCTTGGACAGCACGGTGTCCGGCGGAGTGATCTTGCCGGCGACGGCGTTCGGCTTGGCCACGCCTTCGGTTTCCGACAGCGGCGCGGTCACCAGCCAGTTCACGACGGCACCGGTCTCGTGCAGCTCCTCCAGCTTCTCGTGGTCGACGCTGTCGTAGATGATCTCGATGCTTGTGCTGCCTGTCTGCTTGCGGCCGGCGACGAACTGGTCCCAGTCGTCGTCGTAGTCGGAGATATCGATCTCCGATGCCTGGCCATCGGGGAAGCCGACCGAACGCAGTCGGGTCACCTTGATGACCTCGGCCGCGGCGATGGCGACGAACAGCTGCGAGTGCTTCGACTTGATTACCTGTCCCATAGGGTTTTCCTTGCGTTGCGCCCGTCGCCGGGCATGAAAAAGGCCCCTTGCGGGGCCGGTGGGTTGCCGTTGTGTGGATCAGCGCAGCTGCAGGAGCCGCACGTCGAATGAAATGCCTACCGCATCCGTGCCGTCGCTGTCGGGGGTCGGGTTGTACGACTCGATGCTGCCCACGCGCTCCACCACATCGCGGATAGCGACGGCAACGCCGTTGGCTTGGCTCATGACCCCACCCCATACGGTCATGCGGACCCGCCAGCCGTCCGCCGGCGGCGGATCGGACAGCATCGCGGTTGGCGAGCCGTTGACCACCTCCCACGTCGCGTAGGGGAGCGGCGTGTTCTGAGGCGCGCTCCCCAAGAACAGACGGACCGGGTCGCCGAGCACTTGCCGGATGGTTGCGTCGTCTTCCAGCAGGGATTGGATCAGGGGAACCATCATTTCCAGCCATCCTTCTTCAGCTGCTTATCGAGCGCCGCCCAAGTCTCATTGATGATTACCTGCGCCGCCTCCGGCCCCTTGGCCTCGCCCGCTGGTGTGAGAAAGGGCGAAGCCCGCATCTTCTTGGTGCCGAACTCCACGAACCGCCAGTAGTAGGCCCAGCCCGCCTCTTCGTAGAGCTTCCCAACGCGACCACGGCGCCGGTTGCGCTTGGTGTTGGCGTACTTGCGGCGGCGTCCCGTCTTTACGCCTACGGTGAAGTACTCACCGCCTTGGCCTACAGCTGCGTGCTGTCGGCTCCTGGCGTTGGCCCGGCGGGTGACGATCTGCGAGGCCAGGAACCCCGATTCTTTCGGTGCGCGGCGCCTGGCGTCGTCCCGGATGACATTGCCGCCCTTGCGCATGCCGGCCTGGACCGCCCTCCCGTGGATGGCCTTCGAGGCCTCCCGCAGCGAGCGCAACAGGCCATCCAAACCCTGAATTGACACTTGCTCAGCCATTGCTCAACCCCGCTACGGCAATGATCGCGATCTCGCTACGGTCGTTGCTGGGTGCGATGCTCTTGATATCGAAGGAGCGGCCACGAAACACGATCCGCCACTGAGGATCAAGGTCACGTGGGCGGATATCGAACCGAACCTGCTCCCGGTAGCGTTCGGCACCGGCGGCGACCGCTTCCGTCGTTGCCGCAAGATTGTTGGTGGTCTTGGCCCACACGCTCACAACCTCGACCCACCCCGGCTTACCTGGGCCGCCCAGAGGGTCGCGCCCATCTGCTTTGCGCTCGAATCGGATACGGTGCTGCAGGTCGCCATCTAGAAGCGTCATGGCATCATCACCCTTCGGTATGGACGCAGAAGACTCTTGGCGCCGTTGGGAAGCTCTACCGCCTGAGCACCTACAATCACGTCCGTGCGGTTCGCGTAGAGATGACCGAGCGTCAGCAGGATGGCAGAGAAGATGCTGGGATTCGCAACAACGCCGTGGATGCAGGCATCCGCCTCTGCCGTCGCTTCGCGGTGGGCAACGCCTGCCAGTCGTATCGCGGCAGTGCGCTCGTCTCCATCCTCAATGAACATCGCGTCTGCCAGCGCCTGGCTTTTTGCAAGCGCAGCGGCCTTCATCGCAGCTGTGTAGCTGCTCCTTGCCAAAGCCAGCGCGGCGGCGTCTTGGTAGATCCGTCGATTGAGGTATCCCTGTGCAGCATCCTGCGCGCCGGCAATAGCTTCCTGCAGCTGCTCCTCGGGGTAGTCCGCCTCAACCCGCACATGCGAGCGGGCTTGTGCGAGTGAGACGATAGGCATATCAGTCCTTCTTCCCTTCAGCCAGTGCGGCGGCCAGCTTCTCGGCGCCCCAGCGCTTGTCGAATGGGATGCCAGCGGCTTCCAGCTGCGCAATCAATGCGGGCTTATCGCCAGCAGCGACCTGGCCCTGATCGTCATCGCCAGACAGCTTGTCGACGGTTTCGGCGATCAGCGCCTCGCGTGCACTGTCCTCGAGCGCATTCCAGTCCCCCACCGACAGACCCGAGGCTGCGTGTGCGCGGCCAACCACGTCGCCCAACGACAGGACACTGCCATCGGAAAGCTCGAAGCTCTCCGGCTGGACACTGGACCCCACCAGGAACGGGGTCGGTGTATCGGCCATCAGGCTGAGCGCACCGACAGAGAGTGCGCCGGCCTCCAGCTCGGGCGGGCAGTCATCGCCGGCAACGAATTGGACGGGATAGATCTCGCCTTCCGGCACACCACGGAAGGGCTTGATGAACTTTGCCATTGCGGCTCCTCGATCACAGGTTGGATGCCGGGCGGCACGAGGCCGCCCGACGGGTGGGTGATCAGGCCGAAGCCGCGATCTTGAGGGCGCGCATCGGCTCCGGGTTGTGCACACCGCCGCCCACGCGCTTGGTGGTGTAGAACATCACGTAGGGCTTGTTGGTGTACGGGTCGCGCAGCACGCGTACACCCTTGCGGTCGTACACGGTGTAGGTCTGCTTGAAGTCACCGAAAAGCGCGGCGATGGAGTTGGCCGCCACGTCCGGGATCGCGGCTACGTCCTGCACAGCGAAGCCCGCCAGGGTCGACGGCTGACCGGCCACCAGCGACGGCTGCCACAGATAGTTGCCCTGCGCATCCTTCAGCTTGCGGACGACGCCCTGGGTCTTCCGGTTCAGCGCAAACTTGGCGCCCGCGGTGAATGCCGATGGCAGGTCATAGACCATATCCAGAATGCTGTCACCGTTGATGCCGGCCGCCACCCCGCTGTTCACGACCTTGATCGCACCGAACGGATGCTTCGCGGCATTGGCGCCACCGTCCACGTAGGTCAGGATGCCGAACGGCTTGTTGACGCCGTTGCCGGAGAAGAACGCATCGCCCTCCTGCTTGGCGAACTCCAGCTCGACCTCGCCGGCCAGCCATGCCTCCAGGTCAATCTCGGCATCGTCCAGCAGCTGCTGGGTCGCCGCCGGATTGGCGTAGATCTCGCCCCAACCGAAGCTGAGCGGACGCAGCTTCGCTGTTGCGGTCTCCGGGCGGGGATCTTCTTCGCCCACCCAGCCCGACGAAGTGCCGCCGGTGTTGTAGAGCTTGGTCAGGCCCGCCCCGGAGCACGGCTGCACATTGGCCAGCTGGCGCATGTCCGAGACGATGACCAGACGGTCGGTGATCGAG
The DNA here is from genome assembly GCF_059515225.1 of Stenotrophomonas sp. CS3K5. NCBI lineage: Bacteria > Pseudomonadati > Pseudomonadota > Gammaproteobacteria > Lysobacterales > Lysobacteraceae > Stenotrophomonas > Stenotrophomonas sp. CS3K5. The sequence continues at coordinate 139,165 of NZ_JCAKRX010000005.1, forward strand.
CGGTCCCATTCGACCGGTGCCAGATAGCCGCCCTCATCCGCTGCGCCCTTGTTGAGGGCCGCCTGCACTTCACCCTTGCGGAAGTGTGCACGGAACGAATCGGTGTACTCGGCGTCGGCCACGCCGCTGCCGGCGCTGCCGCCGCCCATCTGGAACGCGGCCATCTGGGTGTTGGCCTGGTCGACCGCGGCCTGCAACCGGGTGATATCGGCGTTGATGTTGTCGACCTTCAGGGCCTGCAGTGCATCGCCGCTGCCCTTCTTGATCTCTTCCAGCTGCTTGGTGTGCTCGGCCTTGAACTCGGCAAACGCCTTGTTCAGCGACTCCACCAGCGCTTTCACGTCGGGCTGGCTGCCGCCATCGGCGTGCACGGAAACGAGGCCGCGCGGGACGCGGCCGTGGGTCATCTTGGTCATGTGTTGGCCTCTTAGGCTTTGATGTTGTCGAGAAGGCCCTGCAGCAGGGCCGAGGTTTCGTTGCCGCCAGCGCTCGGCGTAGCGGACCCGGCAGCGCTCGGCTTGCCGTTGAACAGCGATTTCAGGGTGTCGCGTCGCATGGATCGGGAGTGGCCTGCCTTGGCCATCGCCGCCTCGACCAAGGCCAGAGCCTTGCGACCACCCGATGCCTGCTTGGCATCCTTCGTGGCTGCAGCTCCGTCCAGCAGGCCATCGGCAAAGCCGTCCTCCACCGCCTGAGCCGCGCCGATCCAGGTCTCTTCGTCCATCATCCGGGCCGCCTCGGCCTCGGTGACGCCCGAGCGGGCCGCGTAGACCTTTGCCATGGCCGTGTCGAAGGGCTCCAGCAGCCTTGCCGCGTCGGCCATATCGTGCCGATTGCCGATGGCCACCGCCCAAGCGTTGTGGATCATCAGGAACGATCCGTCGCCCATCAGGATCTCGTCGCCCGCCATCGCGATCACGGACGCCGCCGACGCGGCCAAGCCCATGACTTGGACAGTCACCTTGCCCTGGTGCTGGCGCAGCAGGTTGTAGATCGCGACACCTTCGAAGAAGTCACCACCGGGCGAGTTGATATTCACCACCACGTCTTTCTCGCCGATGGCGCGAAGGGCGGCGCTGATCCGCTTGGCGGTGACGCCGGTTCCCTCCCAGTTTTCGCCGATGGAGTCATAGATCGAGATGCTGTTCGCGTCGTTGCCAGCGGCGCGGACTTCGGGCTCCCAGCGATCAAGAGCGTCGGGGCGCATGTCGAACTGGGCGGCGCCGAGCCGTCGCTCGGCACAGATCTCAGGCAGCTGCCGAAGGCTCATTGCTCTTTCCCTTCTGTGTCATGGGGTTGATCAGGTCGTTGGCCCCGGGCTGATCCGATTCGGGGTAATCCAGCAGGTCGCGGACCTCGTTCTGCGTATGGAACGGCGCTGTACCACCCGAGCCAAGGGCGGCCTTGAAGAAGTCGGCCTGATCCTTGAGCGTGCCGCGCATCAGCGCCCGCACGTTGAACTTGGGCTGGTAGCGCTCCAGGTCCCGCTCATCGATCAGTGATCGCGCGACCGCCTGCTCCCAGTTGGTGAAGTGCTCCAGCATCGTGTACTGCAGGAAGAAGATGCCCAGCTGCTCGATGCCGGTGCCCCAGCTGGTATCGCTCAGGAACAGCAGCGGGCGGGGAACACCGTAGAGCCTGGCCACCTCCTCCACCTGTGCGCTCCGGTTCTCGACATGCTGGGCCTCTTGGGCGGTGCTGCCGAACTTGTTGGCCTTGGCGTTCTCCTCCAGCAGCATCCAGCGCTGCGCCGCGGCTGCGCCCGCATATTCGGTGTCGAGGGACGTGCGCATGCGCTCGTAGGCCACGTCGCTAAGCGCATTGGGCACCTCGATGGCGCCACCGGCCATGTTGCCGGTCTCAAAGATCCGGCTGGCTGCCTGTTCCGCATCCAGCGCCAGGCGGATAGCCCGATCTGCCAGCTTCATCCTGGACAGGCTCGTCACACCGTCCACGGATAGGTCGCGGATGTGCAGCACTTCCTCCTGCTTGAGAATGACCTCTCCACGCTTCTTACTGTTGAACCGATAGAGCATGCGCCAGTCGTCGCCAAGCTCAGCCCTCACCGCTAGGGAATCCAGCGGGATCAGGTGGATTGGCCGACCTGCTGACCACACGATCCGCGCGTAGGCGTCCCCGTGCCGCTGCCGGGTCAGCTCCATCTGCCGCTTGAACTCCAGCGGCGTCTGCCATGGATTCGGCTTGATCTTCAGCAGACGATGCGCGGGATGCTCGTCGGCTATCCGCTTCTTCCTGCCCGACTCGACCAGGTTCAGGGGCAGCATGCCGATGGTTCCGCAGATCAGGGACAGGCAGCGGAGTACCGCCATATTGCGCAGCTGGTAGCCACCGCCGCCGTGCCCACCTTGCGATCGAATGAACTCCAATAGTGCCGGGTCGTCCATTCCAGTGAACTGGCCAGCTTGGGCCCGCGCAGCTTGTGGCGCAGGCGAATCGAGGACCGGCGGAGGGTTCCAGTACCGGTCCAGAGACGCCAGATCTTCGGCATTGAAACGAGACATGAGGTTCCTTATAGGAATCGGATGCCGTGGCTCTCGTAAACGGAGGTGCCGCGAGCAGTGGGATTGAGTGCCATCAACGAAACCGCGTTGAACAGCGCCATCAGCGGATCGATCTTTGCCGTTCCGCTGACCTGCTTGGTAATCGTGATGGCGTTACCGGCTGGAACCACCTTCGCATTGCCTACCGACCACGCCATCAGGGGTTGCCCGGCGTGGACCAGATCGCCACCGGCCAATGCGCGTTCGGTCGTCTTGATGGCGCCATTGAGCTTCCAGCCTTGGGAGACGGCCACGATCTGCTTGAGATCGATGCCTCGAGCCTCGGTGGTCAGCTCATCGACAATCGCCCCGATTCCTGCCGGGTCCACTCCGATGCCGTTCTCTTCAGGCAGCAGTCCCGCCTGCTTGATCCGGCAGATGGCATCGGCCACCTGATCCACATCCTGCCCAGGCAGCTTGACGATGGTGAGGTCACCTGCCCGCTCGAACTCACGAAGCTTGGTGACGATTTCCTTGCGCCGCTCCAGCACGATCTCGTGCGCCCAAGCGTGAACCCAGGCCAGCCACTTGCGTGTTTCCCGTTCACGCCCTACCGCTGCCAAGCCCAGCAGATCGTCCAGCCCACCACCATCGATCCCGGTGGTGATCACCTCGCAACGCTGCAGAAGATCATCCAGCGTCGCCACAAGCTCCGGACGGGCTTGCTGTTCCCAGAAGTCGGCGCCCGCCCAGCGATCCGAGCGCAAATTGAGCCCGACTTCGACATTTGCATGCTTGGCCAGAAAGCCCCTTAGCGAATGCTCGCCAGCCTGTTCGGCCTTCTCGTATTCCCGTCGCAGGAACTCCGAGTCCACCGACACCCCGAAGTTGGGATTGACCAGCGGCATGTTCTCCAGCTTCAGGTGATCGCCAGCGGCAACCATCTCAGGTGGGTGCTCATAGAGAACCGGCAACGACTGAGGGTCCACGATCTTGCCATCACGCACGTCCCGCATGCGCTGCAGGTCCTGCTTGAACACACCCGCCGGCGGCTCATCGGACTGGGTGGTCAGCTTGATGACGATCCCTTCCGGGCGCGACGCCAGGCCACCGACCGCTTCGCGGAACATCGCCTCGGCATTGGGACGCTTGCCGAACAGCCACTCCTCATCGATCAGAACCCAGCTGGCTTTCTTGCCACCGACTGTTTCGCTATCGGCCGCGACCACCTTCAAGGTGGCCCCCATCGTCCGATGGGTGATGGTGCGTACATGGTCCTGCACGTGGAACAGTTCGGACAGGTCGTCATCGACCTTGATCATGTCCCTGGCCGGCGCGAACGCGTTGTTGGCGATCTCCACGGTCGGCGCCAGGATGATCATCTCCGCTGACACACGCCAGTTCAGGATCAGGGCAGTCACCATGATCCCGGCTGCCAGCGTGGACTTGCTGTTCTTCTTCGGGATCAGCATCAGCACCTCACGAATCAGCCGTCGGCCGGTCTCCGCGTCGTAGGCGCCAAAGATGGCCGCCACAAAGTCGAACACCCATGGCTCGCAGGCTTCCCCAAAGGTCGGGCTACCTGGTGCATCCACGATCCGCAGCTGCTTGAAGACCTGCAGTGCCTCTTCCGCCTGACTTGGGTAGATCGGCGGCGGGATGATGCTCTTTCCCGCACGCAAGCGATCCACCCAGTCCAGGCAGGCAGTTGTGTATGCGATTCCCATCTCAGTTCATCCGAGGGCGGGGCGGAGCGGACGGGGCGAAGCGACCGGCCACGGCCTGGGCCTTCTGCTGCCGCTCCTCCTTCTTGCCGCCCTCGCCCTTCTTGGCGTGGGTGTAGGGCAACGCCGCCGAGGCCGCTTTCACCTGCAGTGCAGTCGCGACCACGCGCCCCAGCGCAATGTCCTGGAGAAGGGTCAGCATGTCCTTGTCCTCTTGCTCAACCGGCACTGACTTAGTGCGCTTGAGAGCGCCACCACCGGGTTGGGCTTCCAGAGAGACCTTCACCGCCGAGGCCTTGGTATTTGCTGATTCCTTCGCGGGAACCGGAACCGGTTGCTTGGGCTTTCGACCGGCGCCAGGCCTTGCGCCGCCTGCGTTCTTGCGCGGGCCGCCGCTCTTGCCTTTGACGCCTGCCATTTGCTGATTTCCTTTCCTGAGGGGAATTTTTTCCGTGCGTGGGAGGGTGCGCGGTCTAGGTCCGAATCGGCTCCATACTTTTGACACCCCCTCCGTACGCTGGCGCCGCGAGTCTGTGGAACACTGGCCGACTGTCTCTTGGTCAGGCTGGTTTCACGCTCATGAAATGGAGCGCTCAAGCCTCTGCTTGGCGCTGTCGTGGCAGGGCTTGCAGAGCGGCTGATGGTTCTTCGGATTCCAGAACAGGCGGTGATCACCCCGATGCGGCGTGATGTGATCTACGACCGACGCCGCCACTACCAGGCCCAGCGCCCCACACATAACGCACAGTGGATGCGCCTCAAGAAAGCGCGCTCGATATTTTTGCCACCGGTATCCGTAGCCACGCTTGGTGCTACTCGTCTCCGTGCCACGCCAGCTTCCTGGCGTCACACTCTTGAGCCGTGGAGATATCCCGCCGACGCGCGGAGGGACCGTGCGAAGGCGCGCCATCAGTAGGGCTTCCCGTCCATGTCGACTCGCTCCGGCTCGGCACCTTCGTCCTGCACAGGTGCACCGGCCTCCTCGCCCAGCAGCTGCGCCACCGCCTGCACCAGCAGGCCCACATGCATGGCCAGCTCGGCGATCTGCTTGCCCTGCTGTTCGATGATCCCGACCAGTCGGTCGATGCGACTGTCGGTGCTGCCCTCAATCAGCGCCGCCAGGGCAGCGACAGCAGCAGCGCGCGCCACCTCTTCAATCCGTGCAGCGTCCATCACCTACCCTCGTCGTTCGCAGCACCAGGCCGCGGCGTTTCCACCATTCGACCCGCTCCCAGTCCGGTTCCATGCCCGTGGCCTGGGCAAACCACACCACCGCAGCCAGATACCACCGAAGCCACCACCGCATGCGTATCGACGCCCGCACTGTCGCAGTCATCAGAATTCCTCCACTGCCCAGCCGCCGCCATCCCGTTTCGGCTTGGCCTTCACCGCAATGAAGCGGAATGGGTACATGGCTGCGGCAATCTTGATCTTGGCCCTGGCATCGTCCTGCCAGTGCCCTTTCACCTCGTGGCACTCCATGACGCCGTCGGCAGCCATGACTGCAAAGTCCGGGGTGTAGACGTGTTGTCCGCCAGGCGCAGCTTCATGCCCTCGAACCGGTGCCATAGGACCTTACCCACGGCCTGCAGCGCGCGCAGGTGCTCGGCATACGCTGCCTCTGTCCTGTTCATCTCCCCGGTCTTCAGGCGGCCAAGGGCCAGCATCCGGCGGTTCATTCCGTCACCGTTTGCCGGTCGGCCGCGATTACTGCTTGGCTGGCGTGGACGTGGTCGTCGGCGTCGCGGCCGATTTGAACAGCAGCTCCCGCAACCTCTGCTCGTAGTTCGGCGTGCGCATCACGTTCGACGGCGCCGGCGACGGCTTGGGACAGGAGGCTGGTGCTGCAGGTGGCGAGGTCGTCGCGCAGCTGGAGACGACCAGCGCGCAGGTCAGCCACAACAGCAGCAGGGAGGGTCGCGGCCGCAGTGCGGTCTTCTTCATGCTTTGCTCCAATGGTGGCCAGTGTCTCGGCCTGGGCGTGCTCGATGGCACGGGTCCGGTTGACCTGCTGCACCTGAGCGGATCTGGTGCTGGCCTGCTGACGAGCTTCGGCGCCCTCAGCGCGATCATCGCGCCAGGCCCAGCCAACGCCGACCATGGCACCGGACCACAGGACGAAAGCGGCGCCTGCGATGACTAAGCGGTTCACTCCGATCCTCCTGCCCTGATCGTGTCGCTGTCCGGATCGAACGGCGGTGGCTCCAACCCCGCCGCACGCATCAGCCCTTCGAGGCGGTAGATGTGGCGAATGAGCCGAAGCTCCCTGGCTTCCATGCGGCCAACCCGTTCGCCCAGCCGGGTCACTTCCTCGCGCATCAGCTGGATCACGTTGACCTCGGCCCCTTCCCTGGCTGTCTCTACGAACTGTTTGCGCCACCACAGCGCTACACCGCCGGCACCTACCATCAGGCCGCCAACCGCCGTGCCAATGGCCTGCCAGTCCACGTCGACCCCGATCATGGCGCCACCGTCCCGCCGGCCTTGCGGTACACGGCCAACTGGTCGGCAAGCTTCTGTTCGTGCTGGCCGTAGCCCGCGCCGGGCAGGCTCGCCCAGATCTTGCTGACGGCCTTGATAGCCTCCTCGATCTTGCCTGCCTGGATCAGCGGTAGCGCGCGGCGCTCTCGGATCTGCTGCAGCGCAATCAGGTCCTGGCTCAGCGGCGAGAAGTCCTTCAGGCCCAGCGTCTTCTTGTACGCGTCGAAGTAGCGGCGCAGCAGCTGGTAGCGGCCGGCGGCGGTGGACTGGATCCCGAGCTTGGGCAGGTCCACCAGCACACGCGGATGGTCCGCATAGCTCTTGAACAACTGGCCACCGACGATCACGTCATAGCCGCTGTCCTTGGTGGCCTGCTTGCCGTTATCCGTGCCTTCGGACCATGCCAGCATGTCGAGGAAGGCCACGACGTTCACGCCGCCAGCCTGTTGGGGAGTGATTTGCGCCATGACGTCTCCGTAAAAGAAAAGCCCCTGGCTTTCGCCAGGGGCTTCTATGTCATCGTGCCCTAAGAATGCCGCTATAGGTGTACACCTGTCAATAGGCAATAATTCCGAAATACATGGGGGGCACATGGATTCAGAGAACGCATGGTCAGTGATGACCTCACTGCTATCGGGCATCACGGTTTTGCTGGACTTTTTGAAGTCAGCGCTAGGCTCTTTGGCTTGGCCAGCGACCGTCATGACAGGCATGTGGCTCTTCCGAAAGGACATCGTATTGCTTCTTTCGAAGATCGCTGCAATCAAAGCGGGAGGCTTCGAGGCGTCGTTCGCGCATCAGATGCAAACGATGGAGCCTCTTGATACGGTCGAGCCGTCGCCTGCCGACGAATCCAATGCAGACACGGTCGAAGCGGCACACGCTGAACAGGCAAAAAGCAACGGGGAGGACGCGGAGAGTTCAGTCCGCCCCCCAGACCTATCACCGGACATTGATTTGGAACTGCGGCGTGCTACCGAATCGCTGCTTGAGCGCACGTTCCTTCGCCGCCGCGCGAGGGATTCGAGCGCGCTTGATTCGCTTTCGCCCCTGGCCAGACGCGACTTCAGGGAGGCTCGACTGGTTGCATCGAATTCTCCCAGCGCAGCGGTTCTCCTCGCTTGGCGAGCCGTCGATGGCATTCTTAGGGACATCGGCTTGTGCTTGGAGCTCGAAGAAGCCGTTTTTCCACGCGCAACCACTCCCTACTCACCGCGAGGGGTTATGAGAAGCCTCTACCGGAACGAGCACATTGATTCAGATGTCTTTGATCGTTACCACGACCTAGTCAAGCTTCGTAATGAAGTCGCCAATGCACAGAACTTTGCGCCAAAGCCAGATGACGTTGAAGAGTACATAGACCGGGCTCAAGAGCTCGGAGTTACACTAAGCAACGTTCTAAAGAAAATCGAACAGAGAACTACGCGGCAAGTGCCAAGCCCTCAAGGCGACCTCGCACTCTCTGATGGCCGAGCTCCACAAGAATGAAGTACTGACGCGCTGACACAGGTGCAACACCACAGTTCGCCATGAGCAAGTTCGCAATTTCGAAACGCTCTACCTTCTTTCGCCCTTTTCCACAGTGGTAGCCGCGAAGCGCGCAGACTATAGCGACATTGTCTATGGCGATACTTCGCACGATGTCCTCAATCGCCTGAGCTCTTTTATCCGAATTGATCGGCTTGTAGCCCTGCGCGTTGCTTGGCATGTCCCCTTTGTTCTCAATCAGGACCGCTAGTAGGTTCTTCGTTGAATATCCCAAATAGTCGCAATCCCTGTGCAGGGCATATTCCCTACCCCAGTGTTCCATCTCTGCACGTACATACGCACCAAACGTGTCAATCTGCATCCGATTGCCCCCATGCGACCACCAGGCGCTGCACTTGTCCACCGCGTGCCTCGAACTGCTCCACTGTCTCGGCCGGGCCGTCAGCGACCGCACGCGCCCTGACTCGCTTTGGCCGGGATATCGTGTTGTGGTCCATCCGCCGCTCGCGGGGCGCACGCTGGGGATTGATCCTCGGCACCATGGCCTTCGTCTTCTTCATGCTGCCGCCCTCAGTTCGTTGATGTAGGTCTGCTGTGCGATCAGGTCGTCGTCGGACCCGAACGCCTCGTGGAATCTCTTTGACCAGTGCAGAGGTGGGCCCCAGCGGGCCACCATTTGCTTTTGCGTCATGTGTTCGGTTCGGTAGCGCTGGTGATGCCACTGGCACAACGCGTAGCCGAAGAAATGGCCGCGCCGGATATTTCCCGACTTGGCGTGGTTGTATTCGCAGCCGTAGATCACGTGCTTCTTCGCCATCAGTCCCTGCGCGTAGCGAACGAGGCATGCCATGCACGGCCCGGTCTTCGCCAGTTCGATGCGTGCTGCCTCCGCCTCGGTCGGCGGCGGTGCGTTCGACCACATCAGCGCAGCTCCGGGATCGGGCCGGCATAGCGAGTGATAGGGATCCGCCGCATGCCGTCGCGCCAGACAGTCATCCCGCGCGTCGCGTAGACCACCAGCGGCTTGATCCCGTAACCGTAGGCCAGATACCAACCCGCCTCCGCAACCGGCTCGCTCACAAGGCGCACTTCGAAGTTGAAGTGATCTGGGCTCATGCCGCCTTGCCCTCCAGCAGCGCCACGATCTCGGCCAGGCGCGCACGGGTGCGGTCATCCGCTGTCGGCGATGCCTCAACCGTTCCGGCCAGCAGCGCTACCGGATTGAACGCCGGAGTAGCTGGCGGCAGTCCCAGGTAATCGGCCACCTGCGCCTCCAGCAGTTGGCCCGCAGCCACTGCTTCTCGCAGGATGCTATCCCGGCCGGACACGTCACCGCCAAGGGACAGCTGGTAGGTGGCGATCCGGTGCGCAGCGCGTGCCTCCTTCACCAACCGGGTGTAGACCTCCAGGAATGCCGGCCGAGCCGCGATCTTGTCGCCCGCCTGCACCAGCGGCAGGGCGGCGGCCCAGGCATTGCGCGTCTCCTCTGTCCAGACCACAGTTGCGCCTTCGTCGGCGGCGCGGATCGCGTTGGCCCATGCCTCGTTCGGCGCCGGGTGGCCGTCCTCGATGCGTTCGAGGATCGAGGCCAACGACAGCCGCGCCTTCAGTTCCCGTCGGCACGAAGCCAGCGCGCGCTCCAGCATCGGGAGTGGGTACTGCGCCAGGTCCGAAACCATGTAGGCGGCGGCGTTCGGGCTGAGCTGGTCGCCAATCACCTCGGCGGTGGCTACCAGCAGATCGACCAGCCGATCCTGCTCCTGATCACCCAGCATGTGCCGCCCTCCGCTGTGCCAGTAGAGCCTTGGCTGCGTCGGCCGCGCCAAGGTTCGTCTGCGTCTTGTCCGTCTGTCGGGCGGCTTCCTCGGTCACCTGCCGACCGGTGGCCCACTGCGTGCGGTATGCCTCGCACTTCGTCAGCAGCGCGCCCAGGTCGTGCATGTTCTGCACCACATAGCGCTCGTTGACGGTCAGGAACCACGCGGCGACCAGCGGCGCCTCGGTGTGTCCGAGTCGCTGCACAATCTGCCGGACGTTGCTGTTCACCTTTGCGTTGCGGACAGGCGCCACCCCGTGGCGGGTGCGGTAAGCGCTGGCGTACGCCGCCCAGGTAGCGCGGCACGCGGCCTGCAGGTCGGTCTCGGAATCCACCGCCAGCGGCGCGGCCGGCAGGCCCGCCGGAAATGACGGTTCTCCTGACGGTTCATTGAGGGTTATATGACGGTTAGGCGGCACGGGGCGCACCCCTAGACCTGCGCCCGGTGCATCCCCTCCTGCATGGGGCGCATCCCCTCCTGCAGCGGGCGCACCCCCTGCATGGGGCGCAGCCCCTGCGCCCGGTGCAGTACCTGCCTTTCCAGCCTTACGGCCAGCCTTCGACGGCGCGGCGGCCTTGTCGAAGTTGGCCGGAGTGACCTTGTAGACCGTGCTGCTGTTGAAGCGGCGGTCACGGGTCAGCAGACCGACGTCCTCCAGATGATCCATTGCCGTACGCACAGCGCGCGCAGACATACAGCAGCGCGCGGCGATGGTGCCCACCGCCGGCCAGCACACGCCGTCGTCGTTCGCCTGATCAGCCAACGAGATCAGCACCGCCTTCTGCGTGACGCTCAGGCCCTGCAGCGGCCAGCACTGCGACATGATGATGGTCGACATTTCAGAGCCCCAGCGTCAGGTTCTCGCCCGGCGCAACCGGCCACCAGGTGCATGCGGGCTTGCCGGTGGTTGCGCAAGGCGCGATGGGGCCGCGCCAAATGCGTCCCTCGCGGGCCAGCTCAGGCAGTCGGCGACCCAACATGTGGCGGTCAAGGCCAGTCAGTGTCGACAGGTGCAGGCTGCTCTGGCTAGGATGGCGGATCACCGCAGCCTCGGTCATGGCGTGCTGCACACGAAGTGCACCGCTTTCAGCAAGGGCGCCGGCGGCGATGTGACTGGACTGCGGATCAGTGGGGCGGGCCGGATGGTTCATTGGCGCGCCCTCCCCTTTGCCGCAGCGCGCGACACGTTGCGGATGAGGCGGTGGGCCATCGTGATCAGCGAGTTGGCCTCTTCCACCATCAGGCGTGCTTCGTCGCTGTCGATCTGGCGATCAGCAATCGCATCCACCGCAGTGCCCGACAGGCGCCCTACCCGCGTGGTGATTTCCAAGAGCTTCGTCTGGATGGCGCCAATTTCATCTGACCAACCACCCTCGGGCGGCGGCGGGACCGTGGCGACGGCCATGCCGAACTGCCCGGCCAGCGCCTGCATCCAGTCGAGGGCGTAGTCGTTGCCGCCGGCCTTCTCCTGCATCCACTCGGTCAGCAGTTCGGCAATTTCCAGCGTGACCGATTCACCCTCCAGCCCGCGCAACTTCGCGCGCAGCGTTTCAGGGTGCATGGACTTGCCGCGACGGTCGGCCAGGAAAGCGGCTGCGTCCACGACACCGCCGGGCGTTTTGCGCACGGAGTTGTAGAGAACGTCGAGCCAGTTGAGGGGTGAGGTGCGGCAGGTCATCGGGTCACCTTGGGAGGGACGGCTTTTCAGGGTTTCGGGCTGGGCCCGCGCGGCGCACGATGGGCGCCATGGACAAAGACAGATCAGGGACGAAGGCGAGGGATGGCCTTTCAGGCGGTGTCGACCGGGGCGATGCGGCCGGCGTCGGGATCGTCGTTTGCGGGCGCAGCAGCTGGCTGATGCGCAGCGCCGAGCAGGCGCTGGATCTGCGGCAATGCGGGCAGGACGCCCTCTTCCGGCCAAGCCTCTACTTCCTCGACGGGAAGCTGCAGCAGGGTGGCGAGGTGCTTGTCGCTGGCCATACCAAGCTTGGCGCGCAGCGCGCGCTTGCTCATACGGCTATCGATTTCTGCACGCAGCTGCGCGACTGCCTCGGTTTGAGATTCCGCAGGATCTGGTCCAAAAACGTCTGGGCGGAGCTGGTGGCGGGAGACGCCGGTGGCCAGCTCGATTGCGATGCAACGTTCTGCGGGAACGCGACAGCGGTCATACCAGCCGGATACCGACGGCGGTTTGATGCCGAGAAGCTGAGCAAGAGCCTGCTGGCTCCCTGCCGACTGAACTGCTCTATCTAGGGCTGACATGTTCATGGCATCCATTAGTCCACAGCTAACACCTTATTGCAAGCTGGCAGCTGCACGAATTGGATTAGTTACCAGCTAACCTGCCGCGATGGACATTCGAGAGATCCGCAGCCGCAACTTTCGCCACCTGATCGAGGCCCTTGAACTGAAGGGGATCAAGGGACGCCGAGACCAAGGCGCCCAACTGGGCGGGTTCTTGTCCGCGTCCTATGTCTCCCAGCTTCTAGGCGGGAAGTACATCGGCGACGACGTGGCCAAGAAGATCAGCATCGCATTGGGGAAGGACCACGGCTGGATGGACCGGCCCCAGTGGAGTGGAGACGGAGAGGTTTCTGTCTCACCAATCCCGGAGAATGAGACGCCTCCCGGCTATGTTCGCTTCGACTTGTTTGAAGGGGGTGCAGGGATGGGGGCAGGGATGGTCAACCAGGACTACCCAGAGGTGGTGAAGACCATCGAGGTCGCAGAATGGGAAGTCCGCAGGAAGCTCGGTTACCTACCTAAGCCAGGCAGGATCCAGATCATCACCGGCCGCGGGCCGTCCATGAAGCCAAAGCTCGAGGACGGCGACATTGTCTGGATCGACACCAGCTGCGACTACTTCGACGGTGACGACTACTACCTGATCAACATCGGCGGCGAGACGCAGATCAAGATGCTGCAGAAGCGCGGCGACGGTCTCTACGTCGTGAGCGTCAACACCGACTTCCCGGCATATAGGCCAGACCCTGGCGATGTGAGCATCCTGGGTAAGGCGCTTATCCATGCAGGCCTTCGAAAATTCTAGATAGAACCCGACCCGTAAAAATGAAAAAGCCCCACTGCAAAGTGGGGCTTTTTCTGATAAGCGCTTATCTAGATTACGTCGACGGGAGCCGGCGCGGAGGTGCTCGCAGGGGTTCCGATGACTGCGTCGATCTGGAGGACTTTGGATAGAACCATCCGAGCCCTGTCAATCTGCTGAAGGGCTTCGTTGTAGCTCAGTGTAGCCGCCAGTCGATAGTCAGCCACTTCACGTGTTTGACGCAAAGCACGAATGGCCATTGCCAATTGTCCGCCAGTGACTCTCATTGCCTGAAGCTTTGGAGATACTCCGCTGACATGCCACTCCTTAAGCCGACGCCCCATCTCACGATGGCTCAAATGAGTTGCGCCTACCTCCTGGATGCTAGACACGGGAAGCTTCTCTGCAAACGGTAGAACAGCATGATATGCCGCATAGTAAGCGCGACTAGCCGACGCTCTAAGGGTCGCCTCATCTGCGCCTTCAAGGCATGCTTTTTTTGCGAAATCCTGCAAATCCCTTGCATCAACCGGCATTTACGCCCCCTGTGGCAACCAGCGCAAAGCTGACATCTTCATTGTCCAGCACGTCGGGGAATTCCGACGTCAAATGGCCGAAGAGATCCCACTCAATCGCACTCCCGCTCTCAGCGTCAACATCGACAAAGAAGTTGACGATGATGCCTTGCCTCCCACCTTCTTGCGGCACTGGCGAAGGCCGAACGGCGATCACGTCCGTGTGTCGATCCAGCAAGAACCGCAATGAGGCGCCAACTCGTTCAGCGATCCACTCCTCAGATATGCCGGTGGCCTCCAATGCTCCATGCGACATATGCAAAGAACTCAGTGAAGCCGAAACGCCCGGCGCCGCTTCACTGTCGTGATGACTGGATTTCGGTGGCAACACCAGACCCTCAATCTCTGCACTAGAGGTCAAGGCCATGCCCGCCTCTTTCATTGCAAGACGAATCATCGTGGACTCGGCAGCCCAGCCGCTAAATCCCAGCGCAGACGCCACGTACTCCCGAGCATCGGGGTCCAGCTCCTCAATACAGACGTAGCGGCGATAAAAATCAGCTACGGAAGAGGATTGTCCAACGAGACCAAGAACCATCATTCCCCGGACGAGCACATCGAAACGACGACCGGAAGCTTCGATCGCCCTCTCGTACTCAGCAACTGCGGCGGGCATATCTCGTTTGATCAGCGAAACCATGGCTGAGATTTCGCGTGCTTCGACTGGGTCCGCGTTGCGCAGATCTTTCGCCTCTGAGGCAAGCCGCGCAATGTCGATCTGAAGTCCGCCCCGCCTCAAGAGCCGGTCAGCCTTCTCGTAAAGATCTCTAAACTTCGTTTGAGCAACAGCTCCGGTCACGTCAAGGCCCTCCTGAGCCGAGTATCGCAACACCACCCTATCAGCGACCCGCTGAATCAGGGTTCAAAATCAAAAAAGCCGCGCATTGTAGCTCAGCCTAGCTAGTTCGCAACAGCCCGCTTCCCTTGCCTAGCCACTTTCGCATGCCAACGGCTGCGGGGCAAGGCGCCCACGCCCTCATCCGGCAAACTGCGCTCCTAAAGCAGAATTGCAGTATCCCGGCCTGGCTCAGCCGTATCACTTGCAGGGGGGGCGCTCATCCGGCCCACGCAGCCCATGCATTAGGAACTCCGTTCATAAAATTGTTAGCTAATAGCTGTTGACTAACAATTAGTGCGCAGCTAACGTTATCTCCAGTCGCCCAACACCATCCCATCCCGGGGCCGGGCGCAGGAGATCACGCATGGCCACCCTTTCCCTGGGCGTCAGCAAGGCGCCCCCCACTGTCGTCGCAATGCCCACCCTCGGTGTGGTCGCCATCAAGGTGGGCGCTGCCAGCCTCTACATTGAACTCGGAGAGGCGGACCGCCTCTCGGTGGAGATCCAGCACGCCGCGCATCAGCTTCGCGGCGAATGCCAGGACGCCGCCGCATGAGCGCCGTCATCGCCCACCACTCCAACGCCCAGCGCGCGGCAGCCGCCGCCGGCATCGTCGCCCGCGCCGGGCGCCGATGGGGCCTCCTCCCCTACCAGGTCGTCGTCGCCGCCAGCATCGCCGCCAATGCCGTCCTGCGGCATGGCCAGAGCGCGGCAGGCGCCGTCGCCGCCGTTCGCCGCGCAGCGCACGCACAGGCGGGTGCTGCATGAGCTGCCCTGTCGATGTGCTAGCGGTGCTCGATGCCCTCTGCGAACGGGCGGCTTCCGGTGACCCGGCCGAGTATCGCGAGGTCAACTCGCTGCGCAACGCAGTCACCGAGCTCATCGCTGCCGATTCCGAATACGATCGCGCGCGCGACGCGTGGCTCGCAGCCCCCTCGAAGCACCACGAATTCCTTGCGGCACGCGCGGCATGGAAGCGTCGCGCTGCTGCCCTTGCCCGCGTCAAAGGCGGTGCCGCATGAACGACCACGACTTCTTCGCCGCCATGGCCGTCGGCATCCCGCCCATCACCCCGCCCGTCGGCCCGGTGACCGCGCCGGCCGAGTCCATCTCCAAACAGGAAGCCGAGTAATGCGCCACCTGGCCCTGCCCTTCTACTGCGCTTTCATCGTCGGCCTGATGCTGGCGCTGCTCGCGCGCGCCATCTACACCGGCGCCCATTCGTTCGTGTGGGTCGCCCTGGTTGGTATCGGCTACTTCGGCCCGGCATGTGTCATCGAAACCCACCGCTGCTGGCCGGCATTCCGCGCCGAAATTCAGCGGCGCTCGGCCGCACGACAGCGCGCGCCACTACATGCCGACGACACCCACTGACCCCCTGCCCTGCGCTCGCCCCCTGTAGCGCAGGGAACCCGCGCCGGCCGGGTTCCACCAGCCGGCAACCCATTCCAGGAGTCCAGCGTGCGTAACCAGCTCGACATCTTCGACGACGATCCAGCCCGCATGGCAGTGGCCAACCGCGCCGCCGCCGAGCGCGCATTGCTCGACGTGCAGCTCGCCGCCACCGTCCGACAGGAACGCCACGAATTCTACCTGCGCGAAGCCGAACGCTGGGAACACCTCGCCGCGCACAGCGTGCGCTCCACCACCAGCAAGGACATGCAGGCATGAGCAACCACAAGACGACCCAAGCGGACGTGTGGCTCGGTGGGACGGTCAGGCGGAAGCTTGTGCTGCCACCGCTACCGTGGACGACCTACAAGGCCTACAGCGACGCAAGCGACCTTTCTTCCGTATGGCTTCAATGGCTCTCACCAACGCCGCCATGGAGTCCACCACGGCCTCTTCTTAGGCCCCGCGAATATACGTGCGTTGATCTCTTCGAGGGCTTTCCCCAGCTCCGTGTCCGCAGTCTCCAGATGCGTGTCCAGGATGTTCAAAATCAGAATCCGATCTTCAGCGCCAGGTCGCAGCGCACTTCTAACTTGGTACTTCATTTTCCTGGCCGCGACAGCGCAGGCCACCGCGACCGCAAGTCCTTGGGCCGCTTTGTGCAGCTCGTGGATGCGATGGAGGTTTTCTCGTACGGAAGCCGGAGCTTGAAGAACGTCACCGCCCTCTGCCTCAAAGCTCTCATTAATCGCTTGGGCGTGATCGTGTTGGATGTGGCTCCGCAACTTCCGAATGCGCTCGTGCCATTCCTGAACGTCGGGTTCCAAGAGCGTGGACAGCCCAAGAGCGCGTTCCAGCGCTTCTTCCCTTCTGCGTCTTTGTTCTCGAAGCGATATTTGCAGCGCCAGAAATGCGGCAAAGAACGTCCCGATAGCCGACCATGCCTCCCAATCAACGAAACATTTATTGCTGAGCCACCAGCACTGACTTACGCCATCCAGCATGCTAATTCCCTGATCCCCCTGTGGACTCACCGGCATTCTGCCATGCCGTCGCGGCGGGCGGAGAACTGACATGGCTGACCAGATGCTCACCGCTGCACCATCGAAAGGCAAAGGCGTCATCGATCAAAATCTGGCGCTAAAGGTCGCCAACAGCATCGTTTCGCGGAGACTGGTCAATGGATGGTCGCGTCAAGCCATCCTATGCAGCATCGAGGGAGGTCCATCGCCATGCGGGCGTGCGTTCTATCTGATGCGCGGCGGCGTCATCGTCGTCGCCCTCTTCCCGATGACGCAGCTGAGCGATATGAACGGTCGCGGGTACTGGTACACAATCCGCGACCTGTTCCCGCCGCTTCCTTATCGCAGCCATGCAGGTACTGAAGATCTGCAGCCGTTCCAGGTCGGTGACAAGGTCTGGGCTTGGTACAAGGACGAGCCCAGGGCTGATTATGGCCAACCCGATCAGCCGGGCGACGACACAAACTGGAGTCGGTGCTTTCCGCTGTTCACCGTCAAGAGCGTGACGGGTCCACACCTTGAACCGGCAAAGTTCGCCGGTAGATCGCACTACCAAGTGCAGCTCAGGTATCGCGAAGGGCCACCGGCCACTCACTACGACGCGGGCTACCACGACGTTTGCCCGATCAAGGGGCGTCCCTGGCAGATGCGCGGAGACGGCGATTACCTGCAGTTAGTGCGCCGTGCACCGCCTACGGCAAAACCACGCCGTGCTGCTGCAGTGCCGGCGCCCACCTCCACCCTGCCGCCGCCATTGCCGGCCCAACTGGACCTGTTCGCATGACTGCACCACTGCCAGTATCCCCGGCCACCGTGGTCGAGGCCACCAAGGCATCCTCGCCCGTCGCCGCAGTCGTAACCACCATGCGCCGCCTGGGCGCCGCCGGCGCGCCAATCTCCGCCGACCAGGTTCGCGAGTGGAGCGACACCCTCCTGCAGGAGCTGTACTCGCAACCGCCCGTGCGCTGGGAGTACCGCAACAAGAACGACGTGGGGCCCGGGTGCTGGGTGACTGCCACCCCTGAGCACTTCTATCACGCCGCCAAGCGCGGCTGGGTCGTGCGCGCTCTGTGGGAAACTCCGCGCGTCGTCCAGCCGGAACGCGACCACCACTTCAAGGGCGGAACCTGCACCAGGTGCGGCGAATCCATGGACTGGTCCGGGCCCGACTGCATCCCGCGACTCAGACCCGTGGACCCGCGCGCAAAGCTGCCATTCGATCCCCGATGGCTGCTCCAGCCCCTGCGGTGGCTGCGTGACGCCAAACCCGGCGCCCTCAACCGCTACGACCGCGAACACCGCGCCAAGCAAGCCGCCTTCCTGATCGAGCGGCTTGAGGCCCAATACCCGGAGTGCCAGAAGCCATGACCCAGGAACATATCAGCCACCCGGAAGGGTTGCCGAACTGCGCCGCCGGCCACCGCGCGCGCCACATCCACGACAAGCGCTGTGCGGCCGCCGGCGGCGGCCACCTGGTCGAGTGCGCGTGCAGATCGACCAGCAAGCATGCCGACGCAGAGAGGGCCATCGCCTCATGGCGGCGACTCAATCGCCCCGCGCGCAGCGCGCGCCAGGCGCCGGCACCGACAGTCGGCGACAACGTTCTGCAGTTCCAGCTTGGGCTGGCCGACCGTCCTACGAAGGCTCGCCGCATCGGAGGACATCATGGGCGCGGCTGAAAGACTGGAAGAGCTGCTGTCGCTCGATCGAGTGCGCCAGATGACCGGCATGGGCACCACCTTCATCTACGGAGAGATCAAGGCTGGCCGCTTCCCGCGCTCTATCCGCATCGGTCGCCGCGCACTCTGGATACAATCCGAGGTGCAAGGCTGGGTTCGGCAGCAGATCGCGCAGAACCGACCTTTGCAGGTGGATGGGTAAGCGGGCGGGTAGCGAAGGCTGTAAAAACGAAAAAGCCCCTATTTCTAGGAGCTTTTTGCAAAGACTGGCGGAGAGAGTGGGATTCGAACCCACGGAAGGTTTAACCCTTCGCCGGTTTTCAAGACCGGTGCCTTAAACCGCTCGGCCATCTCTCCAATCGGGTCCCGGTCGCCCGGGCAGCGCCGTATTCTCGCACGTGAAGGCCATTTGCCCAAGACCACCCTTGCCCCCGCCCCTCGCATCCGGCACGGTGGAGGCTCGACTGCATCCGGAGCCCCCATGGCCCACCTCGACCTGGCCAACCTGCGCACCACCCTGCTGGACGACACCCAGTTGGCTGCGGTGGCCCTGCATCGCACTCTGGCCGGCCACCTGCCGGTCAGCAGCGGGCAGTTGGTGATCTGCGATCCGCTGGTCCAGGCCGAGGCGCCGGCGCTGGCCGACTACACCGCGCCGGCCGGCCGTCATCCGGTGGAGATCATCGTGCACAGCGGCCGCCCGGCGCTGGCCGTGGCCTGGTTCAAGCCTCGCCAGGCTCTCACTGCATCGGCCCTGCATTGGCAGATGGCGCGCTGGACCACGCAGGACCTGACCGGCCTGGATGAGGACAGCTTCATCGGCTATCCGGTCGACGCCGGCATCGGCTGCTTCATGGATACCGACACCCAGCAGGCGCTGCTGGCCCTGATCGAGCAGGCCGATGGCGAGGAAGGCGGTGCGTGGTCCAATGCACTGGTCGATCATGACGGCCTCGACGAAGGGGCCGAGTACCGCCCGTGGGGCGAGGATTCGCCGCATGGGCTGGTGGTATTCACCAGTGGCTGGGGCGACGGCGTGTATCCCAGCTATTGGGCGCTGGATACCTCGGGCCATCCGGTGGCGCTGGTCACTGATTTCCTGTGCATCCAGAACGGTGACGGACGCGACGAGCGTGAGATCGCCGACCAGGCCTATCGCGACAGCCTGCCACCGGAAGAAGCCGAGGCCCTGGCGCGACTGGTGGCCGCCGTCGAACGCGATGATGCCAACGCATTGCGTGTTCTGCTGAAGGACGCACCACAGCGCGCCAATCAGATCGAGCCCGGCTGCGGTGGCACCGCGCTGTTCGAGGCGATCCGCCTGGATCGACCGCAGGCGCTGCGGGTGCTGCTGCAGGGTGCTGCGCTGCCGGCGATGCCCGAGCGCCTGCACATGAGCAGGGTCACCAGCTATCTGGAGTACGCGCGTTTCCTGAAAAAGCCGCGCAGCGCCGAACTGATGGCGGTGTTGGAAGCGCCGGTCATCGCGGATCGGCCAGAACCGGTGGCAGCGCCGCGACGCAGCTTCTGGGTCCGGCTGTTCGGGCGGAAGTGATCGGCGCCGGATACAGCAACGCCGGGCATGGCCCGGCGTTACCGTTCATCCTTCTCAGCCGGCATCCACCGCCAGCGCGCCCAGCGCACTGGCCTTGATCCGCTCCTTGGCCTTCTCGCACGCACCATCGCAATGCAGGCGCGAGGCCTCCAGCTGCGGCGGCAGGTGCTCGGCCAGGAAGTCGATGAACACGCGCACCGCCGGCAGCAGGCCGCGACGCGAGGCGAACACGGCATGGCACACGCCCTGCGGCAGCGACCAGTCCGGCAACACCACTTCCAGTTCGCCATTGCGCACGGCATCGGCGCACACGGTTTCCGGCAGCATGGTGATGCCGAAGCCATCTTTGACCATGCTCTGCAGCAGCGGGAAATCGAAGCCGGCCACGCGCGGCTGCAGGTCGACCCGACGCACCTCGCCTTCCGGGCCATGCAGCTCCCAGCGCTGGCGCGCTTCGTCTTCGCTGATGCTGAGGGTGACGTGCTGGGCCAGCTCCTCCGGGTCCTTCGGGCGACCGGCGCGGTCCAGATACTTCGGGCTGGCCACCAGCAGTTCCTGCACCTGGCCGAAGCTGCGCATCACCAGGCTGCCGTCGTCGTCCAGCCGCGAGCGCACGCGCAGGGCCACGTCGTAGCCTTCATTGATGATGTCCACGCGGCGGTTGCTGATGTTCAGCTGCAGGCGCACCTTCGGGTACTGCTCAAGGAACTTGGGCAGCAGCTTGGGCAGCTGCATCTGCGCCAGCGACACCGGCACGCTGGCACGCACCACGCCACGCGGTTCCGCACTGAGGCGGTCCACCACTTCGCGCGCAGCCTGCGCCTCGGCCAGCATGGTCTGGGCGTGGCGGTGCACGCTGGTGCCGACGTCGGTGACCGCGAAGCGACGCGTGGAGCGCTGCAGCAGACGCACGCCCAGGTCGGTCTCCAGCTGGCTGATGCGGCGGCTCAGGCGCGACTTGGGGATGCCCAGGGCGCGCTCGGCGGCGGCGAATCCGCCGTGGTCGACCACCATCGCGAAGTAGTACAGATCATTAAGGTCATGCATGCCCGAGTTCCATATCTAGAACAATACGTGGCATTCAACCACCTTTATCCCGCCTTTGCAACAACCTATCGTTCTCTTCGTCGGCGGGACCTACCCGCTTCTTCCTTCCAGAACATAGGTGACTGCCATGAAGCTTCTGCATCTCGACGCCAGCGTGCTTGGCGAGAACTCCGTCTCCCGCCACCTGACCGCCGCCGTGGTGGCCCGGTTCAAGCAGCAGATCGAAGGCCTGCAGGTCGATTATCGCGATCTTGACGCCAATCCGGTACCGCATCTGCGCAGCAGCTCGCTGGCCAAGGCCGACGCGGCCGAAGCCGCCGATGCTGAACAGGTGCTCGAGCAGTTCCTGGCAGCAGACGTCGTGGTGATCGGTGCGCCGATGTACAACTTCAGCATTCCCTCCACCCTGAAGGCCTGGATCGACCGCGTGGCCGTGGCCGGCCGCACCTTCAAATACACCGAGAACGGCCCGGTCGGCTTGGCCGGCGGCAAGCGCGTGATCGTGGTCAGCAGCCGCGGCGGCATCTACACCGATTCGCCGGCCGACTTCCAGGAGCCGTTCCTGCGCCAGACGTTCGCCTTCTGGGGCATCAATGACATCGAGTTCGTGCGTGCCGAGGGCATCGCCTACTCGCCGCAGCACCGTGAAGACGCCATCGCCGGGGCGCTGGCGGCCCTGCCGTCGCATGAAGCGGCTGAAGCCGTCGCTGCATAAGCGTTCCAGCGTTCGGCGCCGCTCTCTCCTCGTCGAGGCGCTGAACGCGGGCCGGGATCCCCTCCCCCATCCCGGCCCACCCTGGCGGCCCCGCTCTGCGGGGCCGTTTTTCTGTGGACCGATTCCCGCCCGCCGGGCCATGGCCGGCGGGAACGGTACAGTGGGTCATGGACTACATCGTGACGGCTGCACACCGCAGCGAATTTCCGCACCCGATCACCCTGCGCCGAGGCCAGGCGCTGGTGGTGGGCGAGCGCTACGCAGGCCCGGAGGGCTGGGAGGATTGGTTCCTGTGCCAGACCGAGGGGCAGCAACCCGGGTTCGTGCCGGCACCGGTGATCGGTCGTGATGCGCAGGGTGACGCGTATGCCACCGAGGCTTACTGCGCCCGGGAGCTGGATGTGGATCCGGGGCAGAGGCTGCGCGGGCTGCGCACACTCAATGGTTGGGCGTGGTGCGTGCCCGAGGCGGGCGAACCTGGATGGGTGCCGCTGGAGAAGCTGCGGGTCGTGGGGTGATCGCGGGGTTCATCCACGCATGGCGTGGATGTAGCCCGCATTGTAGATCCATGTCATGCGTGGATTCGGTGCCATGCAAGCATGGCACCCACCCGAGCCGGTTGTCAGGCGATGGTTTCCAGGCCGCCCATGTACGGGCGCAGGGCCTCCGGCACGGTGATGCTGCCGTCGGCGTTCTGGTAGTTCTCCATCACCGCGATCATCGCGCGGCCGACCGCCACGCCCGAGCCGTTCAGGGTGTGAGCCAGTTCCGGCTTGCCGGTGGCCGGGTTACGCCAGCGCGCCTGCATGCGGCGGGCCTGGAAGTCACCACAGTTCGAGCACGAGGAGATCTCGCGGTAGGTTTCCTGCGACGGCAGCCAGACTTCCAGGTCGTAGGTCTTGATCGCCGAGAAGCCCATGTCGCCGGTGCACAGCAGCACCTTGCGGTACGGCAGGCCCAGCTTTTCCAGCACCACTTCGGCGCAGCGGGTCATGCGCTGGTGCTCGGCGTCGCTGTCTTCCGGGCGGCTGATCGACACCAGCTCGACCTTCTCGAACTGATGCTGGCGGATCATGCCGCGCACGTCGCGGCCGCCGCTGCCGGCCTCGGCACGGAAGCACATCGAATGGGCGGTCATGCGCAGCGGCAGCTGCTCGGCATCAACGATCTCGTCGCGCACGATGTTGGTCAGCGGCACTTCCGAGGTCGGAATCAGGTAGCGCGTGGAGTCACCCACCGCAGTCTTGAACAGGTCGTCCTCGAACTTCGGCAGCTGGCTGGTGCCACGCAGCGAATCGGCGTTGACCAGCAACGGCACGTTGGTTTCCTCGTAGCCGTGTTCGCCCGTGTGCAGGTCGACCATGAACTGGGCCAGGGCGCGGTGCAGGCGCGCGATCGGGCCGCGCAGCACGGTGAAACGCGAACCGGACAGCTTGGCCGCGGTCTCGCCGTCCAGCCAGCCGTTACGCGCGCCGAGCTCAACGTGGTCCAGCACCTTGAAATCGAACTGGCGCGGGGTGCCCCAGCGCGACTGCTCGACGTTGTCGTTCTCGTCGGCACCGGCCGGCACGTCATCGGCCGGCAGGTTCGGGATGCCCATCGAGATCGCTTCGATCTTCTCGCGCAGCTCGTCCAGCGCCACTTCCGAGGCCTTCAGCTCATCGGCAAAGGCGGCGACCTCGGCCATGATGGCCGAGACGTCCTCGCCCTTGGCCTTGGCCTGGCCGATCGCCTTTGAACGGCTGTTGCGCAGGCTCTGCAGCTCCTGGGTTCGCACCTGGATGCGCTTGCGATCAGCCTCCAGGGACTCCAGGGCAGACACGTCGAGCTCGAAGCCGCGGCTGGTGCGCAGGCGTTCGGCGAGGTCGGCGGGCTGGTGGCGGAGCAGGGCTGGATCAAGCATGGCAGGTGTCGTGGTGGGTATCAGGGATGGGATTATCGCCTGTTATACGGATTTCTGCCGCCCGGTTCATTCCCGGCGTGGCAGAATCGGGGCATTCCGTACTGGTCCGGTCCATGTCTGCACCCCGCTCGTCGTCCGCCAAGTCGTTCACTGTGCATATCCCGCGCAACGCGCTGAAGATCGCCGGCATCGCCTTCTGCGTCGGCGTGCTGCTGTTCGTGGTGGTCTGGCTGACCGGCCGCGACAAGGAATTCTTCCGCGCCGACCCGGCCGCTCAGACCCCACAGGAGACCGCCCAGGTGGAACCGCTGCCGGAACCGCTGGCCGCCGCCGCCGGGTCCAGCGACATGCCCGATGCCAAACCGGCGCCAGTGGAAGAAGAAGCGCCGAAGCTGGTGGAAACCGCCCCGCCGCCGCCGGCCCCCGTGGCCGAGGCAGCCCCGGCCGCTACGGGTCCGGCGCCTGCCGTGGCCGCCAGCAGCCAGCCGATGCCGATTGCCGGCCAGTCGCCACCGCCGACCTACCCTGCCGCTGCCCTGCGCGCCGGTGAGACGGGCAGCGTGGTGGTACGCGTGGATGTGGACGCCACCGGCTATCCCAACAACGCCACCGTCATCCAGCGCAGCGGTTCACGCGAGCTCGACCGTGCCGCCACCGATGCCGTGCGCCGCTGGCGCTTCACGCCGGCACACAGCAATGGCCAGCCCGTTCCGGGCAGCATTGAAGTGCCATTCGACTTCAAGACCCAGTAACTGAATGTAGCCCGGCAGGCAAACTGAACCCTGCCGGTGGTGTTGACGCAGCACTGACACTTCCGCACGGCGACTCGGGCAACACTCTGCACGTCGTCAATTGACGGAAGGAGTTTGCGATGACTGCCACCACCCACGAGAACCTTCATTCGACGCACGACAGCCACGCACAGCAGCGGCCGACCTCGCCCTGGATGTGGATCGCACTGATCGTGGCGATGTTCGCGGCTGCACTGCTGTGGCTGCGCCACGCCAATCAGGACGACGTGGCACCGGCGCCGGTGGGCGAGCGGATGCTGCCCGCTGCGGAGCAGCCGCTGGTCGATGCGGCCGTGCCTGCCAACGGGCAGGCGGCTCCGGCCGCTACCCAGCGTCGGGCAGCGCCGGCGGTGCGTAACCGCGAGGCGCGCCCGCTGGCCAGCAACAGCAAGCCGACCTACCCGGCCACGGCACTGCGCAATGGCGTGCAGGGCAGCGTGGTGGCCAGCCTCAATGTCGATACCCGCGGCCATGTGACCAATGCGGCGATTGTTTCGCGCAGTGGCGAACGCAGCCGTGATCTTGATCGTGCGGTGCTGAGCACCGTGCAGAACTGGAAGTTCCAGCCGGCCATCCATGAGGGCCGTGCGGTAGCGAGCGTGGTGCGGGTCCCGGTGGACTTCCGCACCGAGCAGCGTTGATCGCGGACGAGGGGTTCGTGATGTTTCGACGGAGGCTTCGGCCTCCGTCCTTTTATGCGGAGCATCGTGCCAACCAAGGTTGGCACCTACCGGGTGCGTCATTCGTGTCGACCCAGGTCGGCACCTGCCGGGCGATGCGGTGCAGCGCTTGAAGCGCCGGTCAGGCCAGATTGAACCCGGCGCTGCGGGCCAGGCCGTCGAAATCCGGGAACGAGGTGGCGACGTTGGCGATGTCGTTGATGCGCACTTCGCCATCGCTGATCTGGCCGGCAATGGCGAACGCCATGGCGATACGGTGGTCACCGTGGCTTTCGATGGTGCCGCTGCCCAGGCGCACACCGCCGTGCAGGGTGGCACCGTCTTCGGTTTCATCCACCTGCATGCCCAGCGCGCGCAGGCCGGTGGCCATCGCCGCAAGGCGATCGGATTCCTTCACCCGCAGTTCGGCCGCACCGGTCACCACGGTCTGGCCTTCGGCGGCCGCCGCCGCCACGAACAGCGCCGGGAACTCGTCGATCATGTCCGGCACCAGCGCTTCCGGAATGCGGGCGCCCTTCAGCGGCGCGTAGCGCACCACCAGATCGGCCACCGGCTCACCGCCCTGCTCGGCCGGATTCTCTTCGGTGATGTCCGCGCCCATCAGGCGCAGCGCGTGCAGCAGGCCGGTACGACGCGGGTTCAGGCCGACCTGCTTCAGGCGCAGCGCGGAACCGGGAATGATGCTGGCGGCCACCAGATAGAACGCCGCCGAGGAAAAATCAGCTGGCACCACGATATCGGTGGCGCGCAGGCGCTGGCCGCCGCGCAGGCGCGCCTTGCCCGGTGAGAATTCGATGTCCACGCCGAACGCCGACAGCATGCGTTCGGTGTAGTCACGGGTCGGGTGCGGCTCGGTCACCGTGGTTTCGCCCTGTGCGTACAGGCCAGCCAGCAGCACCGCCGACTTGATCTGCGCGCTGGCCACCGGCGAGGCGAAATCGATGCCGTGCAGCGACTGCCCACCATGCACGTGCAGCGGCGGCGTGCCATCACTCTCGGTGTCGATCTTTGCGCCCATCTGCGAGAGCGGGCCGGTGACGCGCCGCATCGGGCGGCCGGACAGCGATTCATCGCCGATCAGCGTGCAGTCGAAGGCCTGGCCGGCCAGCAGGCCGGCCAGCAGACGCATGCCGGTGCCGGCGTTGCCGCAGTCCAGCGCCGCATCCGGCGCCTGCAGGCCGTCGATGCCGACGCCGTGCACGATGCGCTGCGACGGGCTGGGCGTTTCGATGCGCACGCCGAGCTGGCTGAAGATACGTGCGGTGGCGCGGGTGTCTTCGCCTTCCAGGAAGCCGTCGATATGCGAGGTGCCATCGGCCAGCGCGGCAAACATCACCGAGCGGTGCGAGACCGACTTGTCGCCGGGAATGGTCAGGCTGCCCTGCAGCGGCTGGCCCTTGCGGGCAATCCAGTGTTGCGCGTTGCTCATCGTTCGATCATTCCGTAAACGCCGGCCGCGCCGGCGATGCATCAGGGGGCAGCGGCCACGGCCGCCGGGACAGCAGCGCTCAGGGCACAGCCACCGGATAGGAGCCGAGCACCTTGATCTGCGCCGAGTGCGCTTCCAGTTCGGCCAGCGCGGCCTGCATCGGGGCGTCGTCGATATGGCCGGCCAGGTCGATGAAGAAGCCGTATTCCCACTTGCCGTGGTGCGACGGGCGCGACTCGATGCGGTTCATGCTGATGCCGTGACGGGCAAACGGGCTGAGCACATCGAACAGCGCGCCGGGCTTGTCATGGATGAACACCAGCACCGAGGTGCGGTCGTGCCCGGAGGTCGGGAAGATGTTGCGGCCCACCACCAGGAAACGCGTGGTGTTGTCGGCATCGTTCTGGATCGGCTTGGTGACCACCTTCTTCAGGCCGTACACGTGGCCGGCGCTCTCACCACCGATGGCCGCCGCGTCGTCGGCATTGCGCGCACGGCGCGCGCCTTCGGCGTTGCTCGACACCGGGATCTTCTCGGCTTTGGGCAGGTTGGCGCGCAGCCAGGCCGAGGTCTGCATGAACGACTGCGGATGCGCATAGATGCGCTCGATATCCTCGATGCGACCGCTGCGCGACATCAGGTACTGCTGCACGCGCAGTTCCACTTCACCGCAGATCTTCAGGTTGGAGGTCAGGAACATGTCCAGGGTGATCTGGATGGTGCCCTGCCCCGAATTTTCCACCGGCACCACGCCGAAATCGGCGTTGCCGGCTTCCACTTCCTGGAACACTTCCTCGATGCTGGCCATCGGCAGGCCCAGCGCCGAGCGGCCGAAGTGCTTGAGCACGGCCTGCTGGCTGAAGGTACCTTCCGGACCGAGGTAGCCGATCTTCAGCGGCTCCTGCTGGGCCAGGCAGGCCGACATGATCTCGCGATAGACGTGCACCAGCAGCTCGTCGCTGAGCGGGCCTTCGTTGCGGTCGACCACCATGCGCAGCACCTGCGCTTCGCGCTCGGGGCGGTAGTAATCGACGGCGGCGGCCAGCTTGCCCTTGGCCTTGCCGACCTGGTGGGCGAAGCGCGCGCGCTCGGCGATCAGGTTCTGGATGTCACGGTCGATCTGGTCGATCTTCGAACGCACATCGGCCAGTGCCAGCGGCGCCAGCGTCGGCGCCGGGGTCGAGGCGGCCTTGGACTTCGCCTTGCTCTTGGGCGCTGCACTGCCCTTGGCCGGTTCGGCCTTGTTCGGCGCCTTCTTGCTGGATTTGCTGCTTCCCATCGGAATTCCTTGTTGCGGGGCACGCACCCGACGGTGCGCGCCGTTCATTGCTCAACCGTGACGCTGCTGGAAATCGGCCATGAAGGCGACCAGCGCCTCGGCCCCGGCCAGCGGCATGGCGTTGTACAGCGAGGCCCGGATGCCGCCGACCACCTTGTGCCCCTTCAGTGCCAGCAGGCCGGCGGCCTTGGCTTCGGCCACGAAACGGGTATCCAGATCGGCGTTGGGCAGGAAGAACGGGATGTTCATCCGCGAACGTGCGGCGTGCGCGACTTCGTTGCGATAGAAGCCACCGGAGCCATCGATGGCGCCGTACACCAGCGCGGCCTTGGCGGCGTTGCGCCTGGCGAACTCGACCACGCCACCTTCGGCCAGCATCCACTTGAACACCAGGCCGGCCAGGTACCAGTTCCAGGTCGGCGGGGTGTTGAGCATCGAGTCGCGGGCGACGTGCGAGCGGTAGTCGAAGATGTCCGCGCGCGGCTGACCGCTGCGCTCGAGCAGATCGCGGCGGATGATCATCACCGCGATGCCGACCGGGCCCAGGTTCTTCTGCGCGCCGGCGTAGATCACGCCGTAGCGGCGCACATCCAGCGGCTCGCTGGCGATGGACGAGCTGAAATCGGCGATCAGCGGGACGTTGCCGGTGTCGGGCACATCACGGAACTCGACACCGTGGATGGTCTCGTTGGCGGTGATGTGCACGTAGGCCGCATCGGGCGAAAGCTGCCAGTCCGCGCGCGGCGGCAGCGTGCGGTAGCCATCGGCCTCGCTGCTGGCGGCGATGTTGACGTCCACGTAGACCCCGGCCTGCTTGACCGCGGTCTTGCCCCAATGGCCACTGACCACGTAGTCGGCACGCTGGCCGGGGCTGGCGAAGTTGAGCGGGATCAGCGCCTGCTGGGTGGTGGCGCCACCGGACAGGAACAGCACCGCATAGTCGTCGGGGATATCGAGCAGGCGGCGCAGGTCGGCCTCGGCCTCGGCGGCCACGGACATGAATTCCGCGCCACGGTGGCTCATTTCCACGATCGAAGCGCCGGACCCGTGCCAGTCCAGCATTTCCGCCTGCGCCTGGCGCAGGACCGATTCCGGCAAGGTTGCAGGGCCGGCACTGAAGTTGAACGCGCGCGTCATGTCACACCTGTGGGGCAAGACCCCTAGTATGCCGCACTGCACCAGCCTTGCGGCCTTGTAGCGCAAGGGAAATTTGGTTGCATTCGTATCCATTGGCGACGCAGGTGCGGCCGATGCGGCCGTAGCGCGCGAGGGCGGATGACGCTCTGGTAGCTGCCGACCTTGGTCGGCCTGCGGAAAGCGTGCCGACCAAGGTCGGCACCCACCAAAGCCAAGCGTGCGTAGCGCCGGGCCAGACCCGGCGGACGCAGGGTTCAGCGTGCGCCGAACCAGAGCAGCAGACTGAGCAACGCCGCCAGCAGCAGCGCGCTGACCAGTAGCCACGGCCAACGCCGGACCCTGCGCGGCGCGACGGGCAGCACCGGCGCCTGCTCGATGTCCTGGCTGGCCTCATCCTCGTCCGGCAATGGGCGCCGGCGCGGGTCGTGCGGAACCTCCAGCACGAACCGGTGCTGGCCATCGAACACCACCTGATCGCCGGCCTGCAGCCAGCAGTGGCGAACGGCCACGCCGTTGACCCGGGTGCCATCGGCACTGCCCAGGTCGCGCAGCAGCACGCGCTCGCCATGCACTTCCACGCGAGCGTGCTGTTCGGCGAACGCGGGGTCGTCGATGGCGATGTCGGCGTCGTTGCCACGACCGATCAGGCGCGCCCGCGACAACGTGAAGCTGCGCCCATGATGCAGGCCACCGACGCCACGCAGCAGGCGCTGCTGTTCATCGCTGCCCTCGTCACTCTTCGGCGCAGGCGCCTGCAGCAAGCTCTCGACCTCGCCCTGCAGCACCATCTCCACGCCATCGACGTACACCGCGTCGCCTGCACGCAGCAGGGCCATCCGCCGTACCGGCCGTCCGTTCACATGGATGCTGCGGATGCCGTTGCCGACCTGCAACCACAGCCCCCGGTCATCCATGCAGAACTGCGCCAGCAGCAGGGCGCCATTGCCGCCCTCGCCCAGCCTGACGCTGCCGTTGGCCTGGCGCACGATACGCTGCACCCCGGGCCGCAGGGGCTGGTCGGGCTGTTGTTGTTGGCTGAAGTGGACAAGCAGGTTCTGCACGCGGCGCAGACTAGCAGGTTGCTCGCCAACGAAGAAGAACCGGTGATGAGTGCTTGGCGCGAAGGCCCCCGATGCGCACAATGCTCGCCCTCATTGATCATCCCCGCCCTGCGCCAGGAGCCTGCATGTCCACCATCGATGTCCGCCACGCCCACGCCCTGCCCGACGCACAGGCACGCGCGGCGATCGAACAGGTCGCCGCCAAGTTGTCCGAACGTTTCGGCCTGAAGTCGTCCTGGACCGCCGACGTACTGAATTTCTCCGGCAGCGGCGTGGACGGTGCGATCGAGCTGCAGCCGGGCGCCGTACGTGTCACCGCCAAGCTGGGCTTCCTGCTGTCGGCGATGAAAGGCATGGTGGAAGGCGAGATCCAGCGCGTGCTGAAGGAAAAGCTGGGCTGAATCCCTGCGGCGGCCGTCACGGTCGTGCAACGCCATCGCGCGCTACTCTCGGGGCAGGCCCAACTCCCACGGGAAGTGCGATGAACCGTTACGAAAACGATGACCGCCGCGACGACGACGCCTCGTTTGGCGACCAGGCCGAGCGCTTCTCGCGCAAGCTGAGCGATTCGGCCCAGCAGGTCTGGCTGGCCGGGCTGGGTGCCCTGGGCCGCGCCCAGGCCGAAGGCAGCCGCTTCTTCGATGGCCTGGTGAAAGAAGGCGAAGCCTGGGAAGCCCGCCGCCGCGAGCGCCAGGGCGACCAGGGCCCGGGCTGGCGCGACAACGTTGAATCGTCACTGGACGACGCGCGTGAAAAAGCCTCCGGCACATGGAACAGGGTCGAGAAGGCCTTCGACGACCAGGTGCAGGGGGTGCTCAAGCGCCTGCATGTGCCCACCGCCGACGAAGTGACCGCGCTGGAAGCCCGCATCGACGCCCTGCATGCGCGCCTGGCCAAGCTGGAGACCCGGGCCGCTTCGGGCAGCGACGCGCCCGCGCCAGGCAGCCACCAGTCGCCGGACAGCGTGCCCTGACCGACGATTGTTGCAATGCAATAAAATCTGGTTGACAATCGCGAGCAACCCGCCAATCGCTTCGGCTGCCGTTTGTTCCCTCCCCTCACGGCTTCAGGATTGGCGGGTTTTTCGTGCCTGCACTACGCCGATCTGAGCGTTTGATCACATTTGGTGTCAGGAACCTCCTGACCCAGCGGGGCGGCGCGCCGATTACACTGTCGTCTTCCGCATTCGCCCCTTCCGCGCACCTCCCGCATGCTCCCCTGGATCCTGGCCCTGCTGTCGGCCCTGCTTGTCTGTTCCCTGGCCGTTGTCTATCTGTGGTGGATCAAGCGACGCCAGAAGGAGATGCAGCTCGGCCTGCAGGCCCTGGCCGGCATGCACTGGCGTGAGTTCTCGGTACTGGTCAAGCGCATGCTGCGCGAGCAGCGCGGGCTGCGCGAACTGAACGATCCGGCCGAGGATGCGCGGGAGCCGAGCAGCGATTTCGTGCTCAGTGACGGCCCCAACCACTGGCTGGTGTCGTGCAAGCATGGCCTGGCCTATCGCATCGGCACCGCCGCGGTGAACGAACTGGGCGCCGCCGCACGCCTGGCCGGCGCCAAGGGCGGCATGCTGCTGACCGAAGGGCGGATCGAACGCGACGGCCGCGCCGCCGCCGAAAAGCAGGCCGTTGAAGTGCTGGACGGCCCGCGCCTGTGGCCCCTGTTGCAGCCTTATCTGCCAGGTGACATCGACACGCGCGTGCGTGCCGGTGCGCGCCACGAAGCGCTGCGCCGGATCGCCATCGCCGCGCTGGGCTCGGTGACGCTGGGCTTGCTGGTGGGCGTGGGTCTGCAGGGCCTGCATGTGGACCGCGCCGAGCCCGTTGCCGCGGCGCCGGTCACCCCGACCGTGGCCGCTGAAGCGGCCCGCGAACCCGCTCCGGTGGCCACGCAGGCCGCCCTGGCAGCGCTGCCCGCGCCGGCCCCCACGGCCGCGCCGGGAACCCTCGATGCGCGCAGCAATCCCAATCCGGATACGGCCACGCTGGACCGATTCCAGGCGGATCTGTCGCGCGCGCTGGCTGGCAAGCCCGGCATCGCCAGTGGCGTCTGGTTGACCCGCCAGACCCTGGCGATCAACCGCACCGGAGAATTGGATGCGGTATGGCCGCAGGTCTGCGAGGAAGTGCTGCACTACCCGGCCCTGCGCAATGTCCGCATCCAGCTTAATGCCCGCCCCGGCGTGGACGAGCCGGTGCGCTGGCGGCAGTGCGCCACGTATTGATGGGCACCGACATCCACGCATGGCGTGGATGCCCCTGTAGCGTCGAGCCAAGCTCGACTCATCGCACATCGCGCGAACAGCAGCCGAGCGTGGGCTCGGCTCTACATCGCGCCTGCTCAGCCCAAGGCAGCGAGATGGGCGATGTAGCTGGAGCGGGATTCACCCGCAGCTCTGGCCTGCGCATCCAGCCTCGCCAGGACTCGACGTGGCAGGCTGATGTTGACCCGCTCGATGGTGTCGTCTAGCAGCGCCGGATCAATGCAGATGTAGGCAAGAATCCAGGTCGTATCGCTGGAGGCCTCGGCAACGATCTTCTGCGGCGCAGAAGGATTGGGAATCGAGCGCCCCTCATCCAGGGCCGCGTCGATCCAGGCAAGCGCAGATTCCTCGGCCGCGCTGAGTGCATCGTCAAGCGTGTCGGCCGCCGAGAAGCACCCCGGCAGATCGGGAACGATGACATCCCACGCGGTGTGTTCATCGCCGGCCTCAATCAAGACTGGATAGCGCATGGGACCTCCTACCTCAGTCCTGCTTCCGCAATGCCTGAACCAGCCCTTGCCGCCTCCAGATCCCGGATGAGGTCCCTGCTCTTGATGCAGGGGCGATACACGTCGTACACACGCATCAACAGAGTTCAAGACGACAGCCGTTCCAGACCCGTTGATCCACGCCATGCGTGGAGGGAGCCCCTACCGCGCGCCGGGCGCGAAGCGTGCCACCAGGTCCCAGGCGTCTCCCAGGAACACCTGGCGCACGCGGGTGATCGGCTGTTCGCCGCGCCAGGTCAGGCGCTCGATCACCAGGCAGGCGGTGCCGGGCTTCACATCCAGCAGCCTGGCGCTGGCAGTGTCCGCGCCCCATGCGCTGATGCGGTGCTGCGCGCGCGTCCACGACACGTTCTGCAGCAGCCAGCTGCCCGGCGCGGTGGTATTGAAATCAACCTCCAGCACTTCGGGCACGCCCACCGGGCTGATCAGGCGGTGCTCCAGCGCCAGCGGACGGCCATCGGCCAGATGCAGGCAACGCATCGCCAGCAGCATTTCCTGGCCAGCCAGCTCGATCTCGCCGGCATTGCCGGCCTCGGCCCGGCGCAGCTCGCGTTGCAGCAGGTGATAACCGTACTGATGGCCGCGCGAGCCAACCTCCATCGCGATATCCGGAATTTCCAGCGCCACCTGCTCCAGATGCGGCGGCTGCCGCGCCACGAACGAGCCTGCACGGCGGCGGCGCTCGATCATGCCGCTCTCGGCCAGCGCGGTGAGTACCTTGTTCACCGTCATCCGCGAGCAGCCGTACTGCTCCATCAGCTCGTGCTCGTACGGGATGCGGAACCCCGGCGCCCACTCTCCACTGAGAATGCGGCTTTCCAGATCGCTGCGGATACGCTGGTTGAGCGTGGCGGACTTGCTGGCCTTCACGTGGTGGGGTCTCGGTGGCGGGAGGCGATCAGCCCAGCACGCCCTTCAGGGCGGCGGCGAAGGCGGTGGTGATCGCCTCGCGCTGCAGGTGGCGGCCTTCGGCCACGCACTGGCGGCCATGGCGCCAGACCGATCGCAGCGCGCCATTACGTGCGGCGAACACCCAGCTGTCAAGCCATGCGTCACCCTGTCGCGCCTGCAGTGCCGGGTGCGCGGCGTCCAGTTCAACCAGATCAGCACTGGCGCCGACCTGTAGGCCGGCGGCCACGCCCAGTGCCTGCGCACCACCGTGCAGTGCACCTTCGAACAGGAAGCGGCCGGTGCTGCGGGCGGCATCCGGGGCCAGCACGTTGCGCCCGCGCAGGGTCAAGCGCTGGCCGTATTCGAGCAGGCGCAGCTCTTCGGCCGCGTCGATCAGCACATTGGAATCGGAGCCGACGCCGAAGCGCCCGCCCTCGCGCGCGAACGCCTGCATCGGGAACAGGCCGTCGCCCAGGTTGGCTTCGGTGATCGGGCACAGCCCGGCCACGGCGCGGCTGGCCACGATGGCCGCGCGCTCGTCATCGGTGATATGGGTGGCATGCACCAGGCACCAGCGCGTATCCACCGGCGCATGGTCGTACAGCCACTGCACCGGGCGCTGGCCGCTCCAGGCCAGGCAGGCCTCGACTTCGCGCACCTGCTCGGCGATATGGATATGCACCGGGCCATCAGTCAGCGGCAGCAGCGCGCCCAGTTCCTCACCGGTGACTGCACGCAGGCTGTGCGGGGCGATGCCGAGCACAGCGTCAGGCAACGCGGCCAACGCCGGCTTGGCGGCATCCAGCAACTGCGCGAAGCCGTCCACATCGTGGATCAGGCGGCGCTGCGCCGGATTCGGCGGCGCGCCACCGAAATCGGCGTGGGCGTAGAACACCGGCAGCAGGGTCAGGCCGATGCCGGTCTGCGCGGCGGCAGCGGCGATGCGCGCGCTCATCTCGGCACGGTCGGCGTACGGCTGGCCGTCGGCATCGTGGTGCAGATAGTGGAATTCGCCGACGCGGGTGAAGCCGCTTTCCAGCATTTCCATGTAGGCCTGGGCGGCGATGGCCTGCACCGCGTCCGGGCGCAGACGGGCCAGGAAGCGGTACATCAGCTCGCGCCAGCTCCAGAAGCTGTCACCGTCACCGCCGCCGATCTCGGTCAGGCCGGCCATGCCGCGCTGGAACGCGTGGCTGTGCAGGTTGGGCAGGCCCGGCACCAGCAAGCCGACGCGGGTATCACCGTCCTGCGCGCCCTGCCCGGTGCTGATCGCGGCGATGCGGCCGTCCTGCACCTGCAGGCGGACATCACGGGCCCAGCCCTCGGCCAGCAGGGCGTGGGCGGCATGGAAGCAGTGCGGGGAACGAGAATCGGACATGGCTGGACAACCCGAAATGGACGCCTATATTGTATAGACATATAAGCACAGCCGCGTTGTGGATGCCATGCACGTCGATACCCTCTGGTCCAACGTCCACCTGATCACCCTCGATGGCGACGGCCTGGGTGTCATCCGCGATGGCGTACTGGCCTGCAGCGAGGGCCGCATCGTCCACGTCGGTGCCGCCGGCAGCGATGCGCACCTGCAGCCGACCACCCGCATCGACGGTGAAGGGCGCTGGATCTCGCCGGGCCTGATCGACTGCCACACCCACCTGGTCTACGCCGGCAACCGCGCCAACGAATTCGAGCAGCGCCTGCAGGGCGTCAGCTATGCCGAGATCGCCCGCGCCGGCGGCGGCATCGTCTCCACTGTGCGCGCCACCCGCGCCGCCACGCCCGAGCAGCTGGCCAGCGAGAGCCGCCCACGCCTGCTGGCGATGCGCGCCGAAGGCGTGACCACCCTCGAGATCAAGTCCGGCTACGGCCTGACCCTGGCCGACGAGCGCAAGCAGCTGCAGGTCGCACGCGCATTGGGCGAGGAATGCCGGGTCAACGTGGTGACCACCTTCCTCGGCGCGCACGCGATTCCGCCAGGCCGCGAGGCACAGGAATACACCGACGAGGTGTGCAACATGATGATTCCGGCCATCGCCGCCGAAGGGCTGGCCGAGGCGGTGGACGTGTTCTGCGAGAACATCGCCTTCTCGCCCGCGCAGGCGCGGCAGGTGTTCGAGGCCGCCCGCGCGAACGGACTGGCGGTGAAGATCCACGCCGAACAGCTGAGCAACCAGCACGGCGCCGAACTGGCCGCGGGTTTCGGCGCACTGTCGGCCGACCATATCGAACATCTGGATGACGCAGGCATCGCCGCGATGGCCGCCGCCGGCACCGTCGCCGTGCTGCTGCCGGGCGCGTTCTATTTCACCCGCGATACCACCCTGCCGCCGATTGCCGCGCTGCGTGCGGCCGGCGTGCCGTTGGCGCTGGCCACCGACAGCAACCCGGGCACCTCGCCGCTGACCAGCCCGCTGCTGGCGATGAACATGGGCGCCACCCTGTTCCGCCTGACCGTGGACGAATGCATCGCCGGCTTCACTCGTGAAGCGGCACGCGCACTCGGCCATGGCGAGCGCATCGGCCGCCTCGCCGCCGGCATGGACTGCGACCTGGCGATCTGGGACATCGACGCCCCCGCCGACCTGGTCTATCGCATTGGATTCAACCCGCTGCACGCGCGCGTGGTGCGCGGGCAGCCCGACCTGCCTGCCTCCTGGAGCAACACATGAGCAACACCCTGGTTCTTCGCCCCGGCCATGTCACTCTCGCCCAGTGGCGGCAGGTCTATCGCGGTGTGCCGCTGGCACTGGACCCGGCCGCATTGCCGGTGGTGCGCGCCAGTGCCGCCGCCGTGGCCGCCATCGTCGCCAAGGGTGCGCCGGTGTATGGCATCAACACCGGCTTCGGCAAGCTGGCCAGCGTGCGCATCGAGCGCGAGGACCTGGCCACCCTGCAGCGCAATATCGTGCTCTCGCATGCAGCCGGCGTGGGCGAACCGATGCCGGCCAGCGTGGTGCGCCTGATGATGGCGCTGAAGCTGGTCAGCCTGGCGCAGGGCGCTTCCGGCGTGCGCGAGGAAACCCTGCTGCTGCTCGAAGCAATGCTCATCAAGGGCGTGCTGCCGGTGGTGCCGGCGCAGGGCTCGGTGGGTGCATCGGGCGACCTGGCGCCGCTCTCGCATCTGGCCAGCATGATGCTGGGCGTCGGCGAAGCATTCATCGGTGATGAGCGTCTGCCGGCCACCGACGCACTCGCACGTGCCGGCCTGCAGCCGATCGAGCTGGGCGCAAAGGAAGGCCTGGCGCTGCTCAACGGCACCCAGTTCTCCACCGCCTATGCGCTGGCCGGCCTGTTCGAGATCGAGACCGTGTTCCAGGCCGCGCTGGTGACCGGAGCGCTGTCGGTGGAAGCGGCCAAGGGTTCGGACACCCCGTTCGATCCGCGCATCCATGCCATCCGTGGCCAGCGCGGGCAGATCGCCACCGCCGCGGCCCTGCGCACCCTGATGCAGGGCTCGGACATCCGCGAATCGCACCGTGACAACGACGTGCGCGTGCAGGACCCGTACTGCCTGCGCTGCCAGCCGCAGGTGATGGGCGCGGCGCTGGACATCCTGCGCCAGGCTGCGACTACGCTGGAAATCGAAGCCAACGGCGTGTCCGACAATCCGCTGGTGTTCACCGATACCGGCGAAGCGCTGTCCGGCGGCAACTTCCACGCCGAACCGGTGGCCTTCGCCGCCGACATGCTGGCGATGGCGGTGTGCGAGATCGGTTCGATCAGCGAGCGGCGGCTGGCGATGCTGGTGGACCCGGCGCTGTCCGGCCTGCCCGCCTTCCTGACCCCGCGCCCGGGCCTGAATTCCGGCTTCATGATTCCGCAGGTGACCGCCGCCGCACTTGTTTCGGAAAACAAGCAGCGCGCCTACCCGGCCAGCGTCGATTCGATCCCGACCTCGGCCAACCAGGAAGACCATGTGTCGATGGCCGCGCACGGCGCGCGCCGCCTGATGCAGATGGCCGAGAACGCCGCCAACGTGATCGGCATCGAGCTGCTGGCCGCCGCGCAGGGCTGTGATTTCCACGCGCCGCTACGCTCCAGCGCCGCGCTGGAATCCGTACGCGCCACCCTGCGTGCGCAGGTTCCAACGCTGGAAGAAGACCGCTACTTCCACCCGGACATGGTGACTGCCACCCACCTGGTGCGCAGTGGCGCGCTTGCACACGGTCTTGCCGACCTGCTGCCGACCGTGGAACCGCAGGCATGAATGCCCATCCCGAATGGCTGACGGTGCACGAGGGCGATGCCCCGTTGATCGTCAGCTTCCCGCATACCGGCAGCGAGCTGCCGCACGACCTGATCGGCCACTACCATTCGCCGTGGCTGGCGCGCCGCGATGCCGACTGGTGGGTGCACGAGCTGTACGATTTCGTGCGCGGCATGGGCGCGACCACGGTGCGTTCGGCGATCTCGCGTTCGGTGATCGACCTCAACCGCGATCCCAGCGGGGTCTCGCTGTATCCGGGCCAGAACACCACCGGCCTGTGCCCGCTGACCACCTTCGACAACCAGCCGCTGTACCACGCCGGGCGCGAACCGGATGACGCCGAAATCGCGCGTCGCCGCGATACGTACTTCCTGCCTTACCACGATGCACTGGCCGCGCAGATCACCCGCCTGCGTGCACGCCACGGCACCGTAGTGGTGTACGACGCGCATTCGATCCGTTCGCATATTCCACACCTGTTCGACGGCGAGCTGCCGCAGTTCAACCTCGGTACCGCCGGCCCGTCCGGCGCGCCAGACACCTCCTGCGACAACGCATTGAGTGATGTTGTGGAGAACCTGCTCAGGATCAGTGGCATGAGCCAGGTGCGCAACGGCCGCTTCAAGGGTGGCTGGATCACCCGCCACTACAGCAACGTCGCCGGCGGCGTGCACAGCCTGCAGATGGAACTGGCCTGCCGCGGCTACATGCACGAGCCGCTGCCCGACCAGGTGGACGAACACAGCTGGCCCACCCCGCTCGACCCTGACCACGCCGCACCGCTGCGCCACACCCTGGCGCAGGTGCTCAACGCCTGCCTTGAATTCGCTACGAACCGGAGCGCCGCATGACCCGCAACGACCCGTCCCGCACCATCGCCGCGCCGACCGGCACCACGCTCAACGCCAAGAGCTGGCTGACCGAAGCGCCGCTGCGCATGCTGATGAACAACCTGCACCCGGACGTGGCCGAGCGCCCGCAGGAACTGGTGGTGTACGGCGGCATCGGCCGCGCCGCGCGCGACTGGGAGAGCTTCGATGCCATCGTCGAAACGCTCAAGCGCCTGGACGACGATCAGACCCTGCTGGTGCAGTCAGGCAAGCCGGTGGGCGTGTTCCGCACCCACGCCGATGCACCGCGCGTGCTGATCGCCAATTCCAACCTGGTGCCGCGCTGGGCCAACTGGGACCACTTCAACGAGCTGGATAGGAAGGGCCTGGCCATGTACGGCCAGATGACCGCCGGCAGCTGGATCTACATCGGCGCACAGGGCATCGTGCAGGGCACCTACGAGACCTTCGTGGAAATGGGCCGCCAGCACTTCGGTGGCGACCTGACCGGCAAGTGGCTGTTCACCGGCGGCCTCGGTGGCATGGGCGGCGCACAGCCACTGGCCGCAGTGATGGCCGGTGCTTCCTGCCTGGCCGTCGAGTGCCGCAAGAGCAGCATCGACATGCGCCTGCGCACCGGCTACCTGGACACCTGGACCGACAACCTGGACGAAGCGCTGCGCCTGATCGACGAATCGTGCAAGGCCGGCACCCCGAAGTCGGTAGGCCTGCTGGGCAATGTGGCCGACGTGCTGGCCGAACTGCTCAAGCGCGGCGTGAAGCCGGACCTGCTGACCGACCAGACCTCCGCCCATGACCCGGTGAACGGCTACCTGCCGCAGGGCTGGACCGTCGAGCAATGGGACGACAAGCGCGTGTCCGCGCCGAAGGAAGTGGAGAAGGCTGCACGCGCCTCGATGGCCAACCACATCCGCGCCATGCTCGGCTTCCACGCACTGGGCGTTCCCACCGTGGACTACGGCAACAACCTGCGGCAGATGGCGCTGGAAGAAGGCGTGGCCAACGCGTTCGACTTCCCCGGCTTCGTGCCGGCCTATATCCGTCCGCTGTTCTGCCGCGGCATCGGCCCGTTCCGCTGGGCGGCGCTGAGTGGCGACCCGGAAGACATCGCCAAGACCGATGCCAAGGTGAAGGAGCTGATTCCGGACAACCCGCACCTGCACCGCTGGCTGGACATGGCCGCCGAGAAGATCAAGTTCCAGGGCCTGCCGGCGCGCATCTGCTGGGTCGGCCTTGGCGACCGTGATCGACTGGGCCTGGCCTTCAACGAGATGGTCGCCAACGGTGAACTGAAGGCGCCGGTGGTGATCGGCCGCGACCACCTGGACAGCGGCAGCGTGGCCTCGCCCAACCGCGAAACCGAGGCGATGGCTGACGGTTCCGATGCGGTGTCCGACTGGCCGCTGTTGAACGCCCTGCTCAACACCGCCAGCGGCGCGACCTGGGTGTCGCTGCATCACGGCGGCGGCGTCGGCATGGGCTTCTCGCAGCACGCCGGCATGGTCATCGTGTGCGACGGCACCGAGGCAGCGGCGAAGCGGATTGGCCGCGTGCTGTGGAACGACCCGGCCACCGGCGTGATGCGCCACGCCGACGCGGGTTATGAGATCGCGATTGAGTGCGCGAAGGAAAAGGGGCTGGATCTGCCGGGAATTCTGGGCTGATCCAGGGGTGCCGGCCAGCGGCCGGCACTACCAGAAACACCGGGTTCTGCCGGGCATTGTCGGCTGTTCCACGGTTGCCGGTCAGCGAATGCGTGGTAGTGCCGGCCGCTGGCCGGCATAGCACCCACCCACCGATGGCCCTTGACCGGGCCACGATGGGGTTTCCATAGTGCGGCCTCACCCTTGGGTTGATGCGCCATGAACCGACAGCTTCGCCATAGCGTTGCCCTGCTGTGCCTGCTTCCGGGCGTCGCGTTCTCAGCCCCGTCCGGCGTGGCCACCCGGTTGGACACGCAGTTGCAGACCAACCGCGAGCGCTACGGCATCGCCGGCCAAGCGGTACTGGTCGCACATAACGGCCAGGTGCTCTACCAGGGCGCCAGCGGCGAGCGTGACCCGGCCATCCATGCGCCGGCCACCGTCGATTCCATTTTCACGGCGCAGTCGATGGCCAAGCTTCTGACCAGCACGCTGGTGATGCAACTGGTGGACCAGGGCAAGGTGGATCTGGATGCACCGGCCAGCCGCTACGTGCCGGACCTGCCGGCCGCATGGCAGACGATCAGGGTGCGTGACCTTCTCAACCACAGTTCGGGCATCGCCGAGTACTACGACCGGGTCGACAATCGCTGGGTGAGCAAGGGCTACAGTGGCGTCGCGCCGGATCTTGCGGCCGCGCTGAAGGTGGCGGCCGCCGCGCCGATGCAGTTCGCCACCGGCAGCCGCGTGCAGTACACCCAGGCCAACTACCTGGTGCTGACGGCGTTGCTGGAAGCGCATTACCGCAAACCCTATCCGGCCATCGCGCGCGAGCGCATCCTGCAGCCGCTGAAGATGACCAGCACCTCGTGGGGCGTGGCCAGCGTGCCGGCCCAGCGCGCGGCGGTTCCGTACATCGGCAAGGACGGCGCATTGCAGCCCGCCAATGAAGACCCGTGGCCGAGCTACGGTTGGGGCCATGCCGACCTGCAGACCACCGTGGGCGACATGAACCGTTTCCTGCAGGCACTGGCCGCCGGCAAGCTGCTGCGCACGGCCACGCTGGAAACGCTCTGGCAGCCACAGACGCTGAGCGGCGGCGGCAGCAATTTCTTCTCCACCGGCTGGGACACCACCCGCAGCGATGGCTACACCCAGGTCGGCCACGATGGCGGCACCCGTGTGCGTGCGCGGCTGGCCTACAAGGGCACGCTGGCCGACGGCTACTGGGTGTTCGTGTACCTGACCAACGGCAGTGCGCGCAATGTGTGGTCGAGCACGTTGGTGGAAAGCACGATGGCGGTGGCCGCACCGGGGGAATTCCCGCATGCGGTGCTGTCCGAGCGATTGATCGCTTATGCGCTGGATGATGATGCAGGCGCTGCGCACGCCCTGCGCGCGTGGTTGCGCGACAGCAGCGGCATCGCGGCCAGCGAACTGGAGCGGGCGATCAACAGCGACGGCTACGCC
Source organism: Stenotrophomonas sp. CS3K5 (assembly GCF_059515225.1). Lineage (NCBI taxonomy): Bacteria > Pseudomonadati > Pseudomonadota > Gammaproteobacteria > Lysobacterales > Lysobacteraceae > Stenotrophomonas > Stenotrophomonas sp. CS3K5. The sequence continues at coordinate 181,159 of NZ_JCAKRX010000005.1, forward strand.
ATCCTCGCGAGCCTCGGCGCGCGCAGGGCGCTGAAGGTATTCACGCTCAACACCGAGCTGTATCCGCAGTCGGCCAATGTCTGGGACAGTCTGGCCGAGTGCCATGCCGCGCTGGGTGACAAGGAAACGGCAGAGCGGCTCTACGCGAAGTCGAAGGCGCTGGCGAAGCCTTCGCCGTAACCCTGCTGTAGAGCCGAGCCCATGCTCGGCTGCTCTTCATTGCAACAGCAGAAGACCCACGCTGCGGGCGACAGCCGAGCATGGGCTCGGCTCTACATGGATGCCGTGGGCGGCCATACGCTGCCGATGGGTGACGTGGCGCGCCCGACCTGTTAACTTGCGCGCCACTTTTGTGGTTTACAGCATTTCGCATGTCGCTCTCGTCTCACCGCCCCACCCCGTCGCTGCTGTTCCTGGCCGTTTCCTTCAGCCTGCCCGTCACTGCCCAGGCCGCCCCGCAGGCCACCACCCTCGATGCCGTACAGGTCACCGCCGCCGATGCCAGTGCGCAGGCACGCGCGGAACTGAAGCGCGTGCCGGGCGCCAGCAATGTCATCGACGTGGCCAAGGCCGACGGCCGCCTGTCCAGCAGCGCCGATGTGCTGGCCTACCAGCCCGGCATCAGCGCGCAGTCGCCAGGCAACGAGGGCACCAAGGTCTCGATCCGCGGCTCGGGCATCAATCGCGGCCCGGGTGCGCATGCCTCGGGCATTGCAGTGTCGATCGACGGCCTGCCGCTGACCGGTCCGGGTGGCACGCCCTACGAACTGTTGGAACCGCTGTGGCTGTCGCGCGTGGAGGTACTGCGCGGGGCCAACGGTTTCGAACGCGGCGCGATGGCGCTCGGCGGCGCCATCGATTACGTCAGCCGCAGCGGCCGTGATTGGGCGGGCGTGCAGTTGCATTACGAGGCCGGCAGCCGTGGCTACCAGAAGCGTGGCCTGAGCTGGGGCGGCGTCAGCGGTGATGTCGACTATTTCCTGGCCTACACCGATACCGAATTCGACGGCTACCAGCGCCACGCAAGCGGCGATGGCAAGGGCGCGATGGCGAACATCGGATGGCAGATCACGCCCGGCCTGCAGACGCGCTTCTTCGTGCGCTATCGCGAAACCAACCACGAAACACCCGGGCGCCTGACCCGTGACCAGATCCGCAACGATCCGCATGCGGCGAATCCGGCCAACCTGGCCATCGATGCGCGCCGCCCGCAGCCGGGCAGCACCTGGCTGGGCAATGTCACCACGCTGCAGATCGATGAGGATTCGTCGCTGCAGGCCGGGCTGGTCTATCACAAATATCCAATGGACCTGAACGAAAGCCTGTACCGCCAGCAGCTGGACTACGCCAACTTCAACGCCACGCTCGATTACCGCCATCACCACACGCTGTTCGGGCTGGACAGCGACACCACGATCGGCCTGCGCGTCACCCATGACCTCGACGCCGACGTGCGCGAGTCGCTGCGCTTTGCCAGCAACGGCTATGCCGCCGGCACGCGCACGCGTGACTTCCGCCACCACGGCACCGACAGCACGCTGCACGTCAGCAATACCCTCACCTTAAATGACCGCCTGCGCATGCAGACCGGGCTGGCACTGATCAACACTCGCCGCGACGTACAGGTGACCTGGCCCAGCAGCGGCGGCCGCCTGCGCGATCATGACTGGGACTATGCGCCGCGACTGGGCTTCACCTGGCAGCACAGCGCGCAGACACAGTGGTTCGGCAACCTCAGCCGCTCGGTGGAAGCGCCGCATCCGTGGTCGATGATCTGGGGTTCGAACCAGTATTTCGGGCCGGGCAATGGCCCATCCACGGGCCGCCAGCGCGCGCCGGTGCGGATGCAGAACCAGACCGCCACCACGCTGGAACTGGGTGCACGTGGCGACGCTGCGGTCGGTCGGTGGGAACTGACCGGCTACTACGCGCATGTGAACCACGAACTGCTGAGCGTGGAGCTGCAGCCGGTGCCGAACCTGTTCATCGCAGAGAACAACGCCAGCCCCACCGTGCACCGTGGCATCGAAGCCGGCCTGGACAGCACGCTGTGGCAGGCCGAGCCGGGACGCTTGTCGCTGCGTCAGGCGTACACCTTCAGCGATTTCCGTTACCGCCACGATGCACGCTTTGGCAGCAACCGCCTGCCGGGCCTGCCGCGCCACAGCTACCAGGCCGAGCTGCGCTTCGATCACGCGTCCGGTCTGTATGCCTCGCTGAACACCGAATATGCCTCACGCATCGCGGTGGACTATGCCAACAGCTACTGGGCCGACAGCCATGTGATCTTCGGCAGCCGCATCGGCTACGACGCACCCGATGGCCGCTGGCAGGCGTGGGCGGAGATGCGCAACCTCGGCAACCGTCACTACGCCGCCACGGTCACGCCGGGCTATGACGATGCGGGCAAGGATGTGGCGCGCTCGACGCCGGGCGAAGGCCGTGGCGTCTATGCGGGTGTGCGTTGGCGCTTCGATTGAGCCAGGCCACGGCGCGATCACAACCCGCGGAAAACTTCCAGCAGGCTGGCCGCGCCCGGTACCAGCTGCTGGGCCAGCCAGCCCACGATCGCAAAGAACAACAGCAGGCCCAACAGCGGCCAGATCGTGTGCGTCACGCATACCCGCCACCAGCCCTGCTCCTGCATGCCTTGCATGCGCCGGTACAGGCCACCGGCGATGGCCGCATCCACCAGCAGTTCGGCCATCAGCAGCGGCGCTGACCATACCACCCATGCGCTGACCAGCACGACCGCTGCGCCCACCGCGACGATGCCGAGGACGGCCAGCAATGGCAGCCCGGCTTCGTCTTCGGCCAGTCCGGCCAGCGGCACCTCGCTCACCTCAACCCCGCTCTGCGCTGCCGACTCATTCCACGAGGCAGACGCACCGCCACCACCGGAACGGCCGCCGACATCACTCCACGGCGATTGAGCGGCGCTGCCGTGTGCCGATGGGGTGCCTCCGCCCACCTCCGACGACAGCGCATCGAGCACGTTGTCCCAGCGCCAACGGATCCAGACCCACATCAGCAGCAGGAACACGCCGTAGGCCAGCAGTACCGCCAGCGGGTAGCGCAGCAGCATGGCCTCTACACCGGCCAGCCGCAGCAGATGTGAGACGAGGAACCCGGCGGCGCCGGTCAGCGCAACGATCAGGGCCATCTGCAGCCGCGGCCAACCACGCTGCTGCAGGTGCCGCCGCGCACGCACGACTTCGCTGCCACGGCTCCTGCGCAGCTTCAATGCAGTGGTGAAAGAATGGCGCGGGTTCTTCATGCCGCCCCTCGTAGGCGGGAGGCAACGCGGTCAGCGACCTCGGAAACCTGATGCTGCATGCGGACGTCCTTGCCGGGCACGCGTAGACGGTGATGGCTGGATTCTATCGCCACGCGCCGCGTCCAGAGCGCGCACAGCTTCATTGATCAGGCAGCACCGGGCGTTACGCGCTCATCCACGCGTGAGGTGGATCTACCGGATACGGCCGGATCAGGGCGGCGTAGCGGCTTTCAGCAGCTGCGCGGCCACCTGGTCGAACGGGGCGATATCCTGCAGCGCGCGGCTCATCGCCACCGCGCCTTCCACGCCGGCAATCACCAGGCTGGCCAGGCCGGCCGCGGCGTTCGCGTCGTGGCCATCGGCGACGAAGGCAGCTGCCAGGTGCCCCTGCCAGCGCACGAACACCTCGGCGGCGGCCACGCGTGGCTGGCTCGGTGCGGCATCCATCGGCTCTTCCACTGCGGCCGCCAGCACCGGGCAACCGGCACGGAACTGCGTGCGCAGCAGGCGTTCGCGCCACATCGCCAGGAACTGCTGCAGGCCTTGTGCCGCGCCGCCCTTCAGCAACTCCACCAGCAGCGCCTCCACCTTGTCGCCGGCCATGTGCGTGGCGCGTGCCAGCAGTTCCTGCTTGCCGCCCGGGAAATGATGGTAGGTGGAGCCCAGCGGCGCGTCGGCCAGCTTGGTCACCTCGCGGATGCTGGTCGCGTTGAGGCCGACCCGCGCCAGCATCTGTGCCGCAGCATCAATCACCCGTTGCGGGGCGTCAGAGGGTCGCGGGCTCACGGCGGGGTTCCTTGCCAGGACAGTTGTCATAGATTAGCGTACCGACCGTTCTATAACAGTCGTCATAAACATGAATCTCTGGTTCCGCCTGCTCCACCTGCTGCTGTGCAGCCTGTTCCGGCCGAAGCTGGAAGCCCCGTTCGGGGTCTCGCGGCTGCAGTTCCGGGTGCTGCCCAACGACCTGGACAGCAACCTGCACATGACCAACGGCCGCTACTGGAACATCTTCGATCTGGGCCGGCTGGACCTGATCCTGCGCATGGGCCTGGGCCGGGTGGCGCTGCGTGAGAAGTGGGCACCGATCGTCGGCGCCGGCACCATCCAGTTCCGTCGCGAACTGAAGCCGCTCCAGCGCTTCACCCTGGAAACCCGCCTGGTCGGCTGGGTCGGCTCGCGCGGCATCATGGAGCAGCGCGTGCTGATCGGCCCCGAGCAGAAGATCGCCACCCGTGCACTGCTGGTCACCGGCATCTACGACCGCCGCGCGCGCCGGTTCCTGGGCATGCCGACGATGATGGGAGCCATCGGCGTGGTCGCACCGCCGTCACCGCCGCTCAGTGCCGCCGCCGAAGCGCTGCTGGCAGCCGATGCGGCGCTGAAGCGGGATGACACCTGAGCCGCATCAGACCCTGGGCATGTTCTTGGTCACGCAGTGGATGCCGCCACCGCCGCCGGCAATCGCGTCGATATCCACCTGCTCGATCACGCGGCCGGGGTACAGATCCTCCAGCAGTTCGCGGCAGTAGCCATCGGCCGCATCGTCACCGAACTGCGGCGCCACCACCGCGCCGTTGATCGGTAGATAGTTGATGTAGCCCATCGCCAGATCGTCGTTGTCACGGGTATGCACGTTGTCGCGCCCGTCCAGCGGCGGCGGCAGCGTGTGCACCTGCAGGCGCCGGCCATCGGCGTCGGTCGCATCGCGCAGTATCTCAAGATGCTCGCGGGTCAGATCGTAGTCGTAGGACTCCGGATCATTGTCGAGGTTGGCGATCACCACGCCCGGGCGCACGAAGCGCGCATAGAAATCCACGTGCGCATCGGTGATGTCCTCGCCGGCGATGCCGGGCAACCAGATCACCTTGCGCAGGCCCAGGTGATGCTTCAGCTCGGCCTCGATATCCGCGCGCGACCACTCCGGATTGCGGTTGCGGTTCACCCAGCAGCTCTCGGTGAGAATGGCCGTGCCGTGGCCGTCGACTTCGATGCCACCGCCCTCGCCGACCAGATCGCTTTCCAACAGCGTCGCACCGGTCACCTGCGCCAGCCACGGCGCCACCGCGCCATCGTTGCGCGCGCTCTGCTTGCCGCCCCAACCGTTGAAGTTGAAATCGACCAGGCCCAGTCCGCCCTGGCCGTCGGTGACGAAACACCCGCCGTAGTCGCGCACCCAGATGTCATCCAGCGGCACCTCCAGGAATTCGATGTTGTCGCGACCGCAGCGGTCCTGCGCCTGCTTCCGCTGCGCCGGGCGGCACAGCACGCTGACCGGCTGGTGGCGGGCGATGGTACGGGCCAGCCGCGCCACAGCGCTGTTCACCGCATCGGCCTGCGCGCCCCACACCCGCGGCTGCGCCGCGAAGGACAGGAAAACGCGCTCCTGCGGGCCATGTTCATCGGGCATGCGCCAGACACCCGCGCTTGGGGCCGCTGCCGCAACGCGCCCCGGCAGGCCGGCCAGGCCCAGTGCCGCCAGGCCGCCAAGCCCGGCCGCACCGGCCAGCTGGGTAAGGAAGTGACGACGGGTAGACATGACGGGCTCCACGGGTTGGGGGTCAGACCATGCTGCGCTTGCCAATCCATAAGAACAAACGATAGATTCAGCTATCAATTGAACAGTTCTGCTTATCTGAAATGCTCAAGCACTGGCCCCCGCTGAACGCCCTGCGCGGCTTTGAAGCCGCCGCTCGGCTGGGCAGTTTCCAGGCCGCGGCCGAGGAACTGCACCTGACCCAGTCGGCGATCAGCCAGCAGATCCGCGGCCTGGAGGCCTCGTTGCAGCAGCCACTGTTTTTCCGTCAGGGCCGTAGCGTCACGCTGACCGACGCCGGCATCGACCTGCTGGAAACCACCCAGTCCCTGCTGCGGCAGCTGGCCAGTGGCATCCGCCGGCTTGATCAGTACCGCAAGCCCAATCAATTGATCGTCAACACCAGCCCGGCCTTCGCGCGGCATTGGCTGGTGCCACGCCTGGCACAGTTCCATCGCCTGCATCCCGATGCCGACCTGTGGCTGCTGACCAGCGAAGAAGCGCCCGACATGACCACGCAGACCCTGGACATCGCGGTACGCGATGACCTCGATTCACAGGCGCACTGCCAGCACCGCGTGCTGCTGCAGGACCGCCTCTATCCGGCCTGCCACCCGGCACTGCTGGCCACGCCGGTGCATGAGCGCCTCACCCTGCACGGCGAGCGTGAGATGGACTGGAGCCAATGGCAGGTGCAGGGTGGTGCCGACGTCGGCCAGCGCCGCGAGGGCATGAACTTCTCCGAGCCGGGGCAGCTGCTGGACGCCGCCTGCCAGGGGCTGGGCATTGCCCTGGTGAGCGAGCTGCTGGCCGCGCGTGCCTGCCAACAGGGACAGCTGCACGCACTGGATGACGCGCGCGTGCGCGGCCCGCGCTGGAGCTGGCTGGTGCATGAGGACAGCGCGGCCGATCCGCTGGTGATCGGCTTCTGCGCGTGGTTGCAGGCCAGCCTGTCCGCTTCTACTTCTGTTTCAGTGCGCGGCTGACGGCCGCTTCTGCCAACGGCGCCATGCGCGCATAGCCCTGCGCCGTCGGATGCACACCGTCCTCGGCCAGCTGCGGATCGAGGCCGCCGGCCGCATTGGCCATCGGCGTGTAGTAGTCCAGATAGACCAGCTGCTTCGCCTCGGCGTAGCGCTTCAACGCCGCGTTCAACGCACGCACCTTCGGTGCCGGCGTGATGCCCGGCATCCACGGGTACTCGCTGACCGGCAGCACCGAGGCCAGCACAACGCCGATGCCGTGCGCCCGCGCCAGATCCACCATCGCATGCAGGTTGTCTTCGATCATCGCCTGCGTGGATGGACCGGTATTGCCGGCGAGATCGTTGGTTCCGGCCAGGATCACCACCACCTGCGGCTTCAGCGCCAGCACGTCCTGCGGGAAACGCAGCAGCATCTGCGCCGTGGTCTGGCCACTGATACCGCGGTTGAGCCAGCCCTTGCCGGGAAAGAACGAGGCGCTGCCTTCCCTGCCCCAGCCTTCGGTGATGGAATCGCCGTAGAACACCACGCGTAGCTGCCCGGGCACAGCGGCAGGCAGCGCAGCGTTGGCGTCGCGATAGCGCTGCAGCTGCGGCCAATCGGCGAGCTGCTGCTGCATGAAGCGCACTTCGTCCGGGCGCAGCTGCTCGACCGGCTTCAGCAGCAGCGGATTGACCGCCGTAGGCTCGGCCGCCTTCAGCGGGGCGCTCAGCGCCATGGCAACGGTGATGGCAGCGGCAAACAGCATGGATCCACGCATGCGGGTCCTCCAGGAAACCAGACCCGCAGTCTAGCGCTGCCAGCCCGCTTCATCGCGAGGCCGAGCGCGCCGCCACACCGGTCACCTTGGCCGGCATCCACATGCCCGGCGTCCAGCCGCTGGCGGCCAGGATCGCCTTCGGGTCATCCTGCTGGACCAGCGCACGCACCGCCTCGCGCTTGTCCCTGGCCTGCAGGTAGTACGCCTTGGCGATGCGGTAACCCACCCAGTAACCCAGGTCGTAGGGTTCCTGCGAACCGGGCGTGTAGTTGTACAACCACGGCGACAGGTCGGTGCTGTCCAGGTCGAGTGCGAATGCGCTTTCGATATGCACTTCGCGGCCGCGCGTCCACGCCGCGTGGCGCCCATTGCCGACGTTGCCGGAGATCAGTTCGGTGATGAACTCGGCGATCCCTTCGCCCAGCGAAATGCGCAGCACCGTCGCGCGTGGATCACCCGGTTCGACATCGATCAGGCCGGTCTGCTGGATGTGCACGTACTCGTGCGCGATCACGTGCACGAAGCGATCCTGCACGTTGGCATTCATGAAATCGGCCGCACACAGCGCTTCCAGGCCGATGATCACGCCACTTTTCGAGGTCAGTCCGACCGGCCGGCCGCGGCCCACGGCGATGGTCACCGGAGGGAATGTGGTCCGCGGGTAGATCGCCTGCAGGTTGGCGAACACCTGCACCAGACGCTGCTTCACCGCCGGCAGCTCGGCCAGGCAGCTTCGTCCCTGCGCGTACAGCGCCGGCTGGTTGGCGATGGCCTCGGCGATGCGTTCAGCGGTGACCCGGCGCGCCTGGGCCAGCTCGGCCAGACCGCTTGACCCCTCGGCCAGGTAGCCGCGCAACTGGGCAACGCTGGGCTTGCCGCCCGCGTCATCGTAAATTGCATAGAAACGACCGACATCCTCGGTGAGGATCTGCGGCCCCGCCGGTGCAGCCGCCGCGGCCGCGCCTACCGCCCCGGCACAGGCCAGGGCCAGCAGGCCGCGCAGAATCATGTACATCGCTCCGTCCTTGGTGGTGTGCATGCAAGGCGCGCAATTTACCACTCTGCCCGAGCCGCCGCAGCAGGTGGATGCGGCGCCCCCTGGGCTATGCCAGACTCCCCCTGGGCAGCCAGCCACGGATGACGGAGCACGCACCATGATGATCGTTCCCGCCTACTGGGCCGAAGCCCGCGTACAGGCCCGCTTCCGTGGCCGCGCGCTGGTCGTGCGCCGCTTCGGCTGGTCCGATGAGGGCCCCGCCGAAGCCCAGGCACATGCCGATGCCCGCGCCAACGAGGCACTCAACGCCATCGTTGCCGGGCAGCCGCTGCCGCGCCGCGAGGTGCGCAGCAATTACGGCGTGGAAGGCGTGCCGATCCGCGAACAGATCGTGCAGCGCGATGGCGACGTGGTGATCACCCGGAACAGCTACGGCGCGTTGTGCCTCAACAGTGCGGATGTGTTGTTCGCCGACATCGACCACGCCCCTGCGCCGGGCGGTTGCGTGATGCCGGCCCTCATCGCCGCCTCGGTGCTGCTGGCCGGCGCCATCACCGGCACCCTGCTCTGGCATTGGCTGGTCGGACTGGTGCTGGGCGTGGTGGCACTGCTGCTGGTCAACGCGGCAGTGCTGGCACGCCGGCGGCAACGCCTCGCCGCCGCCGGCGGTGCCGAAGGCATCGCACTGCAGCGGGTGGCGGCCTTCAGCGAACAGCACCCGGACTGGCACCTGCGCGCCTACCGCACCCCGGCCGGCCTGCGTCTGCTGGCGATGCACGCGACATTCCTGCCCGAAGACGAGCAGCTGCAGGGGTTGTTCAAGGCCCTCGGCACCGATGCACTGTACGCACGCATGTGCCGGTTGCAGCACTGCTTCCGTGCGCGGCTGACCCCCAAGCCATGGCGGGTCGGCTTGAAGTACCGCATCCGGCCGCCGGTGGCGGCCTGGTCCGCCGAGCAGGCCAGCAACCCCGACCGCCTGGCCTGGATCGCCGAGTACGAGAAGAAGAGCGCCGGCTTCGCGGCCTGCGCCTATCTGCGCAGCTTCGGCGATACCACGCGGGTGCATGCCAAGGCCGAACATGTGCGCGAACTGCACGACCGGCTGTCGCACGCGCAGGACCGCCTGCCGCTGGCATGACGGCGGCGCAGGCTCAGTCGGCACCCTGCACGAACGGCTGCCCGGCCAGGGTCATGCCCACCCGCACCGCAATCTGCTGGCCGCTCTTTTCGAAGGTCGTCGCACACTGCGTGCCGCCCTTCTGGCATCGAACCTCCGGAAAGCCTTCCAGCGGTTCGGCAGCGCCCGCCGCCGCCGCGGGCTGCCACCCGGCAGCATCCAGCAGGCGCTTGGCCTTGGCGTAGGGCATGCCGGCGATGATGCCCAACTGCGCCAGTTCGGCGGGCAGCGGCTGGGCGTGAGCAGGCGCCTGCGCCACCATCAGTAATGCAGCAAGAACCACAACCTTCATCGGTGCGCCCCACAACGTGCGTTGGAGCTACAGGGTAGCCCAGTGGCGGCCGCTGTCGGCGCATGGATCACCCCTTGTTACGCGATCCAGGCAGGCCGATACCTGGCGTTACCGTTCGGTCAATGCTCTCCCCGCCGAAGCCCATCGCCCCAGCGCGCCCGCAACGGCCCCTGCTGCCGGAACCGTTGCGGGCAAGCCGCCTCATGCGCAGGCCGGATCAGCCCGGCACGAGCGTGGCGCGCGCCTCCTGGCGGTGCAGTGCCCCCGCCCACAGGGATGGATCGACACCGCCCAGCTGCGCAGGCGCATCGCCAGCGAGCCCCGTGTCAGCACCCGCCTGGAACGCGCCCATGGCCCCCACCAGATGCTGAAGTTCCGCCTCCAGTGACATGGCCTCCGGCGCGGACGCGGCGGCGGAGGTCATGCTGGTGCGCAGCGCGGTCATCGGCGTCAACTGACTGGCAATCTGATCTGCAGTGATGGCGTAGCCACCATCGCCAGGCTGCACGAAGGCAATGGCGTACTGTCCACCCTGGAAATGGCGGAGCACACGCATCTGCTGCCCGGCGCTGCCATCCACCCTGACGACCAGATCATCGCCATCACGGTGATAGCTCAGGCGGCTGCGATCGATGCCATCGAAGTACAACCAGTCGGTACCACCGCCGGTGTTGTCCACCGTATCGGCGCCCGACCCGGCCCGGTAGAAGTACGTGTCGTTGCCCACTCCGCCGATGAGCATGTCATCGCCATCTTCGCCTACCAGTTGGTCGTCGCCGGCGCCACCGATCAGGATGTCCTTCCCGGACCCGCTGAAGCTGCCGTTGCCACCGGACAGGTAATCGTTGCCATCACCGCCTTCCAGCTTGTCATCGCCCCCCATGCCAAACAACTTGTCGTCGCCGGCAAGACCCTTGATCAGGTCACGCCCACTGGTACCAACCAACTGCTCGGCGTTCGCCGTACCGTTGATCTTGGAGGGGTAATCGGCATCGTTTCCGGTCCCCGGCGTACCTCCGCCGTCGCCACCGCCATTGCTGACCAGCGCATTGATGGCCGCCGTGCTGAGCGCATTGCCGGTGGCAGCCTGCAGATAGTCGAGCGCCCAGTCACCGCCCAGGAAGTGATTGGTCACCGTGACGCGTTGGTTGGCATTTCCGTTCACAACGATCACCAGGTTGTCACCTTCGCGGGTGAAAGCCAGCTGTCCGGTGGTAATGCCGTTCTGGAAGAACAACCAGTCGACGCCTCCCCCTGTGTTGTCGATCACATCGTTCCCGCCGCCATGGATGTACTGGTCATCGCCGCTGCCACCCAGAAGCACGTTGTTACCGTCCTGGCCGCGCAGGGTATCGTTGCCTGCGCCTCCCTCAAGCCGGTCATTGCCCGAGCCCGCAGCGCTGCCATTGCCGCCCGCAAGCTGATCATTGCCATCGCCTCCGCGCAGCGTGTCGTCGCCTGCCATACCGAACAGCGTGTCATCGCCGCCCAGACCCTCGATCAGGTCCTTGCCCGCGGTGCCCACCAGCTGCTCTCCTGCCGACGTCCCGGTGACGGTCTTGTCGAACCCGCCCCCACTGCCGCCGCTGACCAGCTGGTTGATCTGGGCTGCGCTGAGTGAACTGCCTCCATCAGGCTGAACCTGATCGATGGCCCAGTCCCCACCGAGGAAGTGATTACGCACGCGTACCGCCGGCGTAGCTCCCTGGTCGATCCGGATCAACAGGTCATCCCCATCGCGGGAGAAGCTCAGCCGTTCCCGGGTGACCCCATTCTGGAAGAACACCGTATCGTTGCCGCCTCCGGTGTTGTCTACGACATCACTGCCTGAGTTCGCATCGACCAGATAGGCGTCGTTGCCAGCGCCGCCCAGCAGGGTATCGTTGCCCGCCCCACCACTGAGCGTGTCGTTGCCGCCTCCCCCATTGAGCGTGTTGCTGCCACTGTTGCCCGCCAGGTAGTTGGCCAACGCATTGCCGGTCCCGTTGATGTCGGCACTTCCGGTCAGGAACAGGTTCTCCAGATCCGCCGACAGCGTGTAGGAGGCCGAAGACTGCACCTGGTCCGTGCCCCCGCCGGCAAGCTCGATGATCGTGTCCGCCGTGTTGTCCACGATGTAGATGTCATTGCCTGCGCCACCACTCATCTGATCGGCACCGCTGCCGCCATCAAGATAGTCCGCACCATTGTCACCGCGCAGGACATCGTCACCGCTGCCACCCCAGAGCTGGTCATCACCGTCGCCGCCAACAAGGGTGTCGTTGCCGTCCATGCCGCTCAGCTTGTTTGCCGCGGCGTTGCCATTGATGACATTGTCCAACGCGTTGCCGTTGCCGGACACGATGCCGTTGGCCAGGATCAGGTTCTCGACATTGTCGGCCAGGATCAGGTTGGTCTCGAAGCGACGCTCGATGGTATCCAGACCGCCGTCTTCGTCCTCGAACACACGGTCCTGGGCCGATTCGATGATGTACAGATCGTCGCCCAGGCCACCGTACAGACGATCGGCACCGAGGCCGCCCTCGAGCCGGTTGTTGCCATCGTTGCCATACAGCTCGTTGTCCAGGCTGTTGCCAACTCCGCTCAGGTGGCCGGAGCCGGTCAGCACCAGATTCTCCAGATGGTCGCCCAGCTGCCAGTCCAGCGCCGCCTCGACCGTATCGACGCCTTCGCCGGCCACCTCGATGACAACATCGCCGGCGCTGTCGACCACGTAGGTATCATCGCCGGCACCGCCGACAAGGCGATCTTCGCCGGCCGCGCCATCAAGCCTGTTGTCGCCCTGGTTGCCTACCAGCGTGTTGTTGCCCTGGTTGCCGATGCCTTCGTATGCACCGTCGAGCAGCTCGAGCCGCTCGACGTGATCGCCCAGCACGTAGCGATGACTGCCACTGCGGACGGTGTCGTCGCCTCCGCCGGCCAGTTCGATCACCTGCTGGCTCGGATCATTCACCACATAGATGTCGTCGCCCTCGCCGCCATACAGGCGATCACCGGCGCCAGCGCCATTCAACACGTCATTACCTGCGCCGCCATGCAGATCGTCACGGAACTGGGTGCCGGCAAGCACATCCGCGCCATCGGTACCCCGCAGCACGTTGCGCACATTCACCGTCAGCCAGGCCGTGGTGCGCTGCCCCCAGCTGTCGGAAGCAATGATCTCCAGCGAAAGATCCGCACCGCCATTGGGCGGTGTGCCCGTCAGCTGCCCGGTAAGCGGGTCGATGACCAGCCAGGCCGGCGCATTCGCACTCAGTGAATAGGTCAGCGTGTCCTGGGCCTCGTCCTGGAACATGCCCGAGGGAATCTGTGCCGAGAAGGCCGCATCACCAATGGCCTCGAACTCGACGAACGGGATCAGCGTGATCGGAGGCTTGTTGGTGTACGGCAGCTGGTGAAGATCGCCGCGACGCACGGTGCCATCGGCGAACAGGAAGTGGTCGACCACCCCACGCACCACCAGACTGCCGCTTTCCTCATACCAGTAGTTGCTGACCGTGAGCTGATCATTCTGATCGCTGCCGACCTGCACGATCAGGTCCAGCCCACTGCGGCTGAAGGTGACGTCGTCCGGGTCGATGCCTGCGCCAAACACCACGCGGTCGCGCCCGGCACCCGGCTGCGAATCCACCGTATCGCGGCCATCGCCGATTCCGTAGTGGAAGTCGTCGTCGCCATAACCGCCCCTGAGCATGTCATCGCCGGTACCGCCATGCAGGTCCGCACCGCCCTGGCCTGCGATCAGCTGATCATTACCCTCTTCACCATAGAGGTAGTCCCGGCTGGCCTTGTAGACCGTGTTCGGCTCGCGATCGCCGCCCTTGAGGGTATCGTTGCCTCCGCCGCCGCGGATTTCGTTGCTGAATCCGTTTCCGGTCAGGACGTTGTCACCGGCATCGCCGCGCAGGTTGGCGTGGAACGCGCCCCCGTTGATGGTGCCCGCGCCGCGTCCGTCAGGCACCAGGTTGTTGCCCAGCTCCAGGTTCTCGACATTTGCGAAGTTTGCCACCTCGAACCACTGGTTCTGGGGCGCGCCATCTTCGAGAGCGTCGATCACCACGGTATCGTTGCCTTCCCCGGCCAACTCCACCACTGTGTCGTTGGCACTGATGATGTAGCGATCATCTCCCATACCACCGTACAGATGGTTGGCGCCGGTCGACGTGCGGCCGTTGAGCGTGTTGTCGCCCGCATTGCCCCAGCCCGACCAGTCGCCGCTTCCGACCAGTTCCAGGTTCTCGATGTTGACCAGGTTGGCGATCGAGTAGGACAGGCTGGCACGCACCGTGTCGATGGAGAAGCGGTTGTCCCAGCCCCAGTCACCCTCGATGATCACATCGCCGAGGCTGTCGACCACATAGGTTTCGTTGGCCTGGGTTCCGATCAGCGTGTCATTGCCGGCGCCACCATCAAGCACGTAGTAGCGTCCACTATGGCTGCCCATATAGGACGGCTTGCCAAACTGGATGATGTTGTCCAGGTCGTTGCCGACCAGGGTGCGGGGAATGTGCACGATCCAGCCAGGATAGGACGGGTTCTGCCAATGCCAGGTGTTGCTGTTGAAGACGCCCACCAGATTCTCGACATTGGCCGTCAGGGTGTATGAGAAGGACTCGGCAAAGACGGTGTCCACGCCTTCGCCTTCCAGTTCGATGACCGTGTCCGGGGAAGAGGCGTACTGGTAGCCGGTGCTGATGTAGTAGCGATCATTGCCAGCACCGCCCCGCAGGATGTCCGGGCTGCCATCACTGAATTCGTTCGCATACAGCATGTCATCGCCGGCACCGCCATCAAGCAGGTCCGCACCGCCATCGCCGTAGATCACATCATTGCCATCACCGCCGAAGAGCTGGTCATCGCCTTCGCCACCGAAGATTCGATCGTTGCCCCCCTTTCCATGGACGATATCGTTGCCGGCACCGGCGCGCAGGTTGTTGCCTTCGTCGGTCGCTTTGTACGTATCGTCAGCGTCGGTACCAGTCCAGCTTCGCGCCGTCTCGACAAAGTCCTCGGCGCTCATCCACGTGCCGTCGTCGAACTGGATGATGTGGCTGCGGTTGCTCCCGGCAAGGAATCCATCCAGGCTCAGCGACTGGAACCCGGCACCGGTGAAGAAGGCGAGCATCAGGTCATCGCCGGAGACCTGGATGTTGTTGATCATCGCCCGTGTCAGTCCAGGGCCGATACGGATGATGTCCGTGCCGGCAGCGGCGCTTCCCAGGTTGATGATGCGGTCATAACCATGACCAAAATCGTAGTGATAGATGTCATTGCCGGCGCCGCCGTCGAGCACGTCGTGGCCAAGACCGCCGATCAGCAGGTCATCGCCGGCGCCACCGAACAGCCGGTCGTTGCCCTCCAGGCCCATCAACGTATCGTTGCCGTCAGCGCCATACAGACTGTCGTCACCGCTGGTGCCCAGCATGCTGTCATCACCGCCTGTACCGAAGACAAGCGTCGGCACCTCCAGTTGTTCCTCCAGGCGTTCGCGATCGGTGACATCAATACCGCCCACCGCAATGCCACCGGAACCAGAGGATGCAAAATAGTTGTGCACCACCACGGTATCAGTCCCGTCGCGGTGGCGAATGATCAGATCCAGCCCGTACGCCTCGTAGTGCAGATCGGTCTGATTGATGCTGGTACCGAAGGTGATGCGATCACTGCCCGGATTGCCCTCCTGCAGGTAGACATGATCGATACCAAACCCCGCTTCGAAGTGGTACTGGTTGTTGCCGGTGCCACCGTAGAGCAGGTCATTGCCGCTGCCGCCATCGAGGAGGTCATCGCCGGCACCACCGGACAGCAGATCATTGCCTGCGCCACCGCGCAGCGTATCGTTGCCACCCGGGCCATTGTCTTCATCACCGTACAGCCTGTCATCGCCGGCACCACCATTGAGCTCGTCGTGCCCGCCCTGCCCGAACAGCACGTCGTTGCCGGCACCGCCGTCGAGATAATCATTCCCAGCCGCACCGGAACTGCCCGCGCCGCCATCGCCAGCCAGGACGTCATCACCGGCGCCGCCATACAGACTGTCGTTGCCATCCTCACCAAACAGACGGTCGGCGCCGCTGCCCCCGTTCAAGGAATCATTGCCGGCACCGCCCTGCAGCTCGTCGTCGCCATCGCCGCCGTCGAGGGTGTCGCGCCCATCACCTCCCATCAACAGGTCGTTGCCCGCACCACCGGCAAGCACATCGTCACCCGCTTCGCCACGCAGGGTGTCGGCCCCCTCACCACCGGACAGTGTGTCCTTGCCGGACCCACCCCACAGTTCATCGTCGCCCTGGCCGCCCATGAGCGTGTCATCGCCTTCGCCGCCAATCAGCACGTCCTTGCCGGCGCCGCCATCAAGATGATCGTTGCCATCGCCACCTTCCAGATGATCGGCGCCCTCGCCGCCCAGCAGAACATCATTGCCATCCTGCCCGAACAGCCGGTCGGTGCCATTGCCGCCGTCGAGAGTGTCGTCGCCATCTTCGCCCTGCAGCTCGTCGTCACCGTCTTCGCCCATGAGGCGATCGTTGCCGGTGCCGCCAACCAGAAGATCGTTTCCGATACCGCCTGACAGCAGATCATCGCCGGCCTGACCGGACAGCTGGTCGTTGCCGGCGCCACCACGCAGGATGTCATTGCCGCCCCCGACGATTCCGGACTGCGGGTAATAGTCCCCCCAGATCAGATCGTCACCGTCTCCGCCGTCGATCAGATCATTTCCACCTTCACCCCACATCTCGTCGTCGCCGGCGCCGCCGTCAATGCTGTCGTTGCCGTCTCCGCCTGCCACCTGGTCGTTGCCGGCTCCGGCCAGGATCACATCGTGGCCGCCTTCACCACTGATCGCATCGTTGCCATCCCCACCATCGAGGTAGTCGGCTGCACTGCTGCCACCGAGCTGGTCGTTGCCGTCTTCGCCAAACAGGCTCACACCGCTGGTATAGGTGATACCCGAGCCCTCCTCCGTGGTGATCCGTCCCTGGCCCAGCGCAATGCCATCCGGCTCGGTGGCGCTGCTATAGACAAGGGTGTAGGTATCATTGTCCAGACGACGGAATCTGAACGTCCAGCCCGGCGCCACCGAGGCGCCACTGAAATCGAACATCCCCGACAGGCCATAGTTGAAGCCGATGGCCAGGCTGCCATCATCGCGGCGCCCCAGACGCTGCATTGCAGTCCAGCTGAAGAAGGCCTCCACGTCGCGCCAGATGCCGGATTCGGTGATCGGCACACGTGAATTCGTGCGCACATCAAAGCCGAAGTTCCACTGCGCATTCAGGACATCATTGCCCTCTCCGCCATGCGCGATCGTCTCCGATCCCAGGCCAGAGATGAAGTCGTCGCCGACACCGCCGGTGATGATGTCGGCGCCACCGCGACCATTGATGATGTCACTGCCTTCACCGCCATCCAAGGTGTCACCGCTGCCGAACGCGGTTCCCCAGATCATGTCGCGGCCATTGCCACCGGACAGGTTGACCGCACCACTGGGCGCGCTGTTCACGAAGGGATTGAGGAAGTCGGCCAGCCCGGTTCCGCCCGTGCCTGCCTGGCCCGGCTTGAACTCCGGAAGCGTGATGCCCAGATGGCCCTGGCTCCAACCGTCGACCATCACACTGCCGGTGTCGGTGCCACTGCGGATGATCAGCTTCGACCCATTGGCGATCGAGTGGCTGACCTTGATCTGGCCATCGGCGCTCTCCCAGGTGGTGGCCGACGTTGCGATGAGCCCGTTGGCCCAGGCCCCGTTGCCATTGATGACCACGGTACCGTTGCCGTCGGTGTCAACGATCGTATCCAGATCGCCGGCCAGGCCCGTGCCGATGGTGTAGGTGTCAAAGCCCATCCCGCCGCGCAACGTGTCGCTGCCGATGCCGCCGTCGAGCGTATCGTTGCCGGCGCCACCGAACAGCGCGTCATTGCCGGCGCCGCCGTTCAGGGTGTCGTTGCCGCTACCGCCGTCGATCACATCGTTGCCGGCCAGACCAGACAGCACGTCCGCGCCTTCCTGGCCGAATATGACGTCGGCTTCATCGGTACCGTCGATGGCATCGCCCTGCAGCGAGCCATAGGCGGTCAGTCCGCTCCCTGGCTTCACCGACAGCTTCAGCACGTCCGGCAGGGCATTGAGGAACTCGCGGATCTGGTCCTTGTTGAACTCTCCGTCCTGGGCATCCAGCATCAGCGCGCCAGTGAAGAACAGGAAGGGATCCAACGGGCGGGCAGCCCCTCCGGTACCGTCCTCCAGCATTTCGGTGCTCAGCCGTGCCAGCCATGCCGAGTACACGTCATCGTTCATGCCCAGACGCCAGAACCATGAACCGGCTCCCATGGGATCGTTCTCTGCGTTCTTGACCACCTCGACCAGCAGTTCGATGCCGGCCTTGGTATCCCACGGCAGACGACCGTTGCTGTTGAGCATCGAGTCCCAGATGGCATCGCGTTGCTGCTGGTCCAGAAGTCTGAAGGGCGTATTCAACGTCCAGGAATCAACCGGCAGGTTCAGTTCGGTGAAAATGCGGTTATGGAAGGTCCAGGCTTCGTCGGCGGTGATCTCACGAACAACGTCGCCCGCCGCATCTGCGATCTGGTCGAGCATGTCCAGGAGGCCCCGGGCCATGCCCGCGCGCACCGCCTGGATCTTCGCATCGTCCACGGGAACGCCATGATCCTTTGCGGTTTCCTCCAGAAACTCCAGTGCAGTCAGACCGGAGAACATGTTGCCCACGGCCACGCCACTGGCCAACCGGGCATAGCGATGCCCGAAACCGGCGATGAACTGGTACACCTCCTCGATCTTGCCGCTGTCGAGCATCGCCCGCGCCAGTGCACGCTGTTCGGCTGTCATCGTTTCAACCACGTTCAATCTCCTTCACGTTCCGGTGTGTAGGGCAATGGGACCTGATGCGTTGCAGATAGGCCTGGACATCGGCCTGGATCTCCCGCCAATGCGGCAGCAGGTTCTGACGGTAAACAATGGTGGTGCGTACATTCAGCAGCCCAGGCTGCTCAAGCGAGGCCTCGCACAGGGGCGTCCACTGCGGAGGTGCGTATTGCGGTCCGGTCATGCAGCGGATCAGGACAGTGGGTACGCGTGCTGGGTCCAGGCTGTCGGTATAGGTGATCCGGTTCCAGTTGAAGCTTCGGCGCTCCGACAGCGCCGGTCGGGCCATCTCCAGTCCAAGCGCTGCGTCACGACCGAAATCGAATGTGACCTCGGCGGGCAGTTCCTGATGGTGCAGGCGATACAGTCCCCAGTCCCGTATCTGCTGCAGCGTGATGTTCTCGCCCTCGCCGGCCTGGTTCAGGCCGATGTCGATCCAGTTCGAATCGCCGTTACCCACCGAGTCACGCCGGTCGTAGTCCTGTCGGGTCTGCGCGTTGCGCGGCGCCATCTCCGGCCAACGCAGCTGGATGGAAACACTGCGCAATGTCACGCCGCAGGTGGACGCGGGCTCGGCCTGCGTGTCCCGATCCGTCTCCCATATCCACACATCCTGCCTGGGCACCTCCAGCGCGACACCACCGATGCGCCCCTGCAGTCGTGCAGCTTCTGGTCCTTTCCTGTCGGACCCGCATCCCACCAGCACGAACGACAACGACAACCACAGCAGCACGCCGAACCGCAGCCGGCACACGCTCGCCAACCATCTGCCAGCCGCCGCTGGATCGGCCTCAGCGTTCACGCAGCGCCTCCTGCGCGTGCTGCTGCAGAGGGCTGAGCAGATAGTCGATGACCCGTCGTCGCCCCGTCTTGATCTCTGCGGACAAGCTCATGCCAGCACTCATCCTCACCTTGACGCCGCCGATGTCCAGCTCGGGACGGTCCAGGCGGATCCGTGCCGGAAACACCAGGCCCAGCTGCTCATCCTGTGCGGCATCATGGGAGACGCTCACGACGGTACCGGTGAGATAGCCATAGCGGGTGTAGGGGAAACTGTCGATCTTGATCGTGACCGCCTGGCCCGGCCGCACGAAGCCGATGTCCTTGTTGAGCAGCGTCGCTTCCACTTCCATGCCATCGCCACTGGGCACCACCACCAGCAGCGGTTGTGCCGGCGTCACCACGCCGCCCACGGTGTGCACGGCCAGCTGCTGCACGGTCCCGTCCACCGGTGCGCGCAACGTCATCTGTCGATTGCGCTGACCGGTCTTGGTCACTTCCGGCCCCATCTGCCCGATCTGCTCCTGGGCCTTGCGCAGTTCATCAAGGGCCTGTTGCCGGGTGTCGGTGAGCAGCACGCGCAGTTCTTCCCGTGCCGCCAGCAGCGCCGAGCGCAGCTCCTGCACCCGATTGCGCTGCGTGGCCAGGTCGCGCTCGGCGGCGATGCGTTCCTGTTCGCGCAACAGATAGTCGTGGCGCCCAACGTAGTTGCCTTCCACCAGGCGTGCATAGTCCGCCGCGCGGGTGCGCGCGATCTGCGCCGAATCACTCAACGGCTGGATCAGGCCCTCGGTGGTGTGAAGCTCTGCCTGGCGCTGCTGGATGCCGGCCTGCAGGCCATTGCGCCGTGCCCGGAAAGCATCGAACTGACTGCGCACGAGCACCTGCTCGTCCGCCAGCCGCTGCGCGGGAAGGCCGCTGTCCAATGGCAACTGCGGCTGGCTGCCCGTGTCGAAGGCCACCAGCAGAGCATCCAGTCTCAGTGCCGCCAGCCGGGCGTTGGTCAAGGCTTCGCCGGCCTGGGCGAGCTCTGCCCCGGCGCCCGCCCCCTCCAGCTCGATCAGCAGCTCACCGGCTTTGACCGCCTGCCCGTCGCGCACCAGGATGCGGCGGACCACAGCGGTCTCGGCTGGCTGCACCACCTTGGTACGCGAGTTGACGACGGTCTTGCCGGGCGCCACCGCTACGATGTCGAGCTGGCCGATGCATGCCCAAAGCAGTGCCACGCAGAACAACGCGATGATGATCCGCATGCTCCAGCGCGACGTTGGCGAAACCGGCGTCTCGATCAGCTCCAGGTGGGCAGGCAGGAAATCGCGCTCATCGGC
Organism: Stenotrophomonas sp. CS3K5; assembly: GCF_059515225.1. NCBI lineage: Bacteria > Pseudomonadati > Pseudomonadota > Gammaproteobacteria > Lysobacterales > Lysobacteraceae > Stenotrophomonas > Stenotrophomonas sp. CS3K5. The sequence continues at coordinate 202,176 of NZ_JCAKRX010000005.1, forward strand.
TGTTCGCTGCGGCGATTCCATCTGCGCACGGGCCTTCCACGCCGCACTCGCCACCCGTGCGTACCGACCCAGAAAATCGCCTGCGGCCTGGAATCGATGCTTCATGCGACCCCCGCCTGCAACCGCTGCAGGTGGGCATAGAAACCATCGGGCAGGCGCATCAGTTCCTCATGTGCGCCGGCCTCGACGATCCTTCCCTTCTCCACCACCACGATGCGGTTCGCATGGCGCACCGTAGACAGCCTGTGCGCGATGATAAGAACCGTGCGGCCCTTGCATATCGCGCGCATGTTGGACATCACCGCATGCTCGGACTCGTAGTCCAGCGCACTGGTTGCCTCGTCGAAGATCAGGATGCGCGGATCGGTGATCAGCGCCCGGGCGATGGCGATGCGCTGGCGTTGGCCACCGGAGAGTCCTGCACCGTGTTCACCCACCTTGGTGTCATAGCCCTCGGGCAGCTCGACGATGAACTCATGCGCGCCGGCAAGCATGGCGGCCTGGATCACCCGTTCCAGCGGCATGCCGGGTTCGCCCAGCGCGATGTTCTCGCGCACCGAGCGGTTGAACAGGAAATTCTCCTGCAGGACTACGCCGAGCTGACGACGCAACCACGCCGGATCAGCCAGTGCCAGATCGTGGCCATCGATCAGTACCCTGCCATGCTCAGGCGAATAGAGGCGCTGCACCAGCTTGGTCAGCGTGCTCTTGCCCGAACCTGAGCGGCCGACGATGCCGATCACCTCGCCCGGTCGAACATCCAGCTCGATGTCATTCAGCACGGCGGCGGCGTCGGGACGATAACGGAACCCAACGCGCTCGAACGTGATCCGGCCCTGGATTGGCGGCAATGCCATCCGGCTTCCCGGCAGCTCGGTGCGCGTATTGAGGATATCGCCCAGCCGTTCGACCGAGATCCCGACCTGCTGGAAGTCCTGCCACAACTGCGCCAGACGGATGATGGGCGCTGCCACCTGGCCGGACAGCATGTTGAAGGCAATCAGCTGACCCAGAGTCAACTTGCCATCGATGACCAGCTTCGCACCCCAGAACAGGATCGCAACGGCCACCAGCTTCTGCACCAGCTGTACGCTCTGTTGGCCGAGTGTGGCGATCTTGGTGACGTTGAAGCCTGCACTGACATACCCGGCCAGCTGGCTGTCCCAGGTGCGGGTCACCCTCGGGTCCACTGCCATGGCCTTGACCGTTCCGATCCCGCTGACGGTCTCCACCAGGAAGGCCTGGTTGTCCGCGCCTCGCTGGAACTTGTCATTCAGACGCCTGCGAAGCACAGGTGTCACCAGCGCCGAAATGAGCGCGTACAGCGGCAGCGACAATGCCACGATCAGCGTAAGCCAGCCGCTGTAATGGAACATCACGGCCAGGAAGACAACCGTGAAGAACAGGTCCAGCACTGAGGTCAACGCCTGCCCGGTGAGGAAGCTGCGGATGTTCTCCAGTTCCCGCACGCGGGCGATGGTGTCGCCCACCCGTCGCGATTCGAAGTACGCCAGCGGAAGCGCCAGCACGTGCCGGAACAGGCGCGCGCCGAGTTCGACATCGATCTTGCTGCTGGTGTGTGAGAAGACGTAGGTGCGCAGGCCTGACAACACCACGTCGAACACCGCCATCGACACCAGGCCGATGGCAATCACATCCAGCGTGGTGAGCCCGCGGTGCACCAGCACCTTGTCCATCACCACCTGGTAGAACAGGGGTGTAACAAGAGCAAACATCTGGATGAAGAACGAGACGATCAGCACTTCCACCAGCAGGCGCCGGTACTTGATCACCGCAGGGATGAACCAGCTGAAATCGAACTTTGCCAGTTCGCCCAGCACCGAGGCACGCGAGGTCACCTGCAGCAGGCGCCCTGCATAGCGCTGCGCCAGTTCGTCCAGCGTGAGTGTTCGCGGCCGCTTTTCGGCCAGGTCGTGGATGAGTACCTGACCGGCGTCGACCCGTGCAATGATGAAAGGGTGTGCGCCTGCCAACGCCAGCGCCGGCAGCGTGACCCGGGAAAGGCGCCGCAGCGGCGTTGCAGAGATCCTCGCCTTGAGGCCAAGCCGGCTGGCGGCCAGCAGCAGGGCCGTCTCGTCAAAAGCTTCGCCGTTGCGCCCATGCGCATGCGCAAGCTGTTCCGCATCCGCAGCGATGCCATGGAACTGCGCAAGCAGTACCAACCCCCGCAATGCCAGATCCGGCTGGGCGTGAAGCACGCGCTCGCGTGCGACGCCCGGACTGGCTACCGTCCCCTGGTGCATGTCATCCCTGAATGCGTTTTCCCCGGCCCGATCATCGGATGGGCCTCCCGCGGATGTCAAGACCGCGTGATGTGCACCTGACCAACGCTCCCACTGCGCCGGCTACACCCCATCCCTGCCGTGGGGCTGACAGCACAGGGCCGCCCGCAGGCGGCCCTGTGCTGCGCCGTCGAGCAAGCTCGACGCTACCTGGCGTTCTTGTCGAGCAAGCTCGACGCTACTTGGCGTTCTTCACGTAGGTGTCGAACCAGTTCAGCATTTCCGCCACCAGCTGCTCGTTCGATTCCAGCGCGGTGTACCAGTGCGGCTCGTTGGGCAGCATCACCAGGCGGGTGGTGCCGCCGTTACCGCGGATGGCCTGGTACAACTTGCGCGACTGGAACGGCTCGGTGCCCGGGTTGGCATCGTCCTCGCCGTGGACCAGCAGCAGCGGCAGCTTGATCTTGTCGGCATAGAAGAACGGCGACGCCTTCAGGTACACGTCCTGCGCCTGCCACACCGAGCGGCGCTCGTTCTGGAAACCAAACGGGGTGAAGGTCTTGTTGTACGAGCCACTGGTTGCCACGCCGGCCTTGAACAGGTTGGTGTGCGCGATCAGGTTGGCGGTCATCAGGCCGCCGTGGCTGTGGCCGGTCACGCCGATGCGGTTGCGGTCGACCACGCCCATCTCCACCGCCTTGTCCACCGCCGCCTTGGCGTCGGCTTCCAGCTGCTCCAGGTAGGTGTCGTAGGCGTTCTTCGGGTCGCCCACGATCGGGAAGGAGGCGTTGTCGATGATCGCGTAGCCGGCCAGCAGCATCAGGCGGTACGGCTGCAGACGGGTGAAGGTCTGCTGCGAACCGGACACCTGCCCCGCCTGTGCCGCGTTGGCGAAGTCGGCCGGGTACGCGTACAGGATTGCCGGCACGCGCTGGCCTTCCTTGTAGCCCGGCGGCGTGTACAGGGTGAACGACAGGTCCACGCCGTCGGCACGCTTGTAGGTCACCAGCTGCTTCTTGATCTGGCGCACTTCCGGGGTCGGGTCGGCCAGCTTGGTCAGCGCAGTAGCACTGGACGCGAACTGGGCCTCGCCGGCCTTCGCATCAGCCACAGCGTCACCCTGCTGGCGGATGAAGGCATTGGGCGGATCGATCACCGACTGGTGCCAGGTCAGGTAACGGCCCGGCGTGTTGCTGAAGCCGAGGAACTGCTCGTACGCATCGGCGCTGCTGCGGAACAGGCGTTCGCTCTTCAGCGAGCCCAGGTCCAGGCGGTCCAGGAATGGGCGGTCACCCTGCGGCGAGGCGCCGCGCCCGCTGAGGAATACATGGTTGCCGTCCTGGCGCACGACCTGTGCACCGGTGGGCAGGCGGGTGAAGACCAGGTTGCCGGGGTCGCCGTACAGCTCATCACTGGACATGTCCCACAGCAGGCGGCCTTCCTTCTTCGGCTGGTCCACATCGACGATGCGGGTCTGCACCCAGTGGCGGTTCTCGTCATTCTCGTACTGGAACGCCACCGCCGGATCGGCGGTCCACGCGTAGCCTTCGAAGCGCTGCGCGGTGCGGGCGATTTCCACCGGCTTGCCGTTGAACGGTGCCTTCAGCATCAGTACGCGGTCGCGGTGCGGCACGCTGACCTTCCAGTCACCCTTGTCCAGCGCTTCGGCATAGACCAGGGTAGCCGGATCGGTGGCGCGCCAGTCGAAACCACGCGGACCTTCCGGCACACCGTGCACCGGCACGCGGTCGGCCAGCGGCAGGCTGGCAATCGGCGTGGCCTTGCCGCTGGTGATGTCCAGCACGGCCACGTCGTTGGCAAAGCGCTGGTAGGTCACCGCATGCGAGTACGGTGCCTTGATCGATTCGGTCAGCACATGCACGCCGTCGGGCGCAGCGCTGACGTCGTTGAACAGCGCCGGCTGCCCGACCGGGCGCACGCTGCCGGCGGCGGTGTCGACCACGGCCAGCTGCGAGGCACCGTAGTAGGCGAACAGCTTCTCGTCATGCACGCTGGTCAGCGTATCGCGCGCCTCATAGGTGCTGCTCTCGCCGCTGCTGCCCAGCGATTCCTGCGCATCCGGGCCGGTGGGTACACCGCCGTTGGACGGTGCCGGGCCCTGGTTGGCCGGCACCAGCTTCACCAGCAGTGTCTGGCTGCCGCCCAGCCACTGCACGGTGTTGCCGAAGATCGGATTCAGCTGCACGTTCGGGATCTGCTTCACCTGCCCCGTGCTGGCATCGCCCACCCACAGCTGCACGCTGGTATCGACCGCATTCTGGAAGGCGAAATGGCTTCCATCGGCCGACCACAGCGCGCCGGTGGCGCAGCCCTGCGGCAGGTTGACCTTGGTTTCCTTGCCGCTGCCGATATCAACCAGGGTGAAGTCGGCCACGCACGCCGGGATGCCGTAGCCACCCGGGGTGTCATGGCGGCTGCGGTTCTTCGGCTCCAGGCGCACGCCGGCCAGCTTCAGGTACGGCTGGGCGACGCGGCTGATCGACGGATAGGTCTGCGCGGTGGTCAGCAGCAGGCGCTGGCCACCCGGGGCCACGTTCGGCGCAGGCGGCGGCGGTGCCTTCAGCACCCTGAGCAGGTGCTCCGGCGGTTTTGCGTAATCGGCAAGCGCCGGGCCAGCGGCCAGCAGGCCGGCAGTGGCAACGGCAACCGCCGCCGCCAGCGAGGTTCGACGGATCAGCATCCTTATCCCCTGCAGTGTGAATGGAGCCCGAGGACGGGCAAGAGCCCGAATCTAGCACCGCAGCAGGTGGGGGGAATGGGCCGGAAGGGCTAGTGGCCGGATGCAGCAAAGTCGAACACACCCGGCGAGGCCGGCAGCGGGCCGGCATCTGCCAGGCGTGGGCCGTCATCACTGCTGGGCGTGCAGATCCCAGGCGGTCAGGTAGTCGGGGTCGACCACGATCATGCCGCTGTTGCGCATGCGGTATTCGCCGGGCGCGGCCCGCTTGTACTGGTCAAGCATGGGCGGCAGGTAGTGCTCATGACCATCATCTTCGTCGGCCAGCACCACGCCCTCATCGGCGCTGATGCGCAGCACGGTGCCGGCGTACTGTTCCAGACCCTGCACCTGGCCGTCGCCGCCATAGCGGGTGACGCCGACCAGCACCACCTTGCCGATCATTTCCTCGGCCTTGGCATCGTCCAGGGGCGGCAGCATGGGAGTGAATGGGTCGCTCATCGGTGCACCTCCAAAGCCTGTGGGGACATCGTGGATTCGGCAGTCTCCCGCGTTGCCAATGCCGACGGCGACGCAGGGGTCCATCTCGGGGCGCAAGTACGTGGATCGCAGGACCGGCCGGGCCATGCCGGGGTCGCGATGTGTGAAAAGTATCTGAAACTGCGGGGAAACGGCCATCCGTGCCGGGGGCGTGACCGTGTCAGGTCAAGGTCAACACCATGCGTTGCGTTGCATACAGGGTGAAGCATGACAGCTGCACTTTAGCGGCATGACGGCCTCCTGCTGAAGGTCACACGCGGGCGTGTTGCTCCGTTGAGACGAATGCTGCCACCCGGCCCGGAACGAAGAAGTGAAGATTGCAGGCGGCCGCTACACGATGTTTCGCGCGCTACCTGTTCGTTAAGCATGGGCCCTGCTCGGCCCCGGCGCGACGGCCCGGGCGCCACGCTAGAATGCGCCCATGCGCACCGTACATGCCCTCCGTTACATTACCCCGCTGCGGGAAGGCGGCTCCCTGCCCGCCGTGGTCGAGACCGACGACGACGGCATGGCCGTACTGAAGTTCCGCGGTGCCGGCCAGGGCCCGAAGGCGCTGATCGCCGAGCTGATTGCCGGCGAGATGGCGCGCACGCTGGGCCTGCCGATTCCGGAGATCCTGTTTGTCGAACTGGACCGCGAGTTCGCCCGCACCGAGCCGGATCCGGAGATCCAGGAGCTGATCCGTGCCAGCGAGGGCCTGAACCTGGGACTGGATTACCTGCCCGGCGCGATCAACTACGACCCGGCCGCGATGCCGGTGGACTCTGACCTGGCGTCGCGCATCGTCTGGTTCGATGCATTCACCAGCAATGTCGATCGCACCACGCGCAATCCCAATCTGATGGTGTGGCACCGCCAGCTGTACCTGATCGACCACGGTGCGGCGATGTACTTCCACCACGACTGGGCCAATGCCGGCGATGCCTGCGAGAAACCGTTCGTGCTGATCCGTGACCATGTACTGCTGTCATTCGCCAGCCGCATCGCCGAGGTGGATACCGAACTGGCTGCACGCCTGACCGATGCCGAGATCGAGCGCATCGTCGGCCTGGTGCCCGACAGCTGGCTGGTGAACGAGCCGGCCTTCGACAGCCCGCAGGCCTATCGGCAAGGCTACATCGACTATCTCAAGCATCGCCTGAAAGTGCGTGCGGTGTTCGTGCAGGAGGCCATCCGTGCCCACGCTGCACACGTATGACTATGCGGTCATCCGCGTGGTACCGCGGGTGGAACGCGAAGAATTCATCAACGTCGGGGTGATCGTGTCCTGCCCCGGTGCACGGCACCTGGAAGCGGCCATCGAGATCGATCCGGCACGCCTGCACGCGTTCGCGCCAACGCTGGACCAGGAGGCGCTGCAGCCGTGGCTGGATGCGATCGTGGCGATCTGCCGCGGCGATGCCGGCGCTGGGCCGATCGCGCAGCTGCCGGCGCGTGCACGTTTCCACTTCCTCACCGCCAAGCGTAGTTCGATCGTGCAGATGTCGAGCACGCACGTGGGCCGCACCGCCGATCCGGCAGGTGTGGTGGAGCACCTGATGACGAAGATGGTGCGGGTACCGGCCCCCGATCGGATGACGTCGACCGGGTGACGTCCACTGGGTAGAGTCGACTGTTGGTCGACTGCCGTTCGCGGAAGGATCGAAACGCCCGCGCTTCGCGCGAGAGTCGACCAACGGTCGACTCTACATCCATCGCGCCCACGCTCACTGCAACGGCAACCGCCGCGCGATGTAGTTGACCACGTTACCGATCGCATCCGGATCGACGTTGGCCAGGCCAACGATCACATAGCCCTGCGCAGGCATCACCACGAGGGCACTGTTCGATCCCGGCGCACCGCCTTCGTGGCCGTACTGGTGCTCCCTGCCCTCGCCCTGCACCACGAAGCCAAAGCCATACCAGCGCTTGTGATTCTGCGCCGTGGTGGCCTGCTGCAGCAGTGCCGGCGAGACCAGCCTTCCGCCGCGCAACGCCTCGGCGAACTTCAGCATGTCGGTGGCCGTGCTGTAACCACCGCCGGCGGACATGCCGCGCCAGGGCAGCGACTTCGTTTCACGCACCCATTGCCCGTCCTTCTTCGTGTAGGCAACGGCACGCTGTGGCACCTTCACTGTTTCCGGTTCGAAGCCGGTGCCGGTCATGCCAGCCGGTCGCAGGACGTGCTGCTGCACATAGGCATAGTACGACAGTCCTGAAACGGCCTCGATGAGGCGCCCAAGCACGATGAAGCCATAGTTGGAGTAGCTGTCCTGGCTGCCGGGCGTGAACTGCGGTGCATCCTTGGCGAAGCGCTGCACGTAGTCGTCCAGCGTCTTCAGCGAGGCCGAGTACTGTTCGAAATCATCGCCGAAAAAGTCGCCAAGGCCACTGGTGTGGGTCAACAACAGGCGGACGGTCACCTCAGCGGCGACGGCCTTGTTCGGGTAGTCGGGCAGGTGCTTGCCGATCGTATCGTCCAGCCCCAGCTTGCCGGCCTGCACCAGCTGCAGGATGGCCACCGAGGTGAACATCTTGTTGGACGACGCCAGCCGGAAGCGCGTATCCGCCCGCACCGGAATACCGCCTTCGCGATCCGCCCGGCCGCCCCGCCAATCCAGCAGCACCTGGCCGTTGCGTGCCACCAGCAGCGCTCCCGACAGCGCGTCCTGTGCGCGCAGCGCGTCCAGCGTCGTCCTGGCGTCAGCCATCAGGGCCGGCAACGCAACACGCTCCGGCTTGTACTTGTCCGGTACCTCGGTGCCTTCGATCTGGAACAGCTTCAGGTGGGCCGGATGATCCGGGTCCATCTCCGCCGTCACCCACATCGCACGCTCGTTCAGCTGGCCCATCACCAGCAGCTTGGCGTGATCAGGCGTGCCCTCGCGCGTTTCCAGCACGCGCAGCGGGCCGGTACTCCCGCGGAACTCGAGATAGTCCCCGGGGCCACTGCCTTCCTTCTTCGCATACTTGTCGGCGAAAGCCTGCAACGCATCGAGGCTGCCTGCGTTGAAAGCTGCAAGCCAGTCATCGATAGCGTCCTGCGCATGCGGATGTGCAGGCCCGGAGGTGGTTGCGCCAATCGCAGGAAAAACCGGCACGGCCGTCAGAAGCGGACAGGCCAGCGCAGCGCACAGCAGCAGACGTCCAACCGCCATCATCGCAGTTCCTTTGCAGGGATCCCTGCACGCATCCTAGAGCAAGCATGCGCCTGCCGCATCCACGCTACGGGCTCTGCCGCGTCACCTCCACGGTGACGTTGAATGCTTCGATGCGGCGCCACTCGCTGCGCGGATGCGGCAGCGACTCCACGCCCATCCCGATCCGGTACCTCACCGTGTCTGCACCTTCGCGCCAGCTGTAGGGCCCGCCATTGCTCCAGCCACAGCAGGTGTAACGCAACATCGGCATTCCGAACGTCTCATGCAGATACGCTTCGACACGCCGACGGCAGGATGGAACGGCGGAATGGACGTCACGGGGCGATCCTTCGCACAGGGGCGCCGGAATGCTACCCGATGCCCGCGCTAGCGCCGCGCCATGCTCTGCTCATTGAACCGCGCCACGCAGAAATCCAGGAAGCTGCGCAGCTTGGGCGTCAGCTGGCGATCACGCGGGTACACCAGGTTGATCGAGGTCGACACCGGCACGAAGCCGGGCAGCACTTCCACCAGTTCACCGCGCGCGAGTGCGGCGGCCAGCATCTCGTGCGGCTGCAGGATCAGCCCCAACCCACCCACCGCAGCGGTCAGCAACGGCTCGGCCTGGTTGACCATGAAGCGGCTGGACACCGGCACGGTCAGCACACCGCCGTCGGCATCGAGGAAGCTCCAGCGGGTGCGGATGATCGAATGGGCGAAGCCCAGGCATTCGTGCCGGCTCAGGTCGCTCGGGTGGGTGATGGGTGGACGCGAGGCCAGATACCCCGGTGCCGCGCACAGCACCAGCGGATACGGACCCAGCCGCCTCGCCACCAGTCCGCTGTCGGCCAGATCACCGGTGCGGAACACCAGGTCGTAGCCGTCTTTGACGATGTTGACCAGGCTGTTGGACAGATTCAGATCAACCTGCACGTCTGGGTAGGCCTGCATGTAGGCCACCACCGCCGGGCCCAGCGCATGCACGCCGAAGGTGACCGGCGCGCTGATGCGCAGGCGCCCCATCGGCCGCCCGCGCGCCACTTCGGCCAGCTGTTCGGCGCCCTCCACTTCCTCCAGGATCACCCGCGCCCGCGCCAGATAGGCCTGGCCGAAGTCGGTCAGGCTCTGCTTTCGCGTAGTGCGGTTGAGCAGGCGAACGCCCAGGTGCTGCTCCAGCGCCTGGATGTGCTTGCCGACCAGCTGCGGCGACAGGTCCAGCGCGTCGGCGGCAGCGGCGAACGAGCCGACCTCGGCCACCTTGGCGAAGGTCCGGAGCGGAACGATCAGGTCCATTGCAAACGGATGTTTTCCAATGAAACGCCAGATTACCCCTTATTCTGGATGCAGACCACGCGCATAGTGGCCGCCACGCCCCCGCCGGCTCGCGCGCCGGCCCTTCCCAGGAGCCCCCATGAGTCAGGTTGTCCGCATCCACGAATATGGCAATGCCGATGTGCTGCGCATCGACGAGATCGACGTTCCCGCCCCCGCCGCCGACGAGGTGCAGATCCGGGTCAAGGCGATCGGCCTGAACCGCGCCGAGGTGATGTTCCGCAACGGCGCCTATCTGCAGCAGGCACAGTTCCCCAGCCGCCTGGGCTACGAAGCGGCCGGCGTGGTCGAAGCGCTCGGCAGTGCAGTGAACGGCTTCGCCGTTGGCGATGCGGTCAGTGTGGTGCCACCTCTGGATATCGCCCGCTGGGGCACCTACGGCGAGCTGGCCAATGTGCCGGCGCGGCTGGTGGTCAAGCATCCGCAGGCACTGGATTTTGAAACCGCGGCGGCCGTGTGGATGCAGTACGTCACCGCCTGGGGCGCGCTGCTGGAGCAGGCGCATCTGACCGCCGGGGATTTCGTCATCATCACCGCGGCCAGCAGCAGCGTCGGCCTGGCCGCCATCCAGATCGCCAACGCCGTAGGTGCCACGCCGATTGCGGTGACGCGCGGCGCAGGCAAGCGCCAGGCCCTGCTCGACGCAGGCGCCGCCCATGTCATCGCCACCCAGGATCAGGACCTGGCTGCCGAAGTGGCGCGCATCACCGACGGCGTCGGTGCCCGCGTGGTGTTCGATCCGATCGGCGGCCCGCAGTTCAATGCACTGACCGATGCAATGGCGCGCGGCGGCATCCTGCTGGAGTACGGCGCGCTGAGCAGCGAACCGACGCCGTTCCCGTTGTTCAACGTGCTGGGCAAATCACTCACGCTGAAGGGCTACCTGTACTCGGAAATCGTCGCTGATGATGCCGCGCTGGCGCGGGCCAAGGCCTTCATCGTCGACGGACTGGACAAGGGCATGCTGGTGCCGATGATCGCAAAGGTGTTCCCGTTCGCGCAGATCCAGGAAGCACACCGCTATCTGGAATCGAACGAGCAGATCGGCAAGGTGGTGGTGACGGTGTGATCCGATGCCATGCAATGGGGGCGGCCGATGGCCGCCTCTATTTCTGCCCTGCCGGCAACGCAAATGCCATCACGTAATCGCCCTTCGGGGTTTCCATGAAATGGTGTCCGCCGGCCATGATCACCACATACTGGCGGCCGCCCTGTTCGTACACCATCGGGTTGGCCTGACCACCGGCCGGCAACTTGGCGTGCCACAGCTCCTTGCCGGTCTTCAGATCAATCGCGCGCAGCAGATCATCGGTGGCGGCGGCGATGAAGATCAGGCCGCTGGCGGTGATCACCGAACCGCCATTGTTCGGCGTACCGATTTCGATCGGCAGGCCGGAGCGGATGCCGAACGGCCCATTGCCGCGTGCACTGCCGAACGGGCGATCCCACAGCAGCTTGCCGGTACGCAGGTCGATGGCGCGGATGCCGCCATAGGGTGGTTGCTTGCACAGCAGGCCGGTGAACGGCAGCCGCCAGCCGGCGTTGACCTGGATGGCATACGGCGTGCCCACCTGCGGATCACCGGCGCCCTCGCCACCGCCCTTGTCGGCGCGGATCTTCTCGCGCGGCAGCCAGCCCCGCCGGTCGGCCTCCGCACGCGGTACCAGCCGGTTGTAGTTGGGCATGTCGTTGTAGTTGGCCACGATCACGCCACGCCGCGTATCGATGGAGACGCTGCCCCAGTCCGAACCACCGTTGTAGCCGGGATACTCGATGGAATGGCGGTCGCTGCTCGGCGGCGTGTAGAAGCCTTCGTAGTAGGCCTTGCGGAACTGGATGCGGCAGACCAGCTGGTCGATCGGGGTCAGTCCCCACATGTCGCGCTCGGTCAGGTCATGCTCGCGCCGTAGCGTGTGGTACAGCGAGAACAGCTGGGTGGGCGAACGCTGTTGCGGTTCGACACCGCCAACTGGAACCTTGCGCTCTTCGGCGGCGCTGAGCAGCTGACCGTTGCGGCGATCAAGGATGTACAGGTCACCCTGCTTGGTCGGCAGCAGGATCGCCGGCACCTTGCCGGCCGCGGTCGGGTAATCGATCAGGCTGGCCTGCGAACCCAGGTCGTAATCCCATACATCCTTGCGCACGGCCTGGAAATGCCAGACCGGTTTGCCGGTGGCCACATCGAGGGCCACCAGCGAGGTGGAATAACGGTTCTGCGCTTCGCTGCGCGAGCCGCTCCAGTAATCGCCGGCGGCATTGCCCAGCGGCAGATAGACCAGGCCCAATGCCTCATCACCGGTGGCGGTGGTCCACATGTTCGGCGTACCGCGCGTGTAGGTCTGTTCGCGTGGCGGCAGGCCGTTGCGCTCGGGCTGGTCCATGTCCCAGGCCCAGCGCAGCTTGCCGCTGATCGCGTCGTAGGCCTGGATCACCCCCGACGGCGCATCCCGGCGCTGGCCATCGAGCACCTGGTGGCCGGTGACGATCACCCCGCGCACGATGGCCGGCGGCGAGGTGATCGACACATAGCCCGGCGGCACCTCGCCCATGCCCAGGGTGATGTCGACCTGGCCGTTGTTGCCGAAGCTGGCGCAGGGGCGGCCGCTGTCCGCATCCACCGCGATGATGCGGCCGTCCAGGGTGCCCTCGATGATGCGCGCCCAGCAGGCCGGATGGCTGCCGGGTGCGGCATTGCGGGTGACGGTGGGCGGTGGCTCGGGCAGCGCCAGATCGGCGGCCACGTCGGCCAGCACCGTATCGGCGATGGTCGGCGTGCTGGGTTGTTCGTAGTAGCTCACGCCACGGCAGGCGGCGGTATAGGGAATCGAAGCGTCCCTGACCTTCGGATCGAACCGCCACAGCTCCTTGCCGCTGCCGGCATCGAGGGCGATCAGGCGGTTGCGCGCGGTGCACAGGTACAGGCGGTCGCCAATCTTCAGCGGCGTGGTTTCCGCGCCCCAGCGCTTCTTCGGCAGATCACCGGTTCGGAATTGCCAGGCCAGCTGCAGCGTGCCGACGTTGGCCGGCGTGATCTGCTGCAGCGGCGAGTAACGGGTGGCGGCGTTGCTGCGGCCCCAGGCTGGCCAGTCGCCGTCGGCAGGCTGGTCGGCCGGCTGCAGCCCGGTGGTGTCACGGGTCGGTTCCAGGCCGGCGCTGACCGCGCCTTCCGGGAACGGCTGATGCCCATCCACCTTACCCTGCGGCGCAAACGCCAGACCGAAGGCGGCCACGAACACCAGCAGCAGCACAGCGGCCACCGCACGCGAGAGCCGCCTGGAAACCGGCGTACGCAGGGTCGGCGCCAGCAGCGCCAGCACGATGCCCAGTGCGGTCACCAGACCCAGCCGCGGCACCCATCGCCAGTAGTCGCTGCCCGATTCCCACCCGGTCCACAGCAGCGTTCCGATGAACACCAGCGCGTACAGCGACGCGCCACTGCGCCGGTTGCCGAACAGCAGAATACCGCTGGCCAGCAGTCCGGCGCCGGCGATGGTGTAGTACGCCGAACCTCCCAGGCAGAGCAGCCACGCGCCGAGGCCGCCGATGACCAGGCCAAGCACGACCAGCAGCAGCGACAGCACGGTCACCAGCGGATGGCGGGATACAACGGGGGCGGCGGACTGCGGCGTGGCGGACATCGTCGATCTCCGGGGCAGCGTGACCTGTTATCCCACCGTCGCTGTGAAGTGCGCGTGCGGTGAGCGCCGGATACAACAACGCCGGCACGAGGCCGGCGTTGTTGAGGTGGCGTGGCGAGGCGGACTTACGCCTGCGGAGCGTCCTCGCCCGGCGCGGGGGCTTCGGCCGGGGCGGCGGCAACCACCTCGTCCTCGTCCTCGTCGATCGAGGCATCCATGCGCTCCACCGCCTGCAGCTTCTCGTCCTTGGACAGGCGGATCAGGGTGACGCCCTGGGTGTTGCGGCCGACGCGGCTGATTTCCGAGCCGCGGGTACGCACCAGGGTGCCGCCGTCGGAGATCAGCAGGACCTCGTCGCTGGAGCCCATCAGCACCGCGGCCACCAGCTTGCCGTTGCGCTCGGTGGTCTGGATGCCGATCACGCCCTGCGTGCCACGGCCCTTGCGCGGGTAATCCGGCAGCGGGGTGCGCTTGCCGTAGCCGTTCTCGGTGGCGGTCAGGATGTACTGAACGCTGGCGTCGTCGGCGCCGTCGATCACCGCATCGCCATTGGCGGCGGCTTCCTCGACACCGTTGTCGTCCTCGTTCTCGTCCTCGATGCCACCGGCACTTTCGGCCACGATCAGGCTGACCACTTCCTCGCCGGCCGGCATCTTGATGCCGCGCACGCCGGTGGCGGTGCGGCCCATCGAGCGGACCTTGTCCTCGCCGAAGCGCACGGTCTTGCCGTTGGAGGCGAACAGCAGGATGTCGCGCTCACCGTCGGTCAGGCCGACGCCGACCAGCGCATCGCCCTCGTCGAGGTTGATCGCGATCTTGCCGCGGGCCAGACGGAAGGCGAACTCGCCCAGCGGGGTCTTCTTCACCGTACCGTTCTTCGTAGCGAAGAACACGAACTGGCCATCGGCGTACTCGCGCACCGGCAGCACGGCCTGCACGCGTTCGCCCGGTTCCAGCGGGATCCAGTTGATGATCGGGCGGCCACGGGCGTTGGAACCCGCTTCCGGCAGCTGGTAGACCGGCAGCCAGAACACCTTGCCCGAACTGGTGAAGGTCAGCAGCGTGTCATGCGTGTTGACCAGCCACAGCTGTTCGATGAAATCCTCTTCCTTGGTCGCCGCCGCACTGCGGCCACGGCCACCGCGGCGCTGCGCGCGGTACACGCTCACCGGCTGGCGCTTGACGTAGCCGGCGTGCGACACGGTGACCACCACGTCTTCCGGCGCGATCAGGTCGAGGATGTCCAGGTCTTCTTCGCTGTGGCGGATCTCGGTACGACGCTCGTCGCCGAACTCGGCCTTGACGCTGACCAGCTCTTCGCGGATCACCTGCAGCAGGCGGTCGGGATCTTCCAGGATGTGGATCAGCCCGGAGATCACTTCCAGCAGCTGCTTGTACTCGTCGGTCAGGCGGTCCTGCTCCAGCCCGGTCAGGCGGTGCAGGCGCATTTCCAGGATCTGGGTGGCCTGGATCTCGGTCAGCTGGTAGCCGCCTTCGATCAGGCCCACGCCCTTGGGCAGATCTTCCGGACGCGACGCTTCGGCACCGGCGGCGCCCAGCATCGCACCGACCAGGCCCGGCTCCCACACGCGTGCCAGCATGCGCTCGCGGGCTTCGTTCGGGTTCGGCGAGGTCTTGATCAGTTCGATCATCTCGTCGATGTTGGCCAGCGCGACAGTCAGGCCTTCCAGCACGTGGGCACGGGCGCGCGCCTTGCGCAGCTCGAACACGGTGCGGCGGGTGACCACTTCGCGGCGGTGGCGTACGAACGCCTCCAGCATCTGCTTGAGGTTCATCAACTGCGGGCGGCCATCGACCAGCGCCACCATGTTGATGCCGAACACCGATTCCATCTGCGTCTGCTGGTACAGGTTGTTCAGCACAACCTCGGCAGATTCACCGCGCTTGATCTCGATGTAGATGCGCATGCCGTCCTTGTCGGACTCATCGCGCAGCTCGCTGATGCCTTCGATCTTCTTTTCCTTGACCAGCTCGGCGATCTTTTCGATCAGACGCGCCTTGTTCACCTGGTAAGGAATTTCAGTGACGATGATCGATTCGCGGCCGTTGTCGGCCACTTCGATATCGGCCTTGGCACGGATGCGCACGCGGCCACGGCCGGTGCGGTAGCCGGCGACGATGCCGGCGGTGCCGTTGATGATGCCGGCGGTCGGGAAATCCGGGCCCGGGATGTACTCCATCAGGCCATCGACATCGATGTCCGGGTTGTCGATCAGCGCGATGCAGGCGTTGATCGATTCGCTCAGGTTGTGCGGCGGGATGTTGGTCGCCATGCCCACCGCGATACCGGCCGAACCATTGACCAGCAGGTTCGGGAACCGGGTCGGCATGACCGTCGGCTCCAGTTCCTTTTCATCGTAGTTGGGTTGGAAATCGACGGTTTCCTTGTCGATGTCGGCCATCAACTCATGCGCGAGGCGCGACATGCGCGCTTCGGTGTATCGCATCGCTGCCGCCGAGTCGCCGTCGATCGAACCGAAGTTACCCTGGCCATCGACCAGCATGTAACGCAGCGAGAACGGCTGTGCCAGGCGCACCAGCGTGTCGTACACCGACTGATCGCCATGCGGGTGGTACTTACCGATGACGTCACCGACGATACGCGCCGACTTGAAGTAGGGCTTGTTGCTGTGCGCGTTGAGTTCATTCATCGCAAACAGCACGCGGCGATGCACCGGCTTGAGGCCGTCGCGCGCATCCGGGAGCGCGCGGCCCACGATCACGCTCATGGCGTAATCGAGGTAGCTCTTGCGCATCTCGTCTTCCAGGTTGACCTGGATGATTTCCTTGGCGGTTTCTGCCATTCGGGTTCCGTTGTCTGGTAGCGGTCCAGTCCGGCGCAGCCCTCTGCGGGAGGGGGTAACGCCGGAACCTCGATTCAACCTGTGGATACTACCACAACGGACCGTTTCCCGCCGCCTTTTACGGGGATTTTACCGGCACAAATCAGGAACTTAGGGGGTTCAGCCGCCCCTGTAGAGCCGGGCCCATGCTCGGCTGCGGCGGATTCCCCGGCGGAGCCAAGCATGGGCTCGGCTCTACAGGCATCCTCGCCCCTGTCCCCCCTCAACCGCCGAAGGCGGCGCGCATGTTCTCGGCGGTCGGGTTCAGGATCACCCCGCGTTCGGTCACGATGGCGTCGATCAGCTCGCCCGGGGTGACGTCGAACACCGGGTTCCAGGCGGCGATGCCTTCGGCCACGGTGCGGGTGCCGCCCACGCCATACAGCTCGCCCGGGTCACGCTGCTCGATCTCGATCTGGCTGCCATCCACGGTGTCCATGTCCACCGTCGAGGACGGCGCCACGACCATGAACTTCACGCCGTGGTGGCGGGCGGCGATGGCCAGCTGGTAGGTGCCAATCTTGTTGGCGGTATCGCCGTTGGCGCAGATGCGGTCGGCACCGACGATGACCCACTGCACAGCGCCGGTCTTCATCAGGTGCGAGGCCGCCGAGTCGGCGATCAGGGTGGCGTCGATGCCGTCCTGCTGCAGCTCCCACACGGTCAGGCGCGCGCCCTGCAACCACGGCCGGGTCTCGCCGGCGAACACCCGGGCAATGCGGTGCTGGGCCATGCCGGCACGGATCACGCCAAGCGCGGTGCCAAAGCCGGCGGTGGCCAGCGAACCGGTATTGCAGTGGGTCAGCACGCCGCTGCCGGCCTCGATCAGGCCCGCACCCAGCGCGCCCATGTGGCGGTTGGCGGCCAGATCCTCTTCGGCGATGGCCTGCGCTTCGGCCTCCAGCAGCATCTTCCAGTCGGCGCCTGCGGCACTCAGGCAACGGCGCATGCGCGCCAGCGCCCAGGCCAGATTGACCGCGGTCGGGCGCGAGGCGTTCAGGCGTTGCAGTGCCGGCTCCAGCTGCTGCAGGGCATGCGCGCCATCGGCGGCCTGCACCCCGCGTGCCGCCAGCACCACGCCCCAGGCCGCGGCAATACCGATGGCCGGCGCGCCGCGCACGGTCAGTGCGTGGATGGCCGAGGCGACCTCGTCACTGTCATGGCAGACCACGTGCTCGACCACGAACGGCAGCTTGCGCTGGTCCAGCAGTTGCAGGGCATCGCCGGTCCAGAGGATCGGGCGGATGTGGTCGTAGCGGGCGTAATCGATGTCAGGGGCAGTGTTCATGGGCCCATTGTAGGGCCACGTCCTGCGCGGTTGGAGCCCGCCGGGGCTCAATTCACCGAGAATTCGGCGCGGCAGCCGCCGTCCACCCAGATCCCGTTGCGGCTCCAGCCCCAGGTGCTGCCCTCCTCGCAGGGCGTGCTGGACAGCTGCTGGGACACCGCCGCGCCGACGGAGATGCTCGCCCCGCAGAAGCGCCGCTTCTTCGATTTCGATTCGCAGGTCAGCCGGCGCGGCATATCGACGAAGCGGCCCTGCTCATCGGCCACTTCGAAATCGCCCTGGCAGCCACGGCTGGTCCACACTTCGTTGCGCTTGTAGCCCCAGCCCTGCCCTTCGCGGCACGGCAGTACGGACAACTGGCGCAGCAGGCGCACCGGCGCCCCATCCAGGCGGACCGGGCAACTCTGCGGGCGACCATTGGACTCGCAGCGCACCACGCGGCGGAACTGGCGTTTGCCGTCGCTGCCGGCCGCTGCCGCGGCCCCCGGCGCACGGCGCGCACGGAACTCGGCGCGACAGCCAAGGGTGACCCATACGCCACTGCGATCGGTCCCCCACTCGCTGCCGCGGATACAGCTGTTGCTGGACAGCTGCCGGATCAGGTCGACGCCATTGGCGACCTCGATATCGCAGTGCACCCAGCCCATGTCGCGTGATTCGCAGGTGACCACTTCCTCGTCATAACCCGGCTGCTGGGCGGACGCGGAGAACGGCAGCCAAGCACCCCAGAGCGCGATGGAGTAGACCGGTACCGCAACAACCGCAAACCACTTGACCAATGCCTTCCCCAACAGGAGTGGACGAATTCCGATGCCAGTGTCCCGCATCGCCCGTGATAAGAGCATCATCCTGCTTGCTGAAGCAAGCGCGTGGAACCGGCAATCCGTTCAGTCTTCGATGTCCGGCAGCAGACGATGTTCATGCATGGGCGAAATCGAACGCCAGCACATCGGCGATGCGCGGCGTGCGCTCCATCGCCATCAGCAGGCGATCCACGCCTACCGCCACCCCTGCACACGCCGGCATCGACGGCAATGCGGCCAGCAACGCCTCATCCAGCGCCGGCTGCACCTGCCCGCGTGCATGACGCCGCTGCTGGTCACGCAGGAAGCGTGCACGCTGCTCGTCGGCATCGTTCAGCTCGTGATATCCGTTGGCCAGCTCGACCGTGCCCAGGTACAGCTCGAACCGTTCGGCCAGTGCCGGCGAACCGGGGCGGATGCGCGCCAGCGCTGCCTGGCTGGCCGGCCAGTCATGAACCACGGTCATGACGCTGTCATCGAAGCCAGGCTGGATGCGATGGGTCATCAGCAGGTCCAACCAATCGTCTCGGGTCAAGCCGACCGGATCGATGTGCACCTCGCCCAGCGCGGCGCGCAGCGCCGATTCATCGGCATCGAACGCGTCGATGCCCAGGTAGTGCTGGAACAGCTCCCGGTAGCTCAACACACGCAGCGTCGCCGTACGGCCGACCAGGGCCAGCGCCTGGTTGACCAGCTCGGCAGTTTCCTGCACCAGACGATGGTGATCCCAGCCCACCCGGTACCACTCCAGCATGGTGAATTCGGGATTGTGGCGGCCGCCGGCCTCGCCGTTGCGGAACACCCGGCCCAGCTCGTAGCAATCGCCGACACCGGCCGCCAGCAGCCGCTTGAGCGGATACTCCGGCGAGGTCCGCAACCAGCGACGGCGGCCACCGGCATCGACATGCCCACTGAAATCGGTGTGGAAGCTGTCGATGTTCGGCTCGGTATTGCCCGCCACCGACAGGATCGGCGTTTCCACTTCCAGCACATCGCGCTCGGCGAAGAAGCGGCGCACCAGTGCGTTGAGCGCAGCACGCTGGCGCAGCGCATGCAGCAGGGCCTGGCTCACAGGATGCCCTCCGGGCGCGGGTGGTCCAGCGGCAGGGTCAGCAGGTCGCGGGTGTCATCGATGTAGCCGCTGGCCAGGTACAGGCGGCGGGCCAGTTCGTTGTGGTGGTTCACTTCCAGGCGCAGGCGGCTGACGCCACGGCCACGCGCACGCTGTTCGCAGATGGCCAGCGCCTGCTTGCCGCGGCCACGACCGCGCGCGCGGTGGGCCAGGTACAGCTCGTCCAGCAGCATGAAATGGCCGCCCTGCTCCAGACTGAAGCCCATCGCGATCACCGCGTAGCCGACCACCTCACCGGCCTCGTCCAGCCACAGCAGCACCTCGCCGTTGCGCGGGTCGGCCAGCAGCGCATCCACGCCGCGGCGCACGCGTGCGTCGTCAAAGTCGATCCTGTCTTCGGCGTAGAACTCGCGCATCAGCGCGATCAGCCGCTCTTCGTCGGCACGGGTCGCCAGGCGGAAATCCAGCGGGGCGGTCTGCATCGGTCATCCTCTGTGCTTCATGCCGGGCGGCAAACGCCCGGCGGGGTCATCACTCGTGTTCGGCCAGGTAGGCCAGCAGGCGGTCTTCGTCCCACACCGGCACGCCCAGTGACTGCGCCTTGTCCAGTTTGGAGCCGGCCTCGGTGCCGGCCACCACGAAGCTGGTCTTCTTCGACACGCTGCCGGAGACCTTGGCGCCGAGGGCCTCCAGGCGTTCCTTGGCGGCATCGCGGGTGAGCTGGGCCAGGGTTCCGGTCAGCACCACGGTCTGCCCGTCCAGCGGACCGGCCACGATCTCGGCCAGCGCCGGCGCCTTGGCCAGGATCTGCTGCATCGCCGTCTCGGCAGCCAACAGCATCGCACCATGGCCGTCCGTGTCCAGCCATTCGGCCAGTCCACGCGCGGTGTCATCGGGCAGCCCGGCGTTGACGAACTGGCCATGCTCGGCATCGAGCACGGCCTGCGCGCCGGGAAGCGCGGCCACCAGCTTTTCCGCACGCAGGCGGGTGATGCCGGGAATCTCCGATTCGACCAGCAGCTGGGCCAGATCCAGCCCCTCGCGCAGCTTGGCACTGGGCGCATGCACATCACTGATGCGGACCTGGCCGACCTGCAGCAGGTCATCGATGGCCTGCTGGTTGCCCTGCTGTTCGAAGAAATGACCCAGCGAACGAGCCACTTCGCCGCCGATGTCCGGCACGCGCTTGAACAGCGGCCACGGCAGGTGGCGGATCAGTTCCAGATCACCAAACCACTGCGCCAGCGCCTTGGCGGTGCTCTCGCCGACGTGCTCGATGCCGAGCGCGAACAGCAGCCGTTCCAGCGTGGCGGCACGGCTGGCATCGATCGCCGCGATCAGGTTGTCGGCCCACTTGGTGGCGATCTTCTTCGTGTTCCACTCGAAGCTGGCCGGCTGTACCAGTGCCTGCGCGCGCCACGCCGGATCGCTGCCATCCAGTCTGAGCACCGCGTTGAGCACCGCACCACTGCCCTCGGCGGGCAGATGCAGCTTCAGCGCCGCTGCCAGTGCCGACGGATCCTCCGCATCCAGCACCAGCTTGAGGTGCAGCAGCGTATCGCGGCTGAGCCGGTACAGGTCGGCCACGCTCCTGACGATGCCGGCATCGACCAGGGTTTCGATGTACTTGTCGCCCAGGCCGTCGATGTCCATCGCGCGGCGCGAGGCGAAATGAGCAATGGCTTCCTTGCGCTGTGCCGGGCAGGACAGCTCACCCGAGCAGCGCCATGCGGCCGCGCCTTCTTCGCGCACGATCTCCGACCCGCACACCGGGCAGCGCGTCGGCATCTGCCAGGGCGCGGTGCCCTGCGGCCGACGGTCGAGGATGACGCTGACCACTTCGGGAATCACGTCGCCGGCGCGGCGCACGATCACGCTGTCGCCGACACGCACATCCAGGCGCGCGATCTGGTCGGCGTTGTGCAGCGTCGCGTTGGATACGATCACCCCGGCCACCGCTACCGGCGCCAATCGTGCAACCGGTGTTGCGGCACCGGTGCGGCCGATCTGGATCTCGATCGCCTCCACCGTGGTGCTCTGCTCCTGCGCCGGAAACTTGTGCGCGATGGCCCAGCGCGGTGCACGCGAGACGAAGCCCATGGCCTGCTGGCCGGCACGATCATCGAGCTTGTAGACCACGCCGTCGATGTCGAACGGCAGGCCGTCACGGCGCTCGCCGATATCGCGGTAATAGCCGAGCAGGCCGTCGGTGCCCTCGACCACCTTGCACAGTGCACTGACCGGGAAGCCCCAGGCGCCCAGCTGCGCCAGCGTAGCCGAGTGGGTATCGGGCAACTCACCGCCCTGCACTTCGCCGGTGCCGTAGGCGAAGAAGCTCAACCGGCGCTGTGCACTGATCTTCGGGTCGAGCTGGCGCAACGAGCCGGCCGCGGCGTTGCGCGGGTTGGCCAGCACCTTGCCGCCCTGCTGACGCGCACGTTCGTTGTAGGCCTCGAAGTCGGCGCGGGCCATGTAGACCTCGCCCCGCACTTCCAGCACGTCCGGCCAGTCCTTGCCATGCAGGCGCTTGGGAATGTCGCCGATTTCACGCAGGTTGGCGGTCACGTCCTCGCCGGTGCTGCCATCGCCGCGGGTCGCGCCGAGTACGAAATGACCCTCCTCGTAACGCAGGCTGATCGCCAGCCCATCCATCTTCGGCTCGGCCGAGAACTGCAGGCTGCGACGGCCCAGCCGCTCGTCGATGCGGCGTACGAAATCGGCCACTTCCTCGTCGCTGAAGGCATTGGACAGCGACAGCATCGGCACCGCGTGGCGCACTTCCGGGAAGCGACCGGACGGACGCGCACCGACCTGCTGGGTCGGGCTGTCGGCACGGGCCAGTTCCGGATGCTCGCGCTCCAGCGTTTCCAGCTCGCGCACCATGCGGTCGTAGTCGACGTCGGGGATCTCCGGCGCATCCAGCTCGTGATAGGCGCGGTTGGCCTGGGCGATCTGCCGGCGAAGGTCTTCGGCGCGTTCGGCGGGGCTGGGGCTCATCGGGATCCGGTGGTTCTGGGATGGCCGGGGATTCTACCTCGCCCGGCCGTCAGGCCCTGTAACGCCGCCGCCCTTGTAGCGTCGAGCTTGCCGCGCGCCACCACCAGCGCTAGCGTGCCCGGGCTGCCCTTCGGAAACCCTGCCCGTGACCCTGCCTGCCTCCCGCCGCCACTTCCTGCAATTGGCCGGTGCCGGCCTCGCCCTGGCCGGCGCCAGCCTGCCCCGCCTTGCCGGTGCTCAACCCGCTGCAGCTGCAACGGTGCCCTCCGCACCCGGCGAAGGCGCCGTGCTGCTGAACTTCAACGAGTGCCCGTATGGCCCCTCGCCTGCAGCCCAGCAGGCTGCGCGCGACAGCATCGCCGGTTGCGGCCGCTACCGCTTCGCCCTGGCCGGCCAGGTGCGCGACGCCTTCATCGAGCAGGCGCGAATTCCGGCCGACCATGTCCGCCTCTACCCCGGCTCCAGCGAACCCCTCAATCGCGCAGCGGTCGTATGGACCGGCCCGCAGGCCGGGCTGGTAGTGGCCGACCCGACCTTCGAGACGCTGGGCGAGGTGGCCGCCGCACACGGCGCGCACGTGCAGAAGGTGCCGCTGCGAACCGACGGCGCACACGACCTGCGCGCGATGGTCGCTGCCGCGCATGCGCGGCCGACCGGGTTGCTGTATGTGTGCAACCCGAACAACCCGACCGGCTCGATCAGCCCGCCGGCCGAACTGGCCTGGCTGCTGGCGCACAAGCCCACCACTACCCGCGTGCTGGTGGACGAGGCCTACCTGCAGTACAGCGATCAACCGAGCCTGATCGCCGAGGTGGCGCAACGCGATGACCTGATCGTGCTGCGCACGTTCTCCAAACTGTATGGCATGGCCGGGCTGCGCCTGGGCGTGGCGGCCGCGCACCCCGACCGCCTGCGCGAACTGGCCGGCCTGGGCGACAACCCGCTGCCGGTGCCCGCGTTGGCCGCAGGCTTGGCCAGCCTGCAGGATCGGCAACTGGTTGCGCAGCGCCGCCTGCAGAATGCCAAGGCCCGGCAGGCCACCATTGCCTGGCTCGGCAAGCGCGGTTTCAGCTGCCTGCCTTCGGAGGCGAACTGCTTCGTGGTGGACGTGCAGCGCGACGGCGCCGCGTTTGCCAAGGCAATGGCAGAGCACGGCGTGGTGATCGGGCGCAGCTGGCCGATCTGGCCGCAGCGCGTGCGCGTGACCGTGGGAACCGAGGAAGAGATGGCGGCATTCCGCGGCGCGTTCGCCAAGGTGGCCGGCGTCCCGTCGTAAACCGCATCCACGCATGGCGTGGATCTACCGGGGATTGCCGATGGGGTGGGTGCCGACCGTTGGTCGGCACGTCAGGCATTACCAGCGCGGCGTCTTGGTCAGCGGCGGCGCCTGGTGCTGGCGGTCGTAGGCGCGCAGTTCGTCACGGATGTGCGCGATGCGCTGGCGGCCGAGCGCATTGCGGCTGTCATCCAGCACCACGCCGTCAAGCAGTTCGGCCATACGCTGCACGGTCGGCAGCATCTTCTCCCAGGCGTCCAGCGCGGTCAGCGGCGCCGGCAGGGTCAGGAAGAAAGCGATGGCCGGGGTTTCCATGGCACGGATGTTGGCCATGTCGAAGCTTCCCGGCTTCATGATGCTGGCCATGGAGAAGATCGGGCCGCGCTCGGGGTGGCCTTCCACCAGGCGGTGGAACACGTTCATGTGGCCGAACACCAGGCCGGTCTTCTCCGCTGCCACCACGATGTCTTCGCCACGCAGCTGTTCGCCCGCGCGGGCGGCCACGAACAGCGAGACGATCTTGTCGAAATCCTGGGTCGCGCGCTTGCCCAGGTCGCTGGCTGCGCCTGCGTCGGTGTCGGCCAGGCCCAGTTCGGCCTGCTCGCCCTCTCCGCCCATGCCGGGTTCGAGGCGGCCACCGGCCACGGCGACGCCATCCTCACCCAGGACCGGCTCGCGACGCTCGCCGCTGGTCGGTTCCGCGCCTTCCACGCGGCGCCCCTGGGGCTTCTTCTTCGGGCGGCCAAACAGGAAGATCGCGGCGATCAACAGCAGGCCGGCGGCCAGGATGCCGATGCGCAAAAGTGCCGTGTCGGACATTCGATAGGTTCTCCGGCTGGTTCATTCAGGTAGTTAGGATGGCACGTCAGGCCGCGCCCGCCAATCGTGCGGCCTCTTCCAGGTCGACACTGACCAGCCGGCTGACACCCGGCTCGCGCATGGTCACGCCCGACAGCTGGTGCGCGGCCTCCATCGTCGCCTTGTTGTGGCTGACGAACAGGAACTGCACCTTTTCGCTCATTTCCTTGACCATGTTGGCCAGGCGACCGACGTTGGCCTCGTCCAGCGGCGCGTCCACCTCGTCCAGCAGACAGAACGGCGCCGGGTTCAGCTGGAAGATGGCAAACACCAGCGCCACCGCGGTCATCGCCTTCTCGCCGCCGGACAGCAGCGAGATGCTGGACACGCGCTTGCCCGGCGGCCGCGCCATGATGGTCACGCCGGTATCGAGCAGGTCCTCGCCGGTCAGCTCCAGATACGCATGGCCGCCACCGAACAGGCGCGGATACAGCGCCTGCACGCCGGCGTTGACGCGGTCGAAGGTGTCCTTGAAGCGGCCACGGGTCTCGCGGTCGATCTTGCGGATGGCATCTTCCAGCGTTTCCAGCGCGGTGGTCAGATCCACATGCTGGGCATCCAGGTACTCCGAGCGCTGCGAGGCCTCGCCGTACTCGTGGATGGCGGCCAGGTTGACCGGCTCCAGCCGGCGCATGCGGCCATCGATCTGGTGCACGGCCTGCTCCCAGTCGCCCAGGCGGGCGTCCTCGGGCAGGGCGTTGAGCACGTCCTGCATGACGAAACCGGCTTTCTCCACAGCGCCCTGCAGGGTCTCGGCACTGAGCACCAGGGCCTGCTGGTCCAGCTTGCGCTGCGAAATGCGCTCGCGCTGCGCCAATGCCTGTTCGTCGCGCTGGTGGCGGGTCTGCTCGTAATTGCGCAGCTCGGCGTCGATGCCATCGAGCAGCGTGCGCGCCTCGGTCAGCACGCGGTCGGCGCGCACGCGTTCTTCCAGCGCATTCTGGTGCTCGGCCTGCAGCGATTCGACCGGTGAATCACCTTCATCCAGCTGCAGGTGCAGCTCACCCAGGCGCGAATCGAGCTGGCCACGCTGGGTGCCCATGCGCTCCAGTGCCTGGCCGAGTGACGCCAGCTGCGCCCGCTGCGATTCCAGGGTCAGGGCCAGCGAATGCGCGCGCTCGCGCACCCCACGTGCGGCATCGCGTGCGAGGTCGCGGGCCTCGGTCAGCTGGCGGCGTTCGCCTTCCAGCCGCTGCCGGGTCGACTCCAGATCGCCCATGCTGCTGACCGCGTTCTCCAGCCGCGAACGGGCTTCACGCGCCTGCTCGCTGTTGGCTTCCAGCGTTTCCTGCAGCTGCTTCAGTTCGCCTTCGATGCGATCGATGCGGGTGCGCGCGGCCTCGACCTTGCCCTGCTGGCCCTGCAACTGGCCAGCCAGTTCGGACACCGCACGATGCGCCTGGTACAGCGTGCGCTGCGCGTCCTCGCGCTGCTGCTCGGCCGCCAGCAACTGCTCGCGGAAGCCCGACAGCTGCTCTTCCAGCGCGGCCTCGCGCTCCTGCAGCTGCTCGATCTGCTCGCGCAGCTCGTTGATCTCGCGTTCGCGCAGCAGTGCACCCTGCTGGGCCGCACCGGAGCGCGACACCCGCAGCCAGCCCTGGCCCAGGCGTTCGCCACCCTGGGTGATGATCGAATCGCCCTCAGGCAGGCCGGCCTGCAGCGCCTTGGCCTCGGCCAGATCCCGGGCGCCATGCAGAGGCGCCAGCAGCCGGCGGATCGCCGCCGGGCCGCGCACGCGTGTGGCCAGCGAGGTCGGCGCGACCTTCAGCTCGGCATCGTCATGGGCAACCAGCGCGATATGACCCTCGCCGAGTTCGCCCAGTGCATCGACCAAGCGGCCCGGGTCATCGACCAGCACGCCCTCGATCAGCTCGCCGAGTGCGCTTTCCACTGCGTTTTCCCAGCCGGCATCGACCTCCAGGCGCTCGCCGACGCGTGCCGCCGAATCCAGCCCACGGGCCTTCAGCCAGGCGACGGCCGCGCCCTGCTCCTGGCCAAGCGCGGCCTGCTGCAGGGTTTCCAGCGATGCCAGCCTGCCGCGCAGGGCGTTGGCCTGCTTGCGCAGCTCGGCCAGTTCGTTCTGGCCCGCACGCTGCTGTTCCTGCACGGCGGCGACACCTTCCTTGCGCTGCTCGACTTCCTCGGTCAGCTCATCCAGTGCGGTCTTCTGCGTGTCGTGCTGCAGGTGCAGCTGCTCGAAGGCTTCTTCCAGCGCATCCACGTCCAGCCCGGCGCGCTCGGCGGCCAGCGCCTCGCGGCGGCGGTCGGCGTCGAGGATCTGCTTGTCCAGGTAGTCCACGCGGGTGCGCTCGACATCGCCGGCGCGCGAAGCTTCCGAACTCTGCGAGGTGTGCTGTTCCCAGCGCTGCTGCCAGCCGGCCAGACGGTCCTCGGCCTCGCGCAGGCTTTCCTGCTTGATCTCGTTCTCTTCCTGCAGCGCTTCCAGCTGCGGACTCGCGGCCTCCACCGCCTCGCGCAGCACGCCCAGCCTGGCCTCATCGCCGCTGATGTGCTGGCCCAGTTCGGCCAGCGCCTGCTGCGTTTCATCGCGCGCCTTGTGCAGGCGCTGCGACAGCTCGCGCTGATGCTGGATCTGCTGCTCCAGGCGCGCCAGCGTGCTGCCCACCTGGTAGACCGCCGCCTGTGCGGTGTTGAGCGCATCGGCAGCCTCTTCGCGGCGCACGCGCGAGGTCTCGATACGGGCCTCGGCGTCGCGCTGGTCAGCAATCAGCTGCTGCAGCCGGGTCTCTTCCTGCGACAGCCCTTCGCGCAGCTTCGACAGGCGACCGTCCAGGCCCCGGAACTCCAGCGCCTTCCACTCGGCATCCTTGACCCGGCGCTCTTCCTGCAGCGCCTGGTACTGCTCGGCCTGCCTGGCCTGGCGCTTGAGGTGTTCCAGCTGTTTGCTGATCTCGTCGCGCAGGTCACCCAGCCGGTCCAGGTTCTCGCGGGTGTGGCGGATGCGGGTCTCGGTCTCCTTGCGGCGCTCCTTGTACTTGGAGATGCCGGCGGCCTCTTCCAGGTACACGCGCAGGTCTTCCGGGCGCGCCTCGATGATCTGGCTGATCATGCCCTGCTCGATGATCGAGTAGCTGCGCGGGCCCAGGCCGGTACCGAGGAACAGGTCGGTGATGTCGCGGCGGCGGCACTTGGTGCCGTTGAGGTAGTAGTTGCTGGTGCCGTCGCGGCTGACCGTGCGCTTGACCGAGATTTCGTTGAACGAGGCGTACTCGCCGGAAATCGTGTGATCCGAGTTGTCGAAGATCAGCTCGACGGTCGCCTGCGAGACCGGCTTGCGGGCGTTGGAACCGGAGAAGATCACGTCGGTCAGCGAGTCGCCGCGCAGGCGGCTGGCCGAACTCTCGCCCATGACCCAGCGCACGGCATCGATGATGTTCGACTTGCCGCAGCCATTGGGCCCCACCACGCCGGTCATGTTGGTCGGCAGGTGCAGGGTGGTCGGATCGACGAACGACTTGAAGCCGGACAGCTTGATCGTGGAAAGACGCATAGAGGTTCCGGACTGGGGCCGGCGAGCGGCCTGCATTTACCCTCCAAGTCATTGATCCTGCTGGGATCGCTGGCCGTGGAACAGGTGTGACGCCTTGAGTATACCGATGTGGCCGTGTTCTACGAATGGGGGTGGAGTCCGGGCCCGCTTCCAGCCAGCGGCCGGGCCCACAAAACAAAACGGGCACCCTTGCGGGCGCCCGTTCTGCGGTGATGCCAGGCCTTGCGGCGTGGCATCAGGCTTCGGCGACGATGACGACCTTGACGGTGGTCTCGACGTCGGCGTGCAGGTGAACCAGCACGTCGTACTCGCCGATGTTGCGGTAAGCACCTTCGCCCAGGATCACTTCGCTCTTTTCCAGCGGCAGGCCGGCAGCGGTGAAGGCTTCGGCGATATCGCGCGGGCCGACCGAGCCGTACAGCTTGCCTTCGGTCGAAGCATTGGCGGCGATGGTCACGCTCGCGCCTTCCAGCTTGGCCTTGCGGCTCTCAGCGTCGGCGTGGATGGCCTGGGCCTTGGCTTCGTATTCGGCGCGCTTGGCTTCGAACTCGGCCTTGTTGCTCTCGGTGGCCGGCACGGCCTTGCCCTGCGGCACGAGGAAGTTGCGGCCGTAGCCCGGCTTCACATCAACCAGGTCGCCCAGGTTGCCGAGGTTGGTGACTTTCTGCAGGAGGATCAGCTGCATGGTATTGCTCCAGATGAGTTATTCGTTAGCGAGGCGATGCCCCGCAACAAAGGCTGTCCGAATAGCTGGCACAGCGGGGGCGGCACCGGGCCGCCCCGCCGGCATCAGACGTCGTGGTTGTCGGTGTACGGGATCAGGGCCAGGAAGCGAGCGCGCTTGACGGCGGTCGCCAGCTGGCGCTGGTACTTCGACTTGGTACCGGTGACGCGGCTCGGCACGATCTTGCCGTTCTCGGTCAGGTACTGGCGCAGGGTGTTGAGATCCTTGTAGTCGATCTCCTTCACACCTTCAGCCGTGAACTTGCAGAACTTGCGGCGACGGAAGAACTTGGACATGGGAAGGCTCCTTAGGCGGCAGAAGCGGCGTCGTCGCCGGCTTCGTTGTCAGCGGTGGTGGTGGACTCGCCTTCTTCGTCGTCACGACGACGGCGCTCACCGCGCTCCGGCTTGTCACCCTTCTCGTCCTTGCTCTTCATGATCAGCGACTGCTCGGTGTCAGCCTCGTCACGCTTGATGACCAGGTTGCGCAGCACGGCGTCGTTGAAGCGGAAGCTTTCGGTCAGCTCGTTCAGAACGGTCTGGTCGGCTTCGATGTTCATCAGCACGTAGTGGGCCTTCACCAGGTTCTGGATCGGGTACGCCAGCTGGCGGCGGCCCCAGTCTTCCAGACGGTGGATGGTGCCGTTGCCGTTCTCGACCAGCGACTTGTAGCGCTCGATCATGGCCGGGACCTGCTCGCTCTGGTCCGGGTGGACCATGAACACGATTTCGTAATGACGACTCATGTTTTTTCTACCTTTCGGATGTGGCCTTGCGGCCGGACAGCCCCCCGCCGTTGAGACCGCGGTGGGGCAAGGATTCCCGCCAGGGAGGCAGGAAGCCGCGCATTATGGCGTAGATGGGCGTGGCGGGCAACCAGGCGGCCCATGCCGCCGTGCCGACCAAGGTCGGCAGCTACCCTAGGCAGGTAGCGCCGGGCCATGCCCGGCGAGCGTACTCAGCCCAGATCGACGTGAAGGCGGTGCTGGCCGCGCTCCAGGCACTCACCTTCTCGGGTCAGGTGTTCCAGCACCCAGCCGGCGTCGCCCGGGTTGACCTCGGCCACGTCCGGCCGGACCTGATCCCGAATGGGCAGCAGGTCCTCGCCAGCGGTGTAGAACGGCCCGCGGCAGCGCAGCGTCCGCGGCTGGCCGCAGCCGCCTCAGACCCATCGGCCGCTTCGAAGGCGGTCGCGTAGGCGTTGGGGTGATAGGTGAAAACCGGGCGCTCCATCCGTGGGGCCTTCGTGCCGACCAAGGTCGGCACCTTCCAGGCGGGCGCCGGGCCGTGCGTCAGGCCTTGTCGGCGTCGGTGGTGAAGCTCTCGCCGCAACCGCACTCGGCCGTGGCATTGGGGTTGCTGAACGTGAACGTCTCGCTCAGCCCGTGCTTGCCGAAGTCGATCACGGTGCCGTCCACCAGCGCCAGGCTCTTGGCGTCGACATAGATCTTCACGCCGTCCTGGTCGAACACGGTGTCGCCCTCGCGCTCGTCGCGGGCCAGGTCGGTCACGTGGCCCCAGCCGGAACAGCCGGTCTTGGTCACGCCGAAGCGCAGGCCGAGCGCGCCGGGGGTCTGGGCGACAAAGCGCTGCACGCGCTCGAAGGCAATGGGGGTCAGGCTGACGGCCATGGGGCTACTCCAGAGGTACGGGGACATTATAAGGAGCCGTTGCCACGAAAAATGCCTCGCAAGCGGAACGCTGCAACCGGTAAACTCCCGTGTTCACAGATCGAGTCGATCAGCAGAGGATTCAAGTCATGACGGTGGTCAGCGTTGAACATGCGCTTGCCGGGAAGATCCCGGAAGGCGGCGAAGTCACGGTACGCGGATGGGTGCGCACGGTGCGCGGTTCAGCGAATCTGGCCTTCGTGAATGTGAGCGACGGCTCCTGCTTCGCCCCGATCCAGGTCGTGGCCAACGACACCCTGGCCAACTTCGACGAGATCAAGCGCCTGACCAGCGGCTGCTCGGTCATCGCCACCGGCACCCTGGTGAAGTCGCAGGGCAAGGGCCAGTCGTTCGAGATCCAGGCCAGTGCGCTGGAAGTGGTCGGCTGGGTGGAAGACCCGCTGACCTACCCGATCCAGCCCAAGCCGATGTCGCCGGAGTTCCTGCGCGAAGTGGCGCACCTGCGCCCGCGCACCAACCTGTTCGGCGCGGTCACCCGCATCCGCAACTGCCTGGCCCAGGCCGTGCACCGTTTCTTCCACGAGAACGGCTTCAACTGGATCAGCACCCCGATCATCACCACCTCCGACGCCGAAGGCGCCGGCCAGATGTTCCGCGTGTCCACCCTGGACATGGTGAACCTGCCGCGCGACGAGAAGGGCGCGATCGATTTCAGCCGCGACTTCTTCGGCAAGGAAACCTTCCTGACCGTGTCCGGCCAGCTGAACGTCGAGGCCTACTGCCTGGCGCTGAGCAAGGTCTACACCTTCGGCCCGACCTTCCGCGCCGAGAACAGCCACACCACCCGCCACCTGGCGGAGTTCTGGATGATCGAGCCGGAAATCGCCTTCGCCGACCTGGCCGAAGACGCGCGCCTGGCCGAAGAGTTCCTGAAGTACCTGTTCCGCGCGGTGCTGAACGAGCGTGGCGACGATCTGGCCTTCATCGCCGAGCGCGTGGACAAGAACGCGATCACCAAGCTGGAAGACTTCATCAATGCACCGTTCGAGCGCATCGACTACACCGATGCGGTCAGCCTGCTGCAGAAGTCCGGCAAAAAGTTCGACTTCCCGGTCGAATGGGGCCTGGACCTGCAGACCGAACACGAGCGCTGGCTGACCGAGGAACACGTCGGCCGCCCGGTGGTGGTGACCAACTATCCGGAGCACATCAAGGCCTTCTACATGCGCCTGAACGACGACGGCAAGACCGTTGCCGCGATGGACGTGCTGGCCCCGGGCATCGGCGAGATCATCGGCGGCAGCCAGCGCGAAGAGCGCCTGGATGTGCTGGATGCGCGCATGGCCCAGTTCGGTCTGGATCGCGAGCACTACAGCTGGTACCGCGATTTCCGCCGCTATGGCTCGGTGCCGCACGCCGGCTTCGGCCTCGGCTTTGAACGCCTGGTGGTCTACGTCTGCGGGCTGTCCAACATCCGCGATGCGATCCCCTACCCGCGCGCCCCGGGCAGCGCGGACTTCTAAACCCACACGAGCACGGAGGTACTGCCCCCATGACCCTGTTCTTCGCCCTCTGTTTCGTCGGCGTTGCAGTGGCCGGGTTCAGTGCCTTCGTGATCTTCTGGCCGCTGACCCTGGTGCACGTGCGCGATCGCCATCCGGCGCTCGCCGCGCGCTTCGGCAGCGGCGCCTTCCTCAAGCCCGACGCCCTGGGCTGGCTGTTGCGCCGCGACTATCGCCAGCAGCCGGACCGCTCGCTGTCCGGGCTGGCGACACCGGCCTGGGTATCGCTGCTGACCCTGCTGGCTGGACTGGGCATGGCCGCCCTGCTCTGGCTGGCCTCGCTCTGGTAATACGCTCATGAATGACATCACCGCCTCGCGCGACAGCTGGTGGCTTGCCAGCCTCGGCAACACCCTGATCTGGGCCCGCCTGCGCGTGCGTCCGGCCGGCACCGCCGAAGTGCTCGACAGCGATGGCAACACTCTCAGCTACGACAGCGAGGACACCGCCCGCGCGCAGCTGTTCGACGCCGAATTCGTCGAGTTCGACGGCCTGGACGAGGAAGACGCGCTTGTGCGCGGCTTCAGCCTGCACGAGGTGCAGCCGCCGCACGCCGACGGTGACGAAGGCCTGCGTGGCCGCATGGTGCAGTCGCTCGGCGGGCGCGCCTGAGCCGGACATGTTCACCCCGCGCGCCTTCGCCGAGACCGACCTGCTCTGGCTGGACCGACTGCTGGCGCGCGACCCGTTCGTCACCGTACTCACCCCCGGCAGCGATGGCCTACCCGAACTGACCCGGATGCCGGTGCTGTACCAGCGTGACGGTGACCGCATCGAACTGCGCGGCCACTGGGCCCGCGCCAACCCGCAATCACGTTATCGCGGCGCGGCCAAGGTGCTGGTCGATGGCCCGCATGGCTATGTGTCTGCCAGCTGGTATCCGGACAAGGAACCGGCCGCGCGGGTGCCGACCTGGAACTACGCCGCCGCCGAACTGCGTGGCCAGCTGCAGACATTCGACGATACCGCTGCGCTGGCCGATCTGGTCGGAGCGATCAGCGACCGTTTCGAAGCCAGCGTCGGCCAGGCCTGGCAGTTCGATGCCACGCGCGCCGAGCATGGCCCTGAGCTGCGCGCGATCGTCGGCTTCCGCTTCCAGGTCGAGCACGTGCAGTTGAAGCTCAAGCTCAGCCAGAACCATCCGGAGGCCAACCAGCAGGCGGTGATCGCCGCGCTGGAGGCACTGGCCACCCCTTCTTACCAGGAGCTGGCGCAATGGATGCGCTGGCACCGCGAACAGGCTGCCCGCAGCGACTGATCGCCCCTGTTCCCGCGACGCTGCGGCCGGATGGCTGCGGCGAGCCCCCACCCGACGCCAGGGATACCGCACATGAAAGACATCCATCGCCTGCTGCAGAACAACCGCGACTGGGCCGACCGCATCGCCCAGGAAGATCCGGAGTTCTTCCACCAGCTGGCCAAGCAGCAGCATCCGGAATACCTGTGGATCGGCTGCTCCGACTCGCGCGTGCCGGCCAACCAGATCATCGGCATGGCACCGGGTGAAGTCTTCGTGCATCGCAACGTCGCCAACGTGGTGGCGCACAGCGACCTGAACTGCCTGAGCGTGGTGCAGTACGCGGTGGACCAGCTGAAGGTGAAGCACATCCTGATCGTCGGCCACTACGGCTGCGGCGGCGTGCATGCCTGCCTGCACAACACCCGCGTCGGACTGGCCGACAACTGGCTGCGCCACGTCGGCGATGTCGTGCAGAAGCACCAGGGCATCCTCGATGCGATCGAGGATGACGAGCTGAAGCATGCACGCCTGTGCGAACTGAACGTGATCGAGCAGGTCGCCAACCTGTGCCGCTCGACCATCGTCGAGGACGCCTGGGCGCGCGGCCAGAAGCTGATGGTGCACGGCTGGGTCTACAGCCTGAAAGACGGCCGGGTCAGCGAGATGGGCATCGACGTCGGTGCACCGGAAGAGCTCAAGCCGGCCTACGAAAAGGCCCTGTCCTACGTGCCGCGCCAGGGCCGGCGCGACTGACCTCACTACGGACCACGACCATGCTCGCCTCGCCGATCAACCTGCACGCCTGGATCGAAGAACATCGCCACCTGCTGAAACCGCCGGTGGGCAACAAGATGATCGACAACGGCGACTTCATCGTGATGGTGGTGGGTGGGCCGAACTCGCGCACCGACTACCACTACGACGAGGGCCCGGAGTGGTTCTACCAGCTCGAGGGCGAGATGGTGCTGAAGGTGCAGGAAGACGGCGCGGTGCGCGACATCCCCATCCGCGCCGGCGAGATCTTCCTGCTGCCGGGCAAGGTGCCGCACTCGCCGCGGCGCCCGCCCGGCGGTGTCGGCCTGGTGGTCGAACGCAAGCGCCTGCCACATGAACGTGACGGCGTGATCTGGCACTGCGAGCGCTGCAACCACAAGCTCTACGAAGAGTACTTCACGCTGCAGAACATCGAGACCGATCTGCCCAAGGTCTTTGCCAGATACCAGGCCAGCCTTGAACTGCGCACCTGCAGCCAGTGCGGGCACGTGGACCCGTTACCGGCGCCGGCGGCGGGCTGATCTCCTGCCCCTGTAGAGCCGAGCCCATGCTCGGCTGTGGGCCCGCGCAGCCGAGCATGGGCTCGGCTCTACAGGTTCGGCGGCATGCACGCATCCCTGCCACCGGGTGCGCCATCCCAGGCGCTACACTGGCCGTCCCGTTGCAGCCTGTTGCCAACCATGTCCGACCTGCTCAGCCGCACCCACGCCATTGCCCTGGACGCCGCCGATCCGCTGCGCCCGCTGCGTAACGAATTCCTGATTCCGCGCCATGGCGGCGGCGAACAGACCTACTTCGTCGGCAACTCGCTGGGCCTGCAGCCGCGCGGTGCGCAGGCCGCGGTACAGGAGGTGATGAAGCAATGGGGCGAGCTGGCGGTGGAAGGCCACTTCACCGGCCCCACGCAGTGGCTGTCCTACCACCGCCTGGTGAGCGCGCAGCTGGCCCGCGTGGTCGGTGCACTGCCCAGCGAAGTGGTGGCCATGAACACGCTGAGCGTGAACCTGCACCTGATGATGGTCAGCTTCTACAGGCCGACGATCGAGCGCCCGGTGATCCTGATGGAAGCCGGCGCGTTCCCCACCGATCGCCATGCCGTTGAGGCACAGATCCGCTTCCACGGCTTCGACCCCACCGAGTGCCTGGTGGAGGTACAGCCGGATGAGCCCAATGGCACGATCTCGCAGGTGGCAATCGAACGCGCCATCGCCGAACACGGCCCGCGCCTGGCGCTGGTGCTGTGGCCGGGCGTGCAGTACCGCACCGGCCAGGCCTTCGACCTGGACGCGATCACCCGCGCGGCGCGACTGCAGGGCGCGCGCATCGGCTTCGACCTGGCGCATTCGGTGGGCAACCTGCCACTGCGCCTGCATGAGGTGGCCCCCGATTTCGCCGTGTGGTGCCACTACAAGTACCTCAACAGCGGCCCGGGCGCGGTTGCCGGCGCGTTCGTGCACGAGCGCCACCACCGCGACACCACGCTGCCGCGCTTTGCCGGCTGGTGGGGCCACGAAGAGAGCACCCGCTTCCAGATGGCGCCGCAGTTCACCCCGGCCATCGGCGCAGAAGGCTGGCAGCTGAGCAATCCGCCGATCCTCGGACTGGCACCACTGCGTGCCTCGCTGGACCTGTTCGAGCGTGCCGGCATGGACGCGCTGCGCAGCAAGTCGCTGGCGTTGACCGGCATGCTCGAGGCACTGGTGCGTGCGCGCCTGTCCAACGTGCTGGACATCATCACCCCGGCCGAGCCGCAGCGTCGTGGTTGCCAGCTGTCGCTGCGCGTGATCGGTGGCCGCGAGCGTGGCCGTGCGCTGTTCGAACACCTGCGCGGCATCGGCGTGCTCGGCGACTGGCGCGAACCCGATGTCATCCGCATCTCGCCCACCCCGCTCTACAACCGCTACCTGGACGTGCACCATTTCGTCGAGGAAGTGGAAGCCTGGGCCGGCCTCTGAGCCGCCCCTCCCCTACTGCTGGACAGTTCGTTGATCGCACACGCTTCCCGCTCGTTGAGCATTATCGGCGCCGGCCTGGCCGGATCCCTGCTGGCCATCCTGCTCTCACGCCAGGGCTGGCGCATCACCCTGTACGAACGCCGCGGCGATCCGCGCATCGCCGATTACGAGAGCGGCCGTTCGATCAACCTGGCCCTGGCCGAGCGCGGACGCAACGCACTGCGCCAGGCCGGCGTGGAGGACGAGGTGATGGCGCGCGCGGTGATGATGCGTGGGCGCATGGTGCACCCGCGCGAAGGCGAGCCGCAGCTGCAGCGCTATGGCCGCGATGACAGCGAAGTGATCTGGTCGATCCACCGCAGCGACCTCAACACCACGCTGCTGGAGCTGGCCGAACAGGCCGGTGCCACCGTACACTTCCACCGCCGCCTGCATACCGTGGATTTCGATGCCGGCTACGCACGCTTCATCGACGACCGCGATGACAGCCCGCATGACATCCACTTCGACACACTGATCGGTGCAGACGGCGCCGGCTCGGCGCTGCGGGCGGCGATGAACCGGCGCGCACCGCTGGGCGAGGACATCGCCTTCCTCGACCACTCCTACAAGGAGCTGGAGATTCCGCCGGCCGCCGATGGCAGCTTCCGTATCGAACGCAATGCGCTGCACATCTGGCCGCGCGGCCACTACATGTGCATCGCCCTGCCCAACCACGAAGGCACCTTCACCGTCACCCTGTTCCTGCCCAACCAGGGCGATCCCAGCTTCGCCACGGTCAACACCGGAACGCAGGCCGAAGCACTGTTCGCGCACGAGTTCGCCGATACCCTGCCGCTGATCCCGAACCTGCGCACAGACTGGGAACAGCACCCGCCGGGCCTGCTCGGCACGCTCACCCTGGAACGCTGGCACCAGCAGGGCCGCGCGGTGCTGATCGGCGATGCCGCCCATGCCATGGTGCCGTTCCACGGCCAGGGCATGAACTGCGCCTTCGAGGACTGCGTGGCACTGGCCCGCCATCTGATGGAAGCGGATGACCTGGAAGGCGCCTTCGCGGCGTTCGAGAGCGAGCGCAAGCCGAACGCACGTGCCATC
The DNA here is from genome assembly GCF_059515225.1 of Stenotrophomonas sp. CS3K5. Taxonomy (NCBI): domain Bacteria; kingdom Pseudomonadati; phylum Pseudomonadota; class Gammaproteobacteria; order Lysobacterales; family Lysobacteraceae; genus Stenotrophomonas; species Stenotrophomonas sp. CS3K5. Next base: position 239,398 of record NZ_JCAKRX010000005.1, read on the forward strand.
CAGCAGATGGCGCTGGAGAACTATCTGGAAATGCGCGACCGCGTGGCCGATCCTGCGTTCCTGCTGCAACGCGAGCTGGAGCAGGAGCTGCAGCGGCGCTGGCCGACCCGCTTCGTGCCGCACTACACCATGGTCACCTTCCTGCACACGCCGTATGCCGAAGCACTGCGCCGCACCGAACTGCAGCGCGACATGCTGGTGGCGGCCACTGCCGGCCACGATTCACTGGACAACATCGACTGGGCTGCACTGGAAGCGCAGATCCATGCGCAGCTGCCGGTGCTGGAGGGCGCGCACTGATGGCTGACAGCTTCCTGTTCTACGACCTGGAAACCTTCGGCCAGGATCCACGGCGCACCCGCATCTCGCAGTTCGCGGCGATCCGCACCGACGCCGACCTCAACGAGATCGATACCCCGGTCAGCTTCTTCGTGCGCCCGGCCGATGACCTGCTGCCCTCGCCGATGGCCACCCTGGTCACCGGCATCACACCGCAGCAGGCCCTGGCTGAAGGCATCAGCGAGGCCGAGGCGTTCGACCGCATCAATGAACTGCTGTCGCGGCCCAGCACCTGCGCACTGGGCTACAACACGCTGCGCTTCGATGACGAGTTCGTCCGCTACGGCCTGTTCCGCAACTTCCACGACCCGTACGAGCGCGAGTGGCGCAACGGCAATTCGCGCTGGGACCTGCTGGACATGCTGCGGCTGATGCGCGCGATGCGCCCCGATGGCATCCAGTGGCCGCTGCGCGAGGACGGCGCCACCTCGTTCAAGCTGGAACATCTGGCCGAAGCCAACCACGTGCGCGAAGGCGATGCGCACGAAGCGCTTTCGGACGTGCGCGCCACCATCGGCATGGCGCGCCTGTTCAAGCAGTCGCAACCGCGCCTGTGGGACTACGCACTGAAACTGCGCGACAAGCGCTTCGTCGGCAGCCTGCTGGATGTGGCCGCGCTCAAGCCGGTGCTGCATATCTCCATGCGCTACCCGGCCAGCCGCCTGTGCGCGGCGCCGGTGCTGCCGCTGGCGGTGCACCCGACCATCAACAATCGGGTGATCGTGTTCGACCTGGACGGCGACATCGACGACCTGCTGGAACTGCCCGCCGAGGTGATCGCGCAGCGGCTGTACATGCGCGCCAGCGAACTGCCCGAGGGCGTGGCACGGGTGCCGCTGAAGGAAGTGCATGTGAACAAGGTGCCGGCACTGATCGCCTGGAACCACCTGCGTGCCGATGACCATGCGCGGCTGGGCCTGGACGTGGCGGCCATCGAGGCCAAGGTCGAGCGCCTGCGCGCGTTCGCCCCGCAGCTGGCCGAGAAGGCGCGCCAGGTCTACAACCAGCCGCGCGCGGCCACCGTGGCCGACGTCGATGCCTCGCTGTATGACGGTTTCCTCGGCAACGGCGACAAGCCGCTGCTTGCGCTGGCCCGCACCATCGCGCCGGAACAGCTGGCCGCGCTGGAAGGCCGCTTCCGCGACCCACGCCTGCCCGAGCTGCTGTTCCGCTACCGCGCGCGCAACCATCCTGGCAGCCTCGCGCCGGCTGAACGCGAACGCTGGCAGGATTACCGCCGCCAACGCCTGCTCGGAGACAGCGGCCTGGGCGAACTCAACCTGCCCCAGTACTGGCAGCAGCTCGATGCACTGGCCGCCGATGCGCCCGACGACGCGCGGCGCCAGGCCCTGCTGCAATCGCTGCGTGACTGGGGCCAACATCTGCAGGAGACGTTGTGAGTACCTATTTCTCGGACGCCAGCTTCAGGTTCCTGCGCAGCCTCGCGCGGCACAACGACAAGGCCTGGTTCAACGACCACCGCCAGCAGTACGAAGACCACGTGCGGCAGCCGTTCCTGCGCCTGCTGGGCGATCTGCAACCGGCGCTGGCCGAGGTCAGCGAGCACTTCCGCGCCGATACCCGCGGCGTCGGTGGCTCGCTGTTCCGCATCCATCGCGACGCACGTTTTTCCAACGACAAGTCGCCCTACAAGACCTGGCAGGGCGCGCGTCTGTTCCATGAGCGCCGCCGCGAAGTGGCCGCGCCCTCGTTCTACGTGCATCTGCAGCCGGGCGAGAGCTTTGTCGGCGCAGGCCTGTGGCACCCGGAGCCGGAGACCCAGCGCCGCGTGCGCCATTTCATCCTCGACAACCCGGGCAGCTGGAAGGCCGCCGCGCATGCACCGGCCCTGCGCAAGCGCTTCGATTTTGAGGAAAGCGAGAAGCTGGTGCGCCCGCCGCGCGGCTTCCCGGCCGACTTCGAGTTCATCGACGACCTCAAGCATCGCAACTGGGTGATGTGGCGCTCGCTGGACGACGCCACGATGACCGGGCCGCGCCTGTTGTCCACGCTGGGCAAGGACCTGGCCGGGCTGGGCCCGTTCGTCGACTACCTGTGCGCGGCATTGGACCTGGAATTCTGATGTCGCCGCAGTCTGCGCTGGCGCGCCAGCGGCGAGTGCTGGGCCGTACAGGCCTGGCGGTTTCACCGGTCGGCCTGGGTTGCTCCGGGTTCTGGGGCCATCGCCGCTTTCCCGAAGCGTCGGCGGCAGCCGTGGTCGCCCATGCATTGGCCCATGGCGTGAACCTGCTGGACACCGGGCACAACTACTCCGGCTTCCATGCCGAGCCGCGCCTGGGCCGCATTCTTCGCCCGCTGCTGAAGCACTACCCGCGCGATGCGCTGGTGATCTCCAGCAAGGGCGGCACGCTGACCGGCCAGGCCGGCATCAGCGGTGCCGAGCAGCGCAACTTCTCGCCTGCGGCCATCACCGCCAGTTGCGAAGCCTCGCTGCGCAACCTCGGCCTGGACCATCTGGACATCTACCAGCTGCATGGCGCCAGCGAACACGACATCAACGACGATCTGCTGGCCGCGCTGCAACGCCTGCGCGAGCGTGGCCTGATCCGGCACACCGGCATCAACACCCACTCCGCATCGACCTTGCGCTGGATGATCGCCCACCCCACCGCCTTCGATGTGGTGCTGCTGGACTACAACGCCCTGCAGCAGGACCGCGAACCGCTGATCGACCAGCTGCACGCCGCCGGCATCGGGGTGCTGGCAGGCACGGTGCTGGCACAGGGCCACCTGCTGCCCGCGCGCCCGCGCCTGCCGCGGCTGGCCGATGGTTGGTACCTGGCGCGTGCCTGGCTCAAACCCAGCAGCCGGCAACTGATGCACAGCGCCCGCAGCATGCGCAGCGCCGTGGCCGCGATCAACAGCCAGCGCCCGGCGCAGACCGCCTTCGCCTACGCGCTGGGCCACCCCGGCGTGGCCAGCGGGATCCTCGGCACCACCCGCATCGGCAGCCTGGATGAAGTGCTGGCCACACGGCCGGAGGCGCTGAGCGCTGCCGAGCGCCAGCAACTGGTGGACGCCTTCGGAGATGGCCGCGGCTCCCCCAGTCATTGAGTCTTCACCCGGCACGGCCGCTGTTGCGGCAGTCTGGGGGCATGAAAAAGCTCACTGCCCTCGCAATCCTGCTGGTCCTGGCACTGGCGGCCTGGTGGTTTGGTGGCCCCTACATGGCCGTCAACGGCCTGTCCAAAGCCATCGAGCAGCGTGACACCGCGCGCCTTGAGCGCTACGTGGACTTCCCGCGCGTTCGCAGCAGCCTGCGCGCCCAGCTCAACGACTACCTGGTACGCCAGGCCGGTCCGGATGTGGCGGCCAGCCCATTCGGCGCCCTCCTCTACGGCCTGGGCGACCAGCTGGGTGGTGCCGCCGTGGACACCATGGTCACCCCGGCCGGGATCGGCGCGATGCTGCAGGGCCACGTGCTGTGGAAGCGCGGCCGCAATGAGCTGCAGGGCGGCGATGCCTTCGGCCCGACCGAGCCGGCGCGGCCATTGAAGAACGCCGAGCACCATTTCGAAGCGCTGGACCGCTTCGTGATCGACGTCGATCGCGGCCCCGGCCAGCCGCCATTGAAGGTCGTGCTGGAACCGCGGGGCCTGCGCTGGAAGGTGGTGGACCTGCAGTTGGGGATGTCGGGCAGCCCGTAGCCCCGCTGCCCTGCGCTCGCCGGGCAGGGCCCGGCGATGGTCACCCCTCGTTGGCGACACCGTGCGGGACGTGACCGGCGGCCACGTGTTCGCGCGCGCTGTCGATGTTGTGCTGTGAATCGTCGAAGAAGATGTCGGCACCGAAGGCCTGCAGGAACGGCCCCTTGTGGCGCCCACCGAGGAACAGCGCCTCATCCAGGCGCACGCCCCACTCACGCAGGGTGCGGATCACCCGCTCGTGCGCCGGCGCCGAACGCGCGGTGACCAGCGCGGTGCGGATCGGTGCGCTTTCCCCGGCCGGGAACACTTCCTGCAGCGTATGCAGGGCCGACAGGAAACCACGGAACGGACCGCCGCTCAGTGGCTCGCGCGCCCGCTCGCGCTCGTGGCGGCCGAACGCTTCCACGCCCTGTTCGCGCGAGATGCGCTCGCTTTCATCGCCGAAGATCACCGCGTCGCCGTCGAAGGCGATGCGCAGCTGGCCGGCCGGGCGGCCGATGTCGATCTGGTCGGCTGCCGCCGCCGCGGTCTCACCCGGTGGCTTGGGCAGGATCGTCGCTGCGGCGATGCCGTGGCGCAGCGCGCTGCGCACCGATTCCGGGTTGGCCGACAGGAACAGGTCGGTACCGAACGGCTTCACATACGGCCAGGTCGGCTCGCCGGCGGTGAACGTCGCGCGGATGATGCCCAGGCCGTAGTGCTGGATCGAATTGAAAATGCGCAGGCCGGTATCGGCCGAGTTGCGCGACAACAGGATCACCTCGACCCGCGGGTTCTCCGGGCTGGCGCCCTGGTTCAGCGCCAGCAGCTTGCGCACCACCGGAAAGGCCACGCCCGGGCCGAGGATGTCGTCCTCATGCTGGCGCTGGAATTCGGCATAGGCCGCCACGCCATCGCTCTCGAACAGCGCATGGCTTTCTTCCAGATCGAACAGCGCGCGCGAGGTCACCGCGACGGTCAGCAAACGGGGGGAGTTGTCGCCCATCGGTGGGGGTCCTTCAAGCGGTCGGCGGGGCCGGCGGCCTATTGTCCTCAAAAAACGAACTGTTCGCTCAGGATCCGGTCTTCCAGATTGTGCTCCGGGTCGAACAGCAGCGTCACCCGGCGGTCCTTCGACTCGCGGATGGTCACCTCCACCACATCACGGGTCTCGTGCGAATCGGCGGTGACACTGACCGGGCGCTTGTACGGATCGAGCACGCGGAAGCGCACCTCGGTGTCGGCCTTGAGGATCGCGCCGCGCCAGCGCCGTGGCCGGTACGGGGCCAACGGCGTCAAGGCGATGGTGTGCGAACCCAGCGGCAGCACCGGGCCATGCGCGGAATAGTTGTAGGCAGTGCTGCCGGCCGGGGTGGCCACCAGCACGCCGTCGCCGATCAGCTCGGCCACCCGCTCCTGGCCGTTGAGGTCGATGCCGATGTGTGCCGCCTGCCGGGTCTGGCGCAACAGCGAGACATCGTTGTACGCCAGCGAACCGGTGCTGGTGCCCGATTCGGTCATTGCCACCATTTCCAGCGGGCGCAGATGGGCCGGCTCGGCGCGGGCGATGCGGGCATGCACGTCATCGTCGCCGCGGTACTGGTTCATCAGGAAGCCGACGGTGCCCAGCTTCATGCCGAACACCGGCTTGCCCAGGTGCCCGTGCCGGTGCAGCGTCTGCAGCATGAAGCCATCGCCGCCCAGTGGGCACAGCACGTCGGCCTGCTCGGGAGCGTAGTCGCCATAGCGCGACACCATCGCCGCACGCGCCATCTGCGCCGGTTCGGTGGTGCTGGCCAGGAAAGCGATGCGGGGGGTGTCGCTCATCGGTGGATCCGGGGAGGTTTGATGGAGAGCATAACCGAGCGCCGGGAGTTGGACCCCGTGGGGCGGATGACCGGCAGGCTCACGGTCGGCGTCCGGTCAGGGGGTAGCAAAGGTCAAGGGCAGAAACAGAACGGCCCCGCTTTCGCGGGGCCGTTCCGGTTCACGCATGCCAGGCGTGCCCTGGCACTACTTCAGTTACGCACCATGTGCCGCCAGCTGGCCCAGGCGCTGCACCGCGACCGAGACGGTCGGGTAGTCCAGGGTCTTCTGCTCGGCCAATTCGGCCAGCATCGCCAGGGTGAAGCGCAGGCTGTTGTCGTCACGGCCCATCCAGGCTGCAACCTTGGCCTCCGCGCTGCTGCCCTTGGTGCCCAGCACCTGGCCGGCCAGGTTGCGGTGGTTGGCCGCCAGTTCGTCACGCAGCACGCCACGTGCCACCGCGTGCCAACGACCGTTGACCTCCAGCGCGTCGACCTGCTCGAACAGCCACGGCAGCTGCAGGGCGTCGCCAAGGCGGAAGTGGACCTTGGACACGTCCACCGGCTTCAGCTTGCGGGTGCGGGCCAGTTCGATGATGTCGAACGCCGGCTCCAGGAAGTGCAGTTCGGCCAGCTGCTGCGCCAGCGCGGACGGCAGGCCCTTTTCCTTCCACTCGGCCACCAGGGCTTCGTAGGTCGGACGCTGCGAATCCGGCAGCACGCCCGAGGCGACACGGATGTCGTTGAACGGACCCTGGTAGCGGTTGACCGCTTCGGTGATGCCCGGCATCGCGCCCGGGCGCGACAGCAGCCAGCGCACGAACGAACGCTGCAGCTTCCAGATCACTTCCAGTGCGTCGATCTGCACCGACTCCGGCACCTTGCCGTCGAGCGCATCGATCTGCGCCCACAGCGCGCGTGCATCCAGCGTTTCGCGGCTGATGGTGTAGGCCTTGGCCACCTCGGCGATGGAACGGCCGGTGTCTTCCTGCATGCGCATCAGGAAGGTAGCGCCCATGCGGTTGATGGTCTGGTTGGTCACGGCCGTGGCGATGATTTCACGCTTCAGGCGGTGACGCTCCATCGCGTCGGCATACTTCTTCTGCAGCGGGGTCGGGAAGTAGCGCTGCAGTTCCTTGGACAGGTACGGGTCTTCCGGAATGTCCGAATCCAGCAGCTGGGCGAACGCCACCAGCTTGGAGTAGGACAGCAGCACCGACAGTTCCGGACGGGTCAGGCCCTGGCCGCGTGCCTTGCGCTGGGACAGCTCGGCATCGGACGGCAGGAACTCGATCTGGCGATCGAGCAGGCCCTGCTGTTCCAGGGTGCGGATGAAGTGCTGCTTGGAGCCCAGGCGCTTGACCGCCATCCGCTCCATCAGGCTCAGGGCCTGGTTCTGGCGGTAGTTGTCGTTGAGCACCAGCTCGGCCACTTCGTCGGTCATCGACGCCAGCAGCTTGTTGCGCTGTTCAACGGTCAGCTTCTTGGCCCGCACCACATCATTGAGCAGGATCTTGATGTTGACTTCATGGTCGGAGGTATCCACGCCGGCCGAGTTGTCGATGAAGTCGGTGTTGAGCAGCACGCCGGCCTGGGCGGCTTCGATACGGCCCAGCTGGGTCATGCCCAGGTTGCCGCCCTCGCCCACCACCTTGCAGCGCAGCTCACCACCGTTCACGCGCAGCGCATTGTTGGCACGATCGCCGACATCGCTGTGCTGCTCGCTGGCAGCCTTGACGTAGGTACCGATGCCGCCGTTCCACAGCAGGTCGACCGGTGCCTTCAGGATCGCGCTCATCAGATCGTTCGGCGACAACGCCTTGACGCTGTCGTCCAGGCCCAGCGCTTCACGCACCTGCGGGGTGATCTCGATCGACTTCAGGCTGCGCGGGAAGATGCCGCCGCCCTTGCTGATCAGCTTGGCATCGTAGTCGGCCCAGCTCGAACGCGGCACGGTGAACATGCGCTCACGCTCGACGAACGAGGTCGCCGCATCCGGGTTCGGGTCCAGGAAGATGTGGCGGTGATCGAAGGCGGCCACCAGGCGGATATGGCGCGACAGCAGCATGCCGTTGCCGAACACGTCGCCGGACATGTCGCCGACGCCGACCGCGGTGAAGTCCTGGGTCTGGCTGTCACGGCCCAGCGCACGGAAGTGGCGCTTGACCGACTCCCACGCACCGCGTGCGGTGATGCCCATGCCCTTGTGGTCGTAACCCACCGAACCGCCGGAGGCGAAGGCATCGCCCATCCAGAAGCCGTGCGCGATGGCCAGGCCGTTGGCGATGTCGGAGAAGGTCGCAGTGCCCTTGTCGGCGGCCACCACCAGGTACGGATCGTCCATGTCGTGGCGCACGACATCCACCGGCGGCACGATCTTGTTGTTGACGATGTTGTCGGTGATGTCCAGCAGGCCCTGGATGAACAGCTTGTAGCAGGCCACGCCGTTGGCGAAGACCGCATCGCGATCACCGTTCACCGGCGGCATCTTGGCGAAGAAGCCACCCTTGGCGCCGACCGGCACGATCACGGTGTTCTTCACCATCTGCGCCTTGACCAGGCCCAGCACTTCGGTACGGAAGTCCTCGCGGCGGTCCGACCAGCGCAGGCCGCCACGGGCCACGGCACCGAAGCGCAGGTGGGTACCTTCCACGCGCGGGCCGTACACGAAGATTTCGCGGTACGGGCGCGGCTTGGGCAGGTCCGGCACCAGCGCCGAATCGAACTTGAAGCTGATGACATGGCCGTGCTGGCCATTGGCATCGGTCTGGTAGTAGCTGGTACGCAGGGTCGCGTCGATCACGCCCATGAACGAGCGCAGGATGCGGTCCTCGTCCAGGCTGGACACGCGGTCCATCAGCTTCAGCAGCGCATCACGCGCGGCCTGCATCTGTGCATCGCGATCACCCTTGCGGGCGTCGACCACGGTCTTGAGGACCTTCAGGGTGGCCTCGTCGCCGGCAGCCAGCACATCGAGGTGGGCCTTCAGCTGGGCCTGGCCAGCGGCGATGTCATCCTTGCTCTCGTGGCCGGTGGCCGGATCGAAGCGGGCTTCGAACAGTTCCACCAGCAGGCGCGCCAGCAGCGGGTAACGGGCGAAGGTGCCTTCCACGTAGGCCTGCGAGAACGGCACGCCGGTCTGCAGCAGGTACTTGCAGTAGCCACGCAGCATGGCGACCTGGCGCCAGTGCAGGCCGGCGGCCAGCACCAGGCGGTTGAAGCCGTCATTCTCGGCATCGCCGTGCCAGACGCGGGCGAAGGTCTCACCGAAGGCTTCATCGACGCTGGCGGCATCGATTGCACCGGCGGTCGATTCGACTTCGAAGTCCTGCACATACACCGGCGCGTTGTCGACCGACAGACGGTACGGACGCTCGGCGATCACGCGCAGGCCCATGTTTTCCATCATCGGCAGCGCGTCCGACAGCGGAATGTCGTCCAGCTGGCGGTACAGCTTCAGGCGCAGGCCATCACCGCTTTCGCGCGGCACCGCCTGCAGGCTCAGGCGCAGGTCGTCCGGGCCGGTCAGCGCGTCGAGCTGGCTGACATCGTTGGCGGCAACGGCGGTGCTGTTGTCTTCAATGTAGCCGGCCGGCAGCGCCTTGCCGATGCGGGCGGCGATGCGCAGGCCTTCGGTTTCGCCATGGCGCGACACCAGCGCTTCACGCAGGTCGTCCTGCCAGTTGCGCAGCACCTGGGCCAGCTTCTGTTCCAGTTCGGCGGTATCGACGTCGAGCATTTCGCCCGGCTTCGGGCGCACGATCAGGTGCACCTGGGCCAGCGGCGATTCACCCAGCACCACCGAGCTGTCCACGTACTCACCGTGCAGCGCGTCCTTCAGCATGGCCTCGATGCGCAGGCGCACGTCGGTGTTGAAGCGCTCGCGCGGCAGGTAGACCAGCGCGGAAATGAAACGGCTGTACTTGTCGCGGCGCAGGAACAGGCGGCTGCGCACGCGCTCCTGCAGGCCCAGCACGCCCATCGCGGTGCGCAGCAGTTCGTCCTCGCTGGACTGGAACAGCTCTTCGCGCGGCAGGGTTTCCAGGATGTGGCGCAGCGCCTTGCCACTGTGGCTGGCCGGGGCCAGGCCGGACTGCTTCATCACGTGTTCGTGGCGCTGGCGCACCAGCGGGATTTCCCACGGGCGGCGGTTGTAGGCGCTGGAGGTGAACAGGCCAAGGAAGCGCTGCTCGCCGATGATCTTGCCCTTGGCGTCGAATTCCAGCACGCCGATGTAGTCCATGTAGCCGGCGCGGTGCACGCGCGAACGGGCATTGGTCTTGGTCAGGATCAGCGCGTCCTTCAGCCCGGACGTGGCGTTCAGGCCCTGCGCGGCCAGGGTCTTGACCGGACGGGCGGCGGACTTGTCCTTGCCGCGCATCAGGCCCAGGCCGGTGTCGTTCAGCGGCGCCAGCACGTCTTCCTTGCCCTGCTTCTCGACGCGGTATTCGCGGTAGCCGAAGAAGGTGAAGTGGTTGTCGGCGGCCCAGCGCAGGAACTCCTGTGCTTCCTTGCGCGAGGCATCGTCGACCGGCAGCTGGCGGCTGCCCAGGTCGTCGGCCAGCGCCAGTGCCTTGTCCTTCATCGGCTGCCAGTCGCGCACGATCGCACGCACTTCATCCAGCGCCTTGTTGATGGCCTGCTCGATGGCGGCCATGGCTTCGGCGGGCTGGCGGTCGATCTCCAGCAGCATCACCGACTCGGCATCACCCTCGCCGACCTTGAGCAGCTTGCCGGCCTTGTCGCGACTGAAGTGCAGCACCGGATGGCCCAGCACGTGGACGCCCACGCCCTGCTCGGCCAGCGACATGGTGACGGTGTCGACCAGGAACGGCATGTCGTCGTTGACGATCTGCAGCACGGTGTGCGGCGATTCCCAACCATTGGCCTTGGCGGTCGGATTGAACACGCGGACGTTGGCCTTGCCGGCCTTGCGGGCACGGGCGAATTCCAGCGTCTCAGCCGCGAGAGCGGCCCACTCTTCAGCGCTGTGGTGCGGGAACTCGTCCGACTCCATGCGCTTGTAGAAGCCAGTGGCAAAGGCCACTGCTTCGGCCTGTGCGGCCGCGGGGTAGCGCTTGCGCAAGGCCGTGTACACCGGCTCCAGGGAGAAACCAGCGGTCACTGCGACCTCCGACTCTGCTGGTTTGGTCTTGTTTTTCACGGTCTTGGCTGCGGTTTTTTGCGGTTTCATGGCAGAGCGATGCGCTTGCTCAGTTGGGAAAATGAAATTGTAGCCCTACCGCACGAAAAGGCCTTGCTGCAGGACGGAATAAGCAGATTCGGGTTTGCTGCGGTTTAGACGCCTATTCAGTTCGCACCGGTATGGTCCCTGCGCCCTCCGCAGCACTGCCGACAGGATCGGCAAAGCGTGTTACCGGAAGACACACGCAGCCACACCCATTCGATTCCACAATGCTGAACTGGACGGTATAGTCCACCGCGTGAACCCGCCCTGCCCCCCCGCTGCCCTGGACGCGCGCGATGAGCGTGTGTTCGATGCCGTGCGCGAACTGCTGGCCCAGCAGGGCATGCAGATGAGCATGGACGCGGTGGCCCAGCACGCCGGCTGCTCCAAGCAGACCCTGTACTCGCGCTATGGCAGCAAGCAGGAACTGCTGCGCCGGGTCATGCAGCGCCATGTCGGCCACGCCACCGGCGCCATGCTGCGTGCACTCCGCACTGACGACCTGCGTGCCAGCCTGCTCCAGTTCGCCACCGACTTCCTGGAGCATTTCAACCAACCGCACGTGGGCCAGGCCTGTCGGCTGATCGCCGCCGACGCCGCGCAGTTTCCTGAAGAGGCGCGTACGCTGTACCGGCATGGCGCCGGCGCACTGACGCTTCATCTTGCTGAATGGATTGAAACCGTTTGCATGCAAGGCCGGCTCCGCCATGACGACCCGCACTACATGGCCGAACTGCTGCTGAGCATGATCGCCGGTCAGGATTTCGACAAACAGCGCTTCCATACCGCCCATCGTGATGACGCGCAGCTGCGTCGGCGCTGGGCAGAGTTCTCCGTCGACAGCTTCCTGCGCGCGTTCGCGCCACAGCCGTCGCCGGCCCCGTCTACAAACCAACCCCGGAGTTCCTCCTGATGACCGCCCCACTCCGCACCCTTGCCTTGACGTGCGCCGTTGCTGTCGCGCTGGCTGCCTGCAAGAAGCCGGAACAGCAGACGCCCCCGCCGCCGGAGGTGGGCGTGATCGACGCCAAGCCGCAGACCCTGCCGCTGCAGCGTGAGCTGGTCGGCCGCCTGTCGCCGTTCCGCAGCGCCGACGTCCGCGCACGCGTACCCGGCGTGCTGCTCAAGCGCGTTTACCAGGAAGGTTCGCAGGTCAAGCAGGGCCAGACCCTGTTCCTGATCGACCCGGCGCCGTTGCGTGCCTCGCTCAACGCCTCCGAGGCCCAGCTGGCTTCGGCCCGCGCCACCTACGCCAATGCCAAGGTCGCCGCCGATCGCGCGCGCTCGCTGGCGCCGCAGCAGTTCGTCTCCAAGTCCGACCTGGACAACGCCGAATCGGCCGAGCGCACCGCCCTGGCCGCCGTCAAGCAGGCCGAAGCGGCAGTGACCTCTTCGCGGATCAACCTGGGCTACGCCGAAGTGACCGCGCCGATCAGTGGCGTGGCCAACAAGCAGCAGGTCACCGAAGGTGCGCTGGTCGGCCAGGGCGATGTGACCCTGCTGACCACCGTCGACCAGCTCGATCCGCTGTACGTGAATTTCTCGCTGAGCGTGGACGAACTGACCCAGCTGCGCGCGCAGCAGGCCAAGGGTGCGCTGGCACTGTCCGGTGACGGCAAGGCGACGGTCAACGTCAAGCTGGCCGATGGCAGCACCTACAGCGAGCCGGGCACGCTGGACTTCTCCTCGACCACGGTCGATCCGGCCACCGGTGCGGTGTCGCTGCGCGCACTGCTGCCCAACCCTCAGCAGATCCTGCTGCCAGGTGCCTTCGTCAGCTTCCAGGCCAACCTGGGCGAGCGCAACAACGCCTACCTGGTGCCGCAGCAGGCGCTGCTGCGCGACACCACCGGCGGCTATGTGATGGTGGTCGGCGCCGACGGCAAGGTCATTCGCAAGAACGTCAAGACCGACGGCGCGCAGAACGGCAACTGGCTGGTCAGCGACGGCCTGGCCGCCGGTGACAAGGTCATCGTGGCCGGCGTGCAGAAGGTCAAGGAAGGCGCACCGGCCGTGGCCAAGCCGTGGACCCCGGGGCAGGACGCCAACGGCAAGCCTGCCGCAGGCGGCGCTGCACCGGCAGCCGCGGCTCCGGCTGCAGGCAAGGCACCGGCCGACGCGGCCAAGCCCGAGCAGGCCGATGCGGCCAAGCCGGCCGCCACCGAATCGAACAAGCAGTAACGGGAACCTTCCGTCATGCCTAAATTTTTCATCGAGCATCCAGTCTTCGCCTGGGTGGTTGCGATCCTGATCTCGCTCAGCGGCGTGATCGCGATCCTCAACCTGGGTGTGGAGTCCTACCCCAACATCGCCCCGCCACAGGTGACCGTCTCGGCCACCTACCCGGGCGCCAGTGCCGACACCACTGAAAAATCGGTCACCCAGGTGATCGAGCAGCAGCTGACCGGTATCGATCACCTGCTGTACTTCAGTTCCTCGTCCGCCTCCAACGGCCGTGCCTCGATCACCCTGACCTTCGAGACCGGCACCGATCCGGACATCGCCCAGGTGCAGGTGCAGAACAAGGTCTCGCTGGCCACGCCACGACTGCCTTCGGAAGTAACCCAGCAGGGTGTGGTGGTGGCCAAGGCCAACGCCGGCTTCCTGATGGTGATCGCGCTGCAGTCCGATACGCCCACCATCAATCGTGACGCCCTGAACGACATCGTCGGCTCGCGCGTGCTCGACCAGGTCTCGCGTATCCCCGGCGTCGGCAGCACCCAGCAGTTCGGTTCCGAGTACGCCATGAACATCTGGCTGAACCCGGAAAAGATGCAGGGCTACGGCCTGTCGGCCAGCCAGGTGCTGGCCGCGGTGCGCGCGCAGAACGTGCAGTTCGCCGCCGGTGCGCTGGGTTCGGACCCGTCGCCGGAGGGCCAGCACTTCACCGCCACGGTGTCGGCCGAAGGCCGCTTCAGCTCGCCGCAGGAGTTCGAGAACATCATCCTGCGCGCCAACCCCGACGGCTCGCGCGTGCTGCTCAAGGACATCGCCCGGGTGGCCTTCGGTGCCAACAACTACGGCTTTGACACCCAGTACAACGGCAAGCCCACCGGTGCCTTCGCCATCCAGCTGCTGCCGGGCGCCAACGCCCTGAACGTGGCCGATGCGGTGCGCGCCAAGATGGACGAACTGCAACCCAGCTTCCCGTCCGGCGTGACCTGGTTCTCGCCGTACGACAGCACCACCTTCGTCAAGATCTCGATCCAGGAAGTGGTCAAGACCCTGTTCGAAGCAGTGTTGCTGGTGTTCCTGGTGATGCTGATCTTCCTGCAGAACTTCCGCGCCACGCTGATCCCGACCCTGGTCATTCCGGTGGCCCTGCTCGGTACCTTCCTGGGCATGTGGATGATCGGCTTCACGATCAACCAGCTGACCCTGTTCGCGATGGTGCTGGCGATCGGCATCGTGGTCGATGACGCGATCGTGGTGATCGAGAACGTCGAGCGCATCATGACCGAGGAAGGGCTGGCGCCGAAGCCGGCCACGCAGAAGGCGATGACCCAGATCACCGGCGCGGTGGTGGCGATCACCGTCGTGCTGGCCGCGGTGTTCATTCCGTCGGCACTGCAGGGCGGTGCGGCCGGTGAGATCTACAAGCAGTTCGCGCTGACCATCGCCATCTCGATGGCGTTCTCGGCGTTCCTGGCACTGGGCTTCACCCCGGCGCTGTGCGCGACCTTCCTGAAGCCCACGCACAACGACAACCCGAACATCGTCTACCGCACCTTCAACAAGTACTACGACAAGATCAGCCACACCTACGTGGGGCATATCACCTCGGCGGTGCGCCACGCCCCGCGCTGGATGATCCTGTTCGTCGTGCTGACCGCGCTGTGCGGCTTCCTGTTCACCCGCATGCCCGGCAGCTTCCTGCCGGAAGAAGACCAGGGCTATGCGCTGGCGATCGTGCAGCTGCCGCCGGGATCGACCAAGAGCCAGACCAACGAAGTGTTCGCGCAGATGCGTGGCGTGCTGGAAAAGCAGGACGGCTATGAAGGCATGCTGCAGGTGGCCGGCTTCAGCTTCGTCGGTTCCGGCGAAAACGTGGGCATGGGCTTCATCCGCCTGAAGCCGTGGGAGGAACGCAAGTTCACCGCGCCGGAGTTCATCCAGAACATGAACGGCGCGTTCTACGGCATCAAGGAAGCGCAGATCTTCGTGGTCAACCTGCCGACCGTGCAGGGTCTGGGCCAGTTCGGCGGCTTCGACATGTGGCTGCAGGACCGCAGCGGCGCCGGCTACGAGCAGCTCACCCAGGCACGCAACATCCTGCTCGGCAAGGCCGCACAGAAGCCTGAAGCGCTGGTCGGCGTGCGCCCCAACGGCCTGGAGAACGCGCCGCAGCTGCAGCTGCACGTCGATCGCGTGCAGGCGCAGTCGATGGGCATGTCGGTGTCGGACGTGTACAGCACCATCCAGCTGATGCTGGCGCCGGTGTACGTCAACGACTTCTTCTACGAAGGCCGCATCAAGCGCGTGACCATGCAGGCCGATGGCCCGTACCGCACCGGCCAGGAATCGCTGAAGAGCTTCTACAGCCCGTCCAGCCTGACCACCAATGCCGATGGCACCAACGCGATGATCCCGCTCAACACGGTGGTCAAGTCCGAGTGGGTGTCGGCACCGCCGTCGTTGAGCCGCTACAACGGCTATTCGGCGATCAACATCGTCGGCTCGCAGGCCCCGGGCACCAGCTCGGGTGAAGCGATGCAGACGATGGAGAGCATCGTCAACGACGACCTGCCGGCCGGCTTCGGCTACGACTGGTCCGGCATGTCCTACCAGGAAATCCTGGCCGGTAACGCTGCGACCCTGCTGCTGGTGCTGTCCATCGTGGTGGTGTTCCTGTGCCTGGCCGCGCTGTATGAAAGCTGGTCGATTCCGGTGGCGGTGCTGCTGGTGGTGCCGCTGGGCGTGCTGGGTGCGCTGGGTCTGTCGATGCTGCGTGGCCTGCCCAACGATCTGTTCTTCAAGATCGGTCTGATCACCGTGATCGGCCTGGCGGCGAAGAATGCGATCCTGATCGTGGAGTTCGCGGTGGAGCAACGCGCAGCCGGCAAGAACCTGCGCGATGCCACCATCGAGGCAGCGCGCCTGCGCTTCCGCCCGATCCTGATGACCTCGTTCGCGTTCATCATGGGCGTCATCCCGATGGCGATCTCCAGCGGTGCCGGCGCCAACTCCCGTCACGCCATCGGCACCGGCGTGATCGGTGGCATGCTGTTTGCCACCCTGCTCGGCCTGCTGATGATCCCGGTGTTCTTCGTGGTCGTGCGGCGCATGCTGGGCGACAAGCTCGATGAACCCTCCAAGGAGTTCATGGAACGCCAGCGCGATGCCGATGCCGCGCACCGTCCGGATCGCTGATCCGGCCGAAAGCTGAAACGAGAAAGGCCCCGGAGCGATCCGGGGCCTTTTTTGTTGCTGCTTTTGAATCCATGCCAACCAGGGTTGGCATCTACCCAAGCAAGGGCATGCCCGGTAGCCGCCAACCTTGGTTGGCGCTCTCCAGGGGGTCTCAGCGGAGCAGTGCAACCAGCACGCATACAACCACAATCACCGAGGCCACCCACTGCATCGGTACGAAGAAGAAATGATGGGGCGCGGCTTCGCCTTTCTTCCGGGGCATGCGATTGACCCACAGGCCCAACAGTACGTTCACGGTTGCGCCGATACCCGCACCCAGGAGAACCTGCTGCAACGGAATGTTGCCTTTGGGGCCATCATGCGGATAAAAGTACGCCAGCAGCAGGATCACTGCGATCGGCGTCACCAGCGTCATCAAACCCCAGCCGCGATGGATCATCGTGCAGACCCTTGAGAAAAACGGCCTGCATTGTAGCGGGGTTTTGGAAGGGCGCTGCACAATGAAATTGATGGCGGTGCGCGGGTTGCCGCTCTGTAGAGAACAGCGCATCCACGCATGGCGTGGATCTACTGGCCGCGCCGCCGTTGCAGCGGCGCGGCCCTTGCCACTCAGCGCAGCCCGGTCTCGTTGCGTGCGATCACCAGGCGCTGGATCTCCGAAGTGCCCTCGTAGATCTCGGTGATCTTGGCATCACGGAAGTAGCGCTCCAGCGGCATTTCCTTCGAATAGCCCATGCCGCCATGGATCTGCACCGCCTGATGGGTGATCCACATCGCCGCCTCCGAAGCGGTCAGCTTGGCGATGGCCGCTTCATTGCTGAAGCGCTTGCCCTCGCCCTTCACCCACGCCGCGCGCAGGGTCAGCAGCAGCGCCGCGTCCAGCTTGCACTTCATGTCGGCGATCTTGGCCTGGGTCATCTGGAAGGTACCGATGGCCGCGCCGAACGCCTTGCGCTCCTTCACGTACTCGATCGTAGCTTCATAGGCAGCGCGGGCAATGCCGATCGCCTGCGAGGCGATGCCGATGCGACCAGCATCCAGCACGCCCATCGCGATCTTGAAGCCCTCGCCTTCCTGGCCCAGCACGTCCTCGGCCTGGGCTACGTAGTCGTTGAACTCGATCTCGCAGGTGGCCGAGGCGCGGATGCCCAGCTTCGGTTCGGTCTTGCCACGGCCAAAGCCGGGCTTGTCGGTGTCGATCAGGAAGGCGGTGATGCCGCGCGCGCCCTTGTCCGGCTCGCTCATTGCAAACAGCACGATGTACCTGGCCACCGGGCCGGAGGTGATCCAGCTCTTCTTGCCATTGATCACGAAGCTGCCATCGGCCTGCTTGACGGCCCGGCAACGCATGGCCGTGGCGTCCGAGCCGGACTGTGGCTCGGTCAGCGCGAACGCACCGATGGCCTCGCCCTCGGCGATGGCACGCACGTATTTCTGCTTCTGTGCTTCGCTGCCATGGGTCAGGATGCCGTTGCAGAACAGCGAATTGTTCACCGACATGATGGTCGAATGCGCAGCATCACCGGCGGCGACCTCCACCATCGCCAGCACGTACGCAATCGGGTCCATGCCCGCGCCACCGTATTCGGTCGGCACTTCGATGCCCATCAAGCCGTTCTCGCCCAGCAGGCGGATGTTGTCCAACGGGAACTCGCCGGTGCGGTCATGGTGCTCCGCGCTGGGGGCGATCTTCTCCTGCGCGATGCGACGCGCAACGTCCTGCAGCATCAACTGCTCTTCGGTAAAGCTGAAATCCACAACACCCTCCCGGGTACATGAAGTTATGGGCCGCGTACGGCGCGCCCAGGTAGCTCGATTGTACCGGGGCGTGAATGGTTCCGTACGCCAGCGACTTGACCCTGGCAGGCCTTCTCGGCGAATATATCTCTATATCGCGATAGGTAGATATTTATGGATCTGGAAGACTGGTCGACCCGCCTGAAGGTGTTCGCCGATGCCACCCGCGTGCGCCTGCTGGCACTGCTGGAACAGGAAGAGCTGACCGTGGCCGAGCTGTCGGCGATCACGCGGCTGGCGCAGCCCCGCGTGTCGACCCATCTGGCGCGCCTGAAGGAAGCCGGGCTGGTCCGCGACCGCCGTGCCGGCGTATCGGCCTACTACCGCTTCGACGAGGCCCAGCTGGACCCAGCGCAGCGCGCATTGTGGCACGCATTGAGCAACGGAAGCGACGATCCGCTGCTGCGCCAGGATGCTGAACGGGTGGCCGCCGTGCTGGCCCACCGCGCCTCCGACCAGAACTGGGCCGACAGCGTGGCAGGCGACATGGAACGCCACTACTCCCCGGGCCGCACCTGGGAGGCGCTGGCACGCACCGCGTTGCCGCTGCTGGAAACCGGCGACGTGCTCGACATCGCCTCCGGTGACGGCGTGCTGGCCGAACTGGTCGCCCCGCACGCCAAGCGCTACGTCTGCATCGACACCAGCGCGCGCGTGGTCGCCGCCGCCAGCGAGCGCCTGCGCCGCTTGCCCAACGTGGAGGTACGCGAGGGCGACATGCATGCGCTGCCGTTCAAGGACCGCAGCTTCGACCTGGTGGTGCTGATGCACGCGCTGACCTACGCCAGCAAGCCGGCGCAGGCGGTGACCGAGGCCGCACGCGTGCTGCGCCCGGGCGGCCGGCTGCTGCTGTGCAGCCTGGCCCGCCACGAGCACAAGGCCGCCGTCGAGGCGTATGGCCACGTCAACCTCGGCTTCAGCGACAAGGAACTGCGCAAGTTCGTCGACAAGGCCGGCCTGCAGGTGTCGAGCCTGGAGACGGTCACCCGCGAGAAGCGCCCGCCGCATTTCGAAGTGATCTCGCTGATCGCCAACAAGCCCTGAACCCGAGTCCGCCATGTCCGCGCTGCCCTGGTTGCATCCCGATCGTGCCAACGCCCTGCTCGTCGCCCTGCGCGAGCGCATCCTGATCATCGACGGTGCCATGGGCACCATGATCCAGCGCCACGGACTGCAGGAGCAGGATTATCGCGGCGAGCGCTTCGCCGGCGGCTACGACCACGCCCACGGGCCGGGCTGCGACCACGGTACGCCCGAGGGTCACGATCTGAAGGGCAACAACGATCTGCTGCTGCTGACCCGGCCGCAGATCGTCGCCGACATCCACACCGCCTATCTGCTGGCCGGCGCCGACCTGGTGGAAACCAACACGTTCAATGCCACCTCGGTGAGCCAGGCCGATTACCACCTGCAACACCTGGTGTATGAGCTGAACAAGGCCGGCGCGGCCGTTGCACGCGCCTGCTGCGATGCGGTGCAAGCGACCACGCCGGACAAGCCGCGCTTCGTCATCGGTGTGATCGGCCCCACCAGCCGTACCGCCTCGATCAGCCCGGACGTGAACGATCCCGGCTTCCGCAACACCAGCTTCGATGAACTGCGCGATACCTACCGCGAAGCGATTGAAGGCCTGATCGACGGCGGCGCCGACACGCTGATGGTCGAGACCATCTTCGACACGCTCAACGCCAAGGCCGCGCTGTATGCGCTGGAAGAAGCCTTCGATGCACGCGCTGCGCGCCTGCCGGTGATGATCTCCGGCACCATCACCGATGCCTCCGGCCGCACCTTGTCGGGGCAGACCGCCGACGCCTTCCACGCCTCGCTGGCGCATGCGCGGCCGCTGTCGATCGGCCTGAACTGCGCGCTGGGCGCCGACGCGATGCGCCCACATGTGGAGACCCTGGCGCGCGTGGCCGACTGCCATGTCAGCGCACACCCCAACGCCGGCCTGCCCAATGCCTTTGGCGAGTACGACGAAACGCCCGAGGAAATGGCAACCACGCTGCGCGGCTTCGCCGAGGATGGCCTGCTGAACCTGGTCGGCGGCTGCTGCGGCTCCACCCCCGAGCACATCCGCGCCATCGCCCAGGCCGTGGCCGGCCTGCCGCCCCGTCCACTTCCCGGCGCGCAGGAGCAGGAGGCCGCATGAGCACCGCCCCCTACACCCGCCTGTCAGGCCTGGAACCGCTGGTCATCACCCCGGACCTGCTGTTCGTCAATGTCGGCGAGCGCACCAACGTCACCGGCAGCGCGCAGTTCCGCAAGCTCATCAAGGAAGGCCGCTACGAGGAAGCCGTGGACGTGGCCCGCCAGCAGGTGGCCAGCGGCGCGCAGATCCTCGACGTCAACATGGACGAAGGCCTGATCGATTCAGAGGCAGCGATGACCCGCTACCTCAACCTGATCATGTCCGAGCCGGACATCGCGCGCATCCCGGTGATGGTCGACTCCTCCAAGTGGAGCGTGATCGAGGCCGGGTTGAAGTGCCTGCAGGGCAAGAGCGTGGTCAACTCGATCTCGCTGAAGGAAGGCGAAGCACTGTTCCGCGAGCACGCGCGCAAGGTGCTGCGTTACGGCGCAGCTGCGGTGGTGATGGCGTTCGACGAGACAGGCCAGGCCGACACCTGCGCGCGCAAGGTGGAAATCTGCACCCGCGCCTACCGCATCCTGGTCGATGAGATCGGCTTCCCGCCACAGGACATCATCTTCGACCCGAACATCTTCGCCGTCGCCACCGGCATCGAAGCGCACGACAACTATGCGGTGGACTTCATCGAAGCTACCCGCATCATCAAGCAGACCCTGCCGCACTGCCATGTCTCCGGCGGCGTCTCCAACGTGTCGTTCTCGTTCCGCGGCAACGAAACGGTACGCCAGGCCATCCACTCGGTGTTCCTGTACCACGCCATCGCCGCTGGCATGGACATGGGCATCGTCAACGCCGGCGCGATGCCGATCTACGACGAGCTGGAGCCTGAGCTGCGCGAACGCGTGGAGGATGTGATCCTCAACCGCCGCAGCGATGGCACCGAACGCCTGCTGGAGATCGCCGAGCGCTACAAGGGCAAGAAGGGCGCGGCCAAGACCGAGGATCTGGGCTGGCGTGAAAAGCCCGTGGCACAGCGCCTGGCGCATGCGCTGGTGCACGGCCTGGATGCCTGGGTGGAGGAAGACACCGAATTGGCCCGGCAGGGCTCCAGCCGCCCGCTGGACGTGATCGAAGGCCCGCTGATGGACGGCATGAACGTGGTCGGCGACCTGTTCGGCGCCGGCAAGATGTTCCTGCCGCAGGTGGTGAAATCCGCACGGGTGATGAAGAAGGCCGTGGCCTATCTGCTGCCGTACATCGAGGCCGAAAAGGCCCGCAGCGGCGATACCGCCAAGAGCAACGGCAAGATCATCATGGCCACGGTGAAGGGCGATGTGCACGACATCGGCAAGAACATCGTCGGCGTGGTCCTGGCCTGCAACAACTTCGAAGTGATCGACCTGGGCGTGATGGTGCCGGCGCAGAGGATCCTCGACGCCGCGCGCGAGCACCATGCCGACCTGATCGGCCTGTCCGGGCTGATCACCCCCTCGCTGGAAGAAATGAGCCACGTCGCGCGCGAAATGGAACGCCAGGGCTTCGACCTGCCACTGCTGATCGGCGGGGCAACCACCTCGCGCGCACACACGGCCTTGAAGATCGACCCGCACTACAAGGCGCCCACGGTGTGGGTTAAGGATGCCTCGCGTGCGGTCGGCGTGGCCCAGTCGCTGATCTCGCGTGATCTGCGCGATGCCTTCGTCGCCGCCAACGAGGCCGACTATGCCGAGATCCGTGCGCGTCACCGCAACCGTGGTGATGCCAAGCGCCTGGTCTCGCTGGAGCACGCACGCGGGCAGAAGTTCCAGGGCGACTGGGCCAACTACACGCCACCTGCACCGCGTCAGCCCGGCCTGCACGTCTTCGATGATTACCCACTGGCCGAACTGGTGGACTACATCGATTGGACCCCGTTCTTCCAGGCGTGGGAGCTGGCCGGAAAATTTCCGGCCATCCTCACCGACGAGATCGTCGGCAGCCAGGCCAGCGAACTGTACCGCGACGCGCGCGCGATGCTCGACCGCATCGTCGGCGAGAAGTGGTTGACCGCCAAGGCGGTGTTTGGCCTGTGGCCGGCCAACAGCGTGGGCGACGATGTGCGCGTGCAGCACCCGGCTGGTGAAACCACCCTGCACTTCCTGCGGCAGCAGGTGGACAAGCCGGCCGAGCGCCCGGACTTCTGCCTGGCCGATTTCATCGCACCTGCCGACAGTGGCCGCGACGACTGGATCGGCGCGTTCGCGGTGACCGCCGGCATCGGTATCGACGCGCACGTTGCACGCTTCGAAGCCGAGCATGACGACTACAACGCGATCCTGCTGAAGGCACTGGCTGACCGCTTCGCCGAAGCGCTGGCCGAGCGCCTGCACCAGCGCGTGCGCACGCAGTTCTGGGGCTACGACCACGCCGAGACGCTGGACAACGAGGCGCTGATCGACGAACAATACCGCGGCATCCGCCCGGCGCCGGGCTACCCGGCCTGCCCCGAGCACAGCGAGAAGCGCCGCCTGTTCGACCTGCTGCAGGCCGAGGCCAACGCCGGCATGGAGCTGACCGAGAGCTTTGCGATGCTGCCCACCGCGGCAGTATCCGGCTACTACTTCAGCCACCCGCAGAGCCAGTACTTCGTGGTGGGCCGGCTCAGCCGTGAACAGGTCAGCGACTACGCCCGCCGCAAGGGCGTGGACCGCGCGCAGGCCGAGCGCTGGCTGGCCTCCAACCTCGACTACGACCCCGAATAGACAAAGGGGACGGATCCGCGTTCAGCGCTGCAGCAGCACCTGCTGCAGCGAAGGCAACAGCAGGCGATTGCCCTGCGCACTGAGGTGATCGCCATCAAAGAACAGCGGCCGGCCATCACGCTGTGCCGGGCACAGGCGGTCGTCGCACAGGGCCGGCAACGGATCCCAGAGCACGCCGCCGGGCAGGCCGTCGACCACCTGGCGCAGGCTGCCCAGCATGGGCGCGCGCAGCGTCTCCATCGCCTCGCGCGTGCTGTCCAGGCCATTGCGGCAGACTTCGTTGTGCGCGTTGAAGCTGTCCGAACAGCGATACGGGGGCGCCGGCAGCACCGGCTTGGGCGCCTCCAGCACGATGCGCACGCCCCGCTCGGCCAGCGGCCTCCACTGCGCGATCGCCTCGGCCACCTCAGTCTTGCGCCCGACGGCAGCTTCGGCGGTCAGCTCACCGGCCAGCTGCGCCTGCGCGTCGAACAGCACGAACTGATCGGACAGGCGCGGAACCCGCAGCGACACCAGCACCACCGCGTCACCCGGTTGCGCACGGCGTGCGATGTCCGCGAACACCGCCGCATCGAATCCGGCACAGCCCGCACCTGCACCGCGCCACTTCTGCAGGCTCACCTGCGGGCATCCGCCACGGCCATACAGCGACACTTCCGCGCCGGTTTCCAGCGCCAGGCGTTGCAGCAGTTCGATGTAGGCCATCGCATGCGAATCACCGGCAACGAACACCCGCGCCGGCGCACCCGCCGGCACCGCACGGTCGCAGTTTCCGCGGGCATAGGTGCGCGCACTGCCACCCTCGAAGCGATGCTTGGCCGTCACCAGGGCACAGCCGGGATAATCGCCGGCCACGCTCTTGCCGTCGGGGTACCAATCGGCGGGATGCCGGCTGACGGTACTCAACGACAGCTGTGGCGCCTGCCGGTAGAGCAGTGTCTGCAGGCCGGCAGCGAGCAGCAGCGCAACCGCGCCGGCCAGCACCCACCGCTCGGGGCGCAGGCGCTGCGCCAACCTGCCGCGGAAGGGTTGTTCCACCCAGCGCCACGACAGCCACGACAGCAGCAGCACCAGCGCCATCGCAGCGATCATCTGCGCCGGTGTCTGCAGGCCCACGGTCCAGCGCATCAGCACGAACACCGGCCAATGCCACAGATACAGTGAATACGACAGCAGGCCGACACGGCGCATCGGAGCACTGGCCAGCAGGCGCGCGACCCAGGCCTGCGGATGATGATGCAGCGACCACAACAGGCCTGCGGTGGCAAAGGCCGGCAGCAGACCATCCGGCCATGGCGAATGCCCTGCACGCGCGGACCACAGCGCCCACCCCAGCAGGGCCAGCGCCACCACCGCCAGCAGGGAGAATACGGGGGCCGTGCGCTTCGGCGCCTGCCCCGTTGCGCACTTCAGCGACGTGCGCAGGTGCAGCCACTGGAACAGCAGCACCCCCACCCCCAGCTGCCACAGGCGCGTGCTGGTGGCATAGAACGCCCACGACGGCGCCACGTCGCGCATGCCCAGCAGCGCTGCATGCAGCAGCGACGCCACACCGACCAGCGCAAACAGGCCCAGGCTGATCCAGCGCCCACGCGCACCGCGCGCCCAGGCCAGGAACAGCAGCGGGAAGATCAGGTAGAACTGCTCCTCCACCCCCAACGACCAGGTATGGGTATAGGGATTGAACTCGGCCCTGGGGGCGAAGTAATCGTTGCCGATCGCTGCCAGCACCCAGTTGCTGAAGCCGAACAGGGCCATCAACCCGGTCTTGTCACTGGCCTCGCTGAGCCAGGACTCGGGAATGAACAGCACACTGGCCAGCGCGGTCAGCAACAGGCAGGTCAACAGGGCGGGCGCGATTCGGCGGATGCGACGCGCATAGAAGCGCAGCATCGACGGCCCCAGCGGAAGCGGTGGCAACCGGTGTACCGATGCGCTGACCACGAAGCCGGAGATGACGAAGAACACGTCCACACCGGTGAACCCACCCGGCAGCCAGGCCGGGTCGAGGTGGAACACGATGACGGCCAGCACGGCAATCGCGCGCAGGCCGTCGATGTGCGGTACATAGCCGCGGCTTGGATCTGCGGTCATCCCTTCCCCCACCGCCGCGACGGCCGTGGGCCCGCAGCATTCACGCGTTTACCAGACCAGGTCGTCCGGCACCTGGTACTGCGGATCGGCGTACGGATCTTCCTCGGCCGGCGCGTTCGGATCGACCTTCAGCGCCACCGATGCGGCGAACACCGCCTCGGACTGCGCCAGCACCTCGGCGGTCACCAGCAGGTATCGGCCATTGAGCTGGACCACACCCAGTTCACCGGCATTGAGCGCGGTCAGCTGTTCGGCGGTCACGTAGATGCGCTTGATCTTGCCGCCGTACGGGAAGTGGCGGGCGATGTCCGCGTCCTCGGCATTCAGGCTCTTGTCCTTCAGCAGCTCTTCCAGCTTGGCCTTGGCCTCGCGGCGAACGCGCGCCTCTTCCTGCTTCAGGCGCTCGGTCTCGATGCGCTCTTCCTTTTCCCGCTGCGCACGGATGGCGTAGGCCTTGGCCAGGTCCATTTCCTCGGCAGAACGCGGCTTGCGCGGGCCTTGCTGGCCGGGCCCACGGGACTGCCCGGGCTTGCCTGCACCCGCGTGGCCGTGGCCACCTCGGCGCTCGCCGGGCTTGTGTTCGCCCTTGCCGGCGCCCTGCGGCTTTCCATTGCCATTGCCACCCTTGCCCTGCGGGCGGCCATCACGGCGGGGGCCATCATTCTTGCGCTCGGGCTTGGGCGCGGGCTTGAAGCCCAGGCCCATCAGCTGGTCGCGGAGGGTATCGCTCATAGGATTCGGATCAGTAGTGCGGCGGCGGCGGTTCGCTCGCCGGATCGGAAGAATTCAGTGCGTTGCGGACCTTGCCCAGGTCTTCCAGCAGGACGCGCAGCACGTCGGCATTGCGCATGCCCTGCATGCGGGCATCGGCCAGCGCATCGCTCAACTCGGCCAAGGCCTGTTCCTGGAAGGACACGCGCATTTCCAGTTCGACCAGACGCGCTTCAAGCGCCTGTTCGCGTTCGGTGGGCAGCTCAGACATGCAGCGAACGCCCCCGGCCGATACCGTAGTACGCCACGCCCGCGGCTTCCACCTCGGCTGGGTCGTAGAGGTTGCGCCCGTCGAACACCACTGCGTCCTTGAGCTGCTCGCGCAGTTTCTGGAAATCGGGGCTGCGGAACTGCTTCCACTCGGTCACCACCACCAGCGCGTCGGCGCCCTGCAGGGCCTCATCGGCACTGTTGCAGAACACCAGGTCATCGCGCTCACCGAAAATGCGCTGCGATTCGTGCATCGCTTCGGGGTCGTAGGCGCGCACCGTCGCACCGCCCTCCCACAGTTGCGCCAGCAGGCGGCGGCTGGAGGCTTCACGCATGTCGTCGGTGTTGGGCTTGAACGCCAGGCCCCACACGGCAAAGGTCCTGCCGCGCACGCCCTCGTCCTCCCCCTTGTCGTAGTGACGCTGGATGAGCGCGAACAGATGGCCCTTCTGCGCATCATTGACCGCTTCCACCGCATTCAGCAGCTTCGGTTCCAGCCCGTACTGCTGGGCGGTGCGGGCCAGCGCCTGCACGTCCTTGGGGAAGCACGAGCCGCCGTAACCGGCACCGGGATAGATGAAGTGCCAACCGATGCGCGGATCCGAACCGATACCCTGGCGGACCTGCTCGACGTCGGCACCCACGCGTTCGGCGATGTTGGCGATTTCGTTCATGAACGAAATCTTGGTCGCCAGCATGGCGTTGGCCGCGTACTTGGTCAGCTCGGCCGAACGCACGTCCATTTCCACCACGCGATCGTGGTTGCGGTTGAACGGCGCGTACAGGCGGCGCATCATCGCCACCGATTCGTCGCTGCTGGCACCGATGATGATGCGGTCCGGGCGCATGCAGTCGGCCACCGCATCGCCTTCCTTCAGGAATTCCGGGTTGGACACCACGTCGAACGCGATGTCCTCGCCGCGCGCAGCCAGTTCTTCGGCAATGGCGGCACGCACCTTGTCGGCGGTGCCCACCGGCACCGTCGACTTGTTCACCACCACCGTTGGCACCGCCATATGGCGGCCGATGGTGCGGGCCACGGCCAGCACGTACTGCAGATCGGCACTGCCGTCTTCGTCGGGGGGCGTGCCCACCGCGATGAAGACCACCTGTCCATGGCCGATGGCGCTGGCGCCATCGGTAGTGAAGGACAGCCGCAGCGCGGCATGGTTGGCCTTCACCATCGGCTCAAGGCCGGGTTCGTAGATCGGGATGATGCCCTGGTTGAGCCCATCCACCTTGGCCTGGTCGATGTCGACGCAGACCACCTGGTGGCCTACGTCGGCCAGGCAGGTGCCGGTCACCAGACCGACGTACCCGGTACCGAAAATCGCAACGCGCATATCCGTGCTGGCTCCGTGATCGCTTACGGCAGGACGCCCAGCAGCTCGACGTCAAAGGTCAGCGTGGCGTTCGGGCCGATCGGGCCACCCGGGGTGCCGTTCTCGCCGTAGGCCAGTTCGCCCGGGATCCAGAAGCGGTACTTCGAACCGACCGGCATCAGTGCCACGCCTTCGGTCCAGCCCTTGATCACCTGGTCCAGGCCGAATTCGGCCGGCTGGCGGCCGTAGGAACTGTCGAACACGGTGCCGTTGAGCAGCTTGCCTTCGTAGTTGACGCGCACCTTGCTGCTCGGCAGCGGACGCTCGCCACTGCCCGGGCGGATCACCTGGTACTGCAGGCCCGACGCGGTGGTCACCACGCCCGGCTGCGTCTTGTTCTTGGACAGGAACGCATTGCCTTCCTCACGGTTGGTCTGCGCGGCGGCGGCGGCCTTGGCCTGCATTTCGGCCTGCTTGCTGCCCATGAAGGTCTGGATGGTGGCGGTCGCGTCAGCTTCCGTCATCTTGGGCTGGCCCTTGCTCAGGCCCGTGCTGATTGCGTCAAACAATGCGGCAACGTCGATGTCGTCCTTCAGCTGTGCCAGCGACGGACCGACCGAGTAGGAACCGATCATCTGCGCGACCTTGACACGATCGACCTTCGGCGGCTGCGTGCCCGGCGCCATGCCCGGCACCTGCTGGCCGCTGCGCGCCATCACCACCTGGCGCAGCGCAGCGTCGGTGGCCTTGGCCTGTTCCTGGGTGATCTGCGGCTGCAGGCCTTCGAAGGAGCGCTCCACGGCGGTGCGCAGCGCGGCCACATCGATCTCATCGGCGATCGGGGTGAACGACTTGGCCACGTCCAGGCCGATGGCATAGCCCAGCTTCTGCTTGGGGGAATTCAAGGTTGCGGTCTCCTTGGCGGCTGCCGGAGCAGCCGGTTGTTGCGACAGAGCGACACCCGAAGTGCCCATCGCCAGAATCAGAACCGACGCCGCGGCGCCGCGCATTCCCATCTTCATTCGCTGCATTCCTGGAAGTGTCTGGGCGCCGACGTCGGCGCGAAAAGAACCATTGTCGCACGCATGCCCCCGATGTCGAGGCATCCGTGCCGGATATCAATGCTGGGCGGCGGCCAGGGCCTTGTCGATGGCCGCCGTCAACTGCGGATCGTCCGGCGTCACCTTGCTGGCGAACTGGGCGATGACCTTGCCATCGCGGCCGACCAGGTACTTGTGGAAGTTCCATCCCGGCGCCACGCCGGTGGCCGCGGTCAGCCGCTGGTACAACGGCGTGGCCTGCGCGCCAACCACATGCACCTTCTCGAACATCGGGAACCGGACCCCGTAGGTCAGCGTGCAAAACTCCTGGATCTGCTTCTCGTCGCCCGGCTCCTGGCCCTTGAAGTCGTTGGACGGAAAACCGAGCACGGCAAAACCACGGCCGGCGTAGCGCTTGTGCAGGGCTTCCAGACCTTCGTACTGCGGGGTATAGCCACACTTGCTGGCGGTATTGACCACCAGCAGCACCTGCCCGTGATAGCGCTGCTGCAGATTGATCTGCTGCTTGCCCGCCAACGGACGGTACGACAGGTCAAGCAGATCGGCGGCCAGGGCCGTGGCCGGACCGGCAACGCCGGCAACCATCAGGGCCAGCAGGGAGAGTCCACGCAGGCGGCGCAGGGAAACGGTCGGCAGAGGCATCAAGGTCAGTCCGTAGTGGCCTTTTACAGGGCCCGACCGGTACGGGCCGGGGATCGGCCGAACTATAGCACCGGGCCTGCGCTGCCCCGGCCGGCGCAGGCCGGACCGGCTTTGCGCGGTATGGCGCCTTTGCCGGCGGTCGCCGGTGCACGGCTCAGGAATGACACGACATCCACAATACTGAATGCAAGGGCGATCTCGAGCCCCGCCTGCGAAATTCTTATTTTCATTGAAAAACAATGAGTTGAATGAATATTTCGGCCATATGACCCCCCGTGCCATCAGTTGGGTCCGGCAAGGGCTTGCGCGGCGGCGTGCCGGTGTTATAGTTGCATACAACACCAGTCACCTGAGACAGGGGGAAGCCATGAACGCTCGGATTCGTCGCACTCTCACCGCACCCGCGGTCACGGCCGTTTCGACGCTGCTGGTGCTGGCCTGGCTGGCCATGCCCGCCCCCCCGGCCTCGGCCGACAGTGCGCAGGACGCGACCGTTTCACCGACAGGGACTGCCGCCCCCTCCCCCCCTCCCCCGCGTCGGCTGCACAGCTCCCTGTCCATGCCGTATTTCTCGTTCGCACAGCCGCTGACCCCACGGAGCTGAACATGAGCGACATCCAGTGGAGCGACGGCGCTCCGATCTATCGTCAGTTGAAGGAGCGCGTGATCGCCATGATGCTCGACGGAATCCTCAAGCCGGGCGATGCCCTGCCCTCGGTGCGCCAGGTCGCCGCCGACTATCAACTCAACCCCATCACCGTTTCGCGTGCTTACCAGGAACTGGCTGATGAAGGCCTGGTGGAAAAGCGCCGCGGCCTGGGCATGTTCATGACCGAGCAGGCGGCCACGCAGCTGCGCAGTACCGAGCGCGACCGCTTTCTCAACGAAGAGTGGCCGGCCGTACTGGAACGCATCCAGCGCCTGGGCCTGAGCCTCGACGAATTGCTGCCCCAGGGGAATGTCTGATGAATAGCTCCGCAAGTGAATCGGTGATCACCGCCCGAGGCCTGCGCAAGGCCTACAAGACCACGGTCGCGCTCGACAATGCCAGCTTCAGCATTCCGAGCGGGCGCATCGTCGGCCTGATCGGCCCCAACGGTGCCGGCAAGACCACCGCGTTGAAGGCCATCCTCGGCCTGACCTCGGTGGAAGGCGAGTTGAGCGTGCTCGGACGCGACCCACGCCTGCACCGCGATGAGCTGATGAAGGACATCTGCTTCATCGCCGATGTTGCCGTGCTGCCGCGCTGGTTGAAGGTACGCGAGGCGATCGATTTCGTCGCCGGCGTGCATCCGCGCTTCGACCGCGCCCGCTGCGAGCGCTTCCTGGCCAACACCAAGCTGCAGCCCAAGCAGCGCGTGCGCGAACTGTCCAAGGGCATGATCGTGCAGCTGCACCTGGCGCTGGTGATGGCCATCGATGCCCGCATCCTGGTGCTGGACGAACCCACCCTGGGCCTGGACATCCTTTACCGCAAGGAGTTCTACCAGCGCCTGCTGGAAGACTACTTCGACGAACAGAAGACCATCATCGTCACCACACACCAAGTGGAAGAGATCGAGCACATCCTCAGCGATGTGATGTTCATCCGCGATGGCCGCATCGTGCTGGATGCGGAAATGGACGACGTCGGCCAGCGCTACACCGAGCTGCTGGTGAACGCCGACCAGCTGGAAACGGCGCGCGCCCTGAAGCCGATCGACGAGCGCAGCCTGGCGTTCGGCAAGACCGTGATGCTGTTCGATGGCGTGCCGCGCACCCAGCTTTCCACCCTCGGTGAAACCCGCAGCCCGGGCCTGGCCGATCTGTTCGTCGCCATCATGAAGGGGACCTACGCATGAATGCCGTCAACCACCCTGTCGGCCCGATGGGCACCCTGCGCTGGCTGCTCAAGCGCGAGTATTGGGAAAACCGCGGCGGCTTCCTGTATGCCCCGCTGATCGCCGGCCTGATCTCGCTGGTGATGAGCACCGTGGGCATCGCCTTCGGCCTGTTCGCCCTGCATCGTGCCGCCCGCGATGGTGGCCTGCACATCGACGGCGAGGACGTGAACATCAATGGCCTGGACCTGGCCCTGCTGACCCGCGACATCAGCGCCAAGGATCTGACCGACCTCGGCAATGGACTGGACCTGACCCTGGTACTCAGCTCGGCCTGGCCGTTCCTGGTGCTGGCCTTCGTGGTGTTCTTCTACTGCCTCGGCGCACTGTATGACGACCGCCGCGACCGCAGCATCCTGTTCTGGAAATCGCTGCCGCTGTCGGACAGCCAGACGGTGCTGTCCAAGGTACTCAGCGCGCTGATCGTGGCGCCGCTGATCGCCGTGGTGGCCGGCATCATCACCATGTTCGGTTTCATGCTGGTCATCAGCATCGTCGCGCTGATGCACGGCGGCAGCCCGATGACCCTGATCTGGGGCCCGGCCAGCCCGCTGACCCTGGCCGCCGGTCACCTGGCCTGGATTCCGGTCTATGCCCTGTGGGCGCTGCCGACCGCCGGCTGGCTGCTGCTGTGCTCGGCCTGGGCCAAGAGCAAGCCGTTCCTGTGGGCGGTGATGCTGCCGCTGTTTGCCGGCGTCATCGTCAGCACCACCAAGGTCATGCCGCTGGTTGGCCTGAGCACCGGCTGGTTCTGGCAGAACATCGTCGGCCGCCTGCTGCTGGGTGGCGTGCCGGGCATGGACCTGCTCTACCGCCTCGGCGCCGATGACAACGCACGCCGCGACCTGGACTCGGTGGTCAGCCTGATGTCGCCGGCCTCGCAGTTGAAGTCACTGGCCATGCCGGAACTGTGGATCGGTGCGGTCGTCGGCGCACTGTTCATCTTCCTCGCCATCCGCCTGCGCAAGCGCGCCGGCGAGATCTGATCCCATCCCTCTGGAGGCACCACCCATGCGTTCCCTGCTCGCTTGTTCTGCGCTGTTGCTGTTGCCACTGTCGGCGCTGGCCGCCGATGCTCCGAACTGCAAGTTCACCGCTGCGCGCGCGTTGAAGCTGGACGTGGCCGGTGCCAAGGCGGTGGTTTTCGAAGTGAACCAGCATGACCTGAAGGTCGTCGCCAGTGCCGGCGGTGGCCAGCTGGACGGCCGGGCCTGCGCCTCCAGCCAGGAATGGCTGGACCAGCTGGTACTGGACCAGCGCCGGGTGGGTGACAAGCTGGTGGTGAGCCTGCGCCGCGAAGGCCGCACCAGCGGCATCAACCTGGGTAACAGCTATGCCTGGCTGGACATCCGTGGCAGCGTGCCGGACAACCTGCCGTTGCAGCTCAAGGTCGGCTCCGGCGACGCCAGCGTGGAGAACGCGCAGTCGCTGAGCGTGGACGTCGGTTCCGGCGATGCCATTGCCCGCGGCACCCGCGGCAGCATCCATGCAGCCGTGGGCTCGGGTGATCTCGACATCGATGGCGGCAGCTCGCTGAACCTGCTGTCGCTGGGTTCGGGCGACGTCAACGTGCGCAATATCGGCGGCGATGCCAGCACCGGTACGGTGGGCTCGGGCGACCTGAAGATCAGCGATGTGCGCGGCAATGCGCGGCTGGACACGGTTGGCTCCGGCGACATCGAGTTCAAGCGCGTGCAGGGCAATGTGGAGGTCGGCGTGGTCGGCTCCGGCGGCGTCGATCTGGATGACATCGGCGGGAGCGTGCACGTGCGCAGCCACGGCTCGGGCGACATCCGCGTGGACGGCGTGCGCGGCGCGCTGACCGTCGACCACAGCGGCAGTGGCGATGTGGAGCACCGCAACGTCAGCGGCAAGGTCACCCTGCCGCGCAACAAGTAACCACCTTCCAACCGGTTCGAGGGGAATGCCATGAAGCTGTTGCGCCTGCTGCCCGCCACCCTGTTGTGCCTGCCGCTGATCGCCTGCGGCGGCCCCGCCTCCACCCCTGACAGCTCGGTCGGCAAGAGCGTGGCCGACGCCACCAGCGGCGTCAGCCAGACGGTGAAGGAGACCATGGACGATGCCCGCCGCGACATCGCCCAGGGCAACATCAAGATCTCTGCCAACAAACAGCCGCGTGCGGAAATCACACCGGACGGCCACCTGCTGATCGATGGCAAGGATGTTCCGGCCAACGATGCACAGCGCCGCCAGCTGCTGGCCTACCGGGGCCACGTGGTCGCCATCGCGATGGACGGCATGGATGTCGGCCTGGCCGGCGCCAAGCTCGGTGCCAGCGCGGCCGGCGAAGCGCTGAAGGGCATCTTCAGTGGCGACAGCGAAGGCGTCGAGAAGCGCATCAACGCCGAGGCCGCCAAGATCGAGGCACAGGCCAAGCGCATCTGCCAGCGCCTGCCGGCCATGCTGGCCAGCCAGCAGGCCCTGGCCCGCGAACTGCCTGCGTTCAAGCCCTACGCCACGATGGACCAGAGCGACGTGGATGACTGCGGCAAGGACACCGTGGTCCTGCGCTAGGCCGGTGGCGGGTCTGCGCATCCGGCCGGCAGTGACCTCACGCTGCCGGCCGGCGGCCCTACAATGACGGCCCCGGACGCCGGCGAACCGAAGCCATGATCAAGCCATTGCTGATGGCCGCCCTGCTGTCTCTACCGTTGCTGGCCTGCGACGACAGCGCCGACAACGCCGGCAAGGGCCTGGGCACGCGCGCGGCCGAGATCTCCGGCGGACTTGGCCAGAAGGTCAGGGACGCCACCGATGAAGCCCGCAGGAATCTGATCCGGGACAACACCGCGCTCCACGCCGAGGGGCAGCCGCGCGCGGAAATCACCGCCGACGGCCAGCTGTTG
Organism: Stenotrophomonas sp. CS3K5; assembly: GCF_059515225.1. Lineage (NCBI taxonomy): Bacteria > Pseudomonadati > Pseudomonadota > Gammaproteobacteria > Lysobacterales > Lysobacteraceae > Stenotrophomonas > Stenotrophomonas sp. CS3K5. Next base: position 273,224 of record NZ_JCAKRX010000005.1, read on the forward strand.
ATCGACGGCAGGCCGATCCCCACCGATGCGGCACAGCGCCGCCAGCTGCTGGATCATCGCAACCTGCTGATCGCCAGTGCCTCCGACCGCCTGGACGCGGATCAAACCTACGCCAATGCCGCCGACGCCACGTTGAAGGGACTCCTCGGCAACGGCGGTGATGTCCGGAAACAGGTCGGCGCTGAGTACGACCGGCTCGAAGAGAAGCTCAAACGCATCTGTGCCCGCATGCCCGCGCTGTTGGCCAGCCAGCAGGCCCTGGCTCGCGACATCCCGGCCTTCAAGGCCTACGCGACGATGACACAGAATGACGTTGCCACCTGCGGCAAGGGCGACGGCTCGCTCTCGATCTCGTTCGACGACTGAGACATTTCAGCGCACCCTGCCGGCGGCGGGCTGCCGAAGCCGGCCGTTCTGCGGCGACCCGCTTACAATGGCAGCCCCGGACGCCCCCGAACCGACGCCATGAAGAAGCTGTTCCTGCTGCTGGCCGCCCTGCTCTGCCTGGGCCTGGCCGGCTGTGACAAGGATTACCGAAACCACCGCGCCGAGCGCGGCAAGCCCAAGATCTCCGTCAGCGAAGGCATGGTGACCGTGCGTCGCCCGCCGGCACCGAACATCATCATCCTCGGCGATGGCACGATGAAGGTGGACGAGATCCAGATCCCGCTGGATGACGGCCAGAAGCAGATGCTGCAGACGATGTTCGGCAAGCTGCAGGTGCTGCGCCAGAACACGCTGGTGGCCGCCCCGGCCGACCCGAACATGCAGCCGGTGAAGATCCAGCCACCGGAAGGCATGGAAGTGATTCCGGCCGACCTGATCCAGCGCATCCCCGAATTCAAGGATTACACCGACACCTTCGGCAACATCGTCGCCGACCGTCGTTGAATACAGAAACGCCGCCCAAGGGCGGCGTTTCTCATTGACCCGGTAGCGCCGGGCCACGCCCGGCGACTGTAGTGTTCGGTCCGCCAGCATTCCGCCGGGCACGGCCCGGCGCTACCCAACCGGGCGATCAACCGCCGCCGCCGCCACCGCCCGCCTGGATGCCACCGGCGGTCAGCGCGGTCGGGTCCAGCAGGCGACGCAGCTCGGCCTCTTCAAGCCCGCTGTCTTCCAGCGCCACATCCAGCACTGGGCGCTGTTCCTTGTAGGCGCGCTTTGCAATCGCGGCGGCCTTCTCATAGCCGATGATCGGGTTCAGCGCGGTGACCAGGATCGGGTTGCGCGCCAGCGCCTCGGCCACGCGGTCCTCGCGCACCTTCAGGCCGGCGATGGCACTGTCGGCCAGCAGCGTGGACACGTTGGCCAGCAGGCCGATGCCATCGAGCAGGTTCACCGCAATCAGCGGCAGGGTGACATTGAGCTGGAAGTTGCCGGTCTGCCCGGCCACGGTAATCGCGGTGTGGTGGCCGATCACCTGCGCGCAGGCCATCACCGTCGCTTCAGGGATAACCGGGTTGACCTTGCCCGGCATGATCGAGCTGCCCGGCTGCAGCGCCGGCAGTTCGATCTCGCCCAGCCCGGCCAGCGGACCGGCGTTCATCCAGCGCAGGTCATTGGCGATCTTGATCAGCGCCACCGCCAGTGCATTGAGCTGACCGGACAGTTCCACCGCGTCGTCCTGTGCGGCCAGGCCTTCGAACTTGTTCTCGGCGCTGTCGAACTTGAAACCGGTCTGCTGTTTCAACGCCTTGGCCACCTGCGCGCCGAAACGCGGGTCGGCGTTGATGCCGGTGCCGATGGCGGTGCCGCCCAGCGGCAGGCGGCGCACGCGCTTGAGGCTGTCCTCGATGCGCTCCTGCGCCGAGGCCAGCTGCGCCGACCAGGCACCGAACTCCTGCTCGAAGGTCAGCGGCATCGCGTCCATCAGGTGGGTGCGGCCGGTCTTGACCACCTTGCGCAGGCTGCGGCCCTTCTTGTCCAGGGTCTTGCGCAGGTGCACCAGCGCCGGCAGCAGCTGCTCGTGCGTGGCCAGCACCGCCGACACACGCAGCGCCGTCGGGATCACGTCATTGGAGCTCTGCCCCTGGTTGACGTGATCGTTGGGGTGCACGGCGGTCTTGCCGGCCTTGCCGGCGCGGTTGGCCAGGGTGGCGATGACCTCGTTGGCGTTCATGTTCGACGACGTGCCCGAGCCGGTCTGGTAAACGTCGATCGGGAAATGCGCGTCCCAGTCACCAGCGGCCACTTCAGCGGCGGCGGTCTGGATGGCCTTGGCCACGGTCTTGGGCAGGTGGCCCAGCTCGGCATTGACGCCGGCGGCGGCGCCCTTGACCAGGCCCAGCGCACGGATGAAACCGCGCGGCATGCGCTGGCCCGAGACCGGGAAATTCTGCACAGCGCGCTGGGTCTGCGCGCCCCACAGGGCATCGGCAGGCACCTGCAGCTCGCCCATGCTGTCATGTTCGATCCGGAACCCGGTGGTTCCACCCTTGCTTGCAGCTTTGCTCATTGCATCTACTCCGCACTACTTCAGTTGGGGAAAGGGAAGCGGCGGCTGGCAGGGTGTCGCTTCCCGGGCTGGCGGCTGCGCCCACGATACTCCCTTGCCTGCAGTGCGGGATGACGAGCACGGGCCAGATCGTTTCATCCGCAGGGCCGTTGTGGGCGCACGAGGGGTAGTGCCGGCCGCTGGCCGGCAATCCATGGAATCGTCGGCCGGGCGTGATTGCCGGCCAGCGGCCGGCACTACCTCACTGGCACGTCGTAGAATATTGGCCCCGCCGCTCGCCCCAGCCCTGCCGACATGTCCGATTCCGCCCTGCTCGCCCTGTCCCCGCTCGATGGCCGTTACGCCGGCAAGGTCGACGCCCTGCGCCCGATCTTCTCCGAATATGGCCTGATCAAGGCCCGTATCGTGGTCGAGGTGGAATGGCTGCTGGCGCTGGCCGCCGAGCCGGGCATCGTCGAACTGGCGCCGTTCTCCGACGCAGCCACCGCCCGCCTGCGCGGGCTGGCCGCCGGCTTCAGCCCGGCCCAGGCCGCGCGCGTGAAGGAGATCGAGCGCACCACCAACCATGACGTCAAGGCGGTGGAGTACTTCATCAAGGAACAGCTGAAGGACGACGCCGAGCTGGCCCCGGCGCTGGAATTCGTGCACTTCGCCTGCACCAGCGAGGACATCAACAACCTCAGCTACGGCCTGATGCTGGAACAGGCCCGCCGCGAAGTGCTGCTGCCGACCCTGGACGGCATCGCCGCCAGCCTGCGCACCCTGGCCCACGCCCAGGCCGGCCAGCCGATGCTGTCGCGCACCCACGGCCAGACCGCTTCGCCGACCACCCTGGGCAAGGAGCTGGCCAACGTGGTGGCTCGCCTGGAGCGTCAGCGCAAGCAGATCGCCGCGGTCGAGCTGACCGGCAAGATCAATGGCGCTGTCGGCAACTACAACGCGCACGTGGCCAGCTACCCGGACGTGGACTGGCCGGCCTTCGCTGAGCGCTTCGTGACCGGCCTGGGCCTGGTGTTCAACCCGTACACCACGCAGATCGAACCGCACGACAACGTCGCCGAGATCGGCGATGCCGCACGCCGCGCCAACATCATCCTGATCGACCTGGCCCGTGACATCTGGGGCTACATCTCGCTGGGCTACTTCAAGCAGCGCCTGAAGGAAGGCGAAGTCGGTTCGTCGACGATGCCGCACAAGGTCAACCCGATCGATTTCGAGAATGCCGAAGGCAACTTCGGCATCGCCAACGCACTGTTCGAGCACTTCAGCGCGAAGCTGCCGATCAGCCGCTGGCAGCGTGACCTGACCGATTCCACCGTGCTGCGTGCACTGGGCACCGCGTTCGGCCACAGCCAGGTAGCACTGGACTCGCTGGCCAAGGGCCTTGGCAAGCTGGAAGTGAACCCTCAGCGCCTGGATGCCGATCTGGATGCGGCCTGGGAAGTGCTGGCCGAAGCCGTGCAGACGGTGATGCGCCGTCACGGCCTGCCGAACCCGTACGAGCAGCTGAAGGCGCTGACCCGTGGCCAGGGCATTACCGCTGAGTCGATGCGTGCGTTCGTGCAGGGGCTGGAGCTGCCGGCGGATGCGAAGCAGCGTCTGCTGGACATGACCCCGGGCAGCTATACGGGTCTGGCCGAGTCGCTGGCGAAGAAGATCTAAGGGGTTTCCTTTGCGGCGGCGGCCGCGGGCGCTGCCTGCGGCAGTCAACAGCAACGGCAACGTCAAAGGCGGCTCTGGGTTTCTGCCGTGCTTGGCGGGGCGGGCTGGGTTCGCGGGGGACGCCGTAAACCCATCCCTGGGGGCTTGGCCGCGGCATCCATGCCGCGGACACCCCCGCGAACCCAACCCGCCCCGCCTCTGACAGATTCACGGTGACGGATCGAAGAGCATTGGGTTGTCGGGACGGAATTTGAAAGAGGGACGCGGCTTCGCCGCGTCCCTCCTTTGTTTTGGCATGAGCAAGCGCAGCGCGCGACCCGCTGTTGCCTTTGATTTTCTTCTTTCCATTCCGTGGCGGGCCGCGCAGGAAACTGTCAGGGGCCGGGTGGGGTGGGGGCGCGGGACCGTTGGCGCCATGGATGGCGCCATCGAGCCCCCATGGATGGGTTCACGGCGTGTCCCGCGAACCCACCCCGCCCGGCCCAACCCATGAAGCCAGCGTTTTACGCGACCAGCCCCCGCCACGAGGGGCTCCGCCGTTGGCCGGAACCCCGCGACAAACCACCGCACGTGCGCAATCCCAACGAACGTCGGACAATGGAACCCTTGGCGGCCCGCCACGCCGCCCCTCCCGCTTTCCGCTGCAAGGATTCCCCCATGGCCGCCCGCAAGTCCTCCGCTCCGCTCATCGAAGTCACCGCCCGCCCCGGCCAGCCGCTGGGCATGGCCCCGGCCACCTTCCTGCGCGATTTCTGGCAGAAGCGCCCGCTGCTGATCCGCAACGCCTTCCCCGACTTCCAGACTCCGGTGCAGCCGGAAGACCTGGCCGGCCTGGCCTGCGAGGAAGGCGTGCTGGCGCGCCTGATCGAACACAACAAGGCCCAGGACAGCTGGCGCGTGCGCAGCGGCCCGTTCCAGGAAGACATCTTCCCCGCTCTGCCCGACCACGACTGGACCCTGCTGGTGCAGGATGTGGACAAGTGGGACAAGGACGTGCGCGCCCTGATCGAGCACTTCCGCTTCCTGCCGCGCTGGCGCATGGACGATGTGATGATCAGCTTTGCCGCCACCGGCGGCTCGGTCGGCGCCCATGTCGACCAGTACGATGTGTTCCTGCTGCAGGCCCAGGGCCATCGCCGCTGGCAGATCGACGCCAGCGAATCGATCAAGGGCAAGCGCCCGCCGCTGGGCTTCCGCCCGGACGTGGAACTGAAGCTGCTGCAGGTGTTCAAGCCGACCCACGACTGGGTGCTGGCGCCGGGCGACATGCTGTACCTGCCGCCGAACGTGCCGCACCACGGCGTCGCCGAAGATCCCTGCCTGACCTTCTCCTTCGGCATGCGCGCACCGGCCTCGGCCGAGCTGATCAGCGACTACCTGGACACCCTGATCGCCGATGCCGACGAGAACATCCGCTACCAGGATGCCGACCTGAAGGTGCCGGCCGACCCGAACGAGATCGACACGGTGGCGATGGCGCGGGTGATCACCGCGCTCAATGCCATCCGCATGAACGACCCGGACAAGCTGGGCGACTGGTTCGGCCGCTTCATCACCACCTACCGCGCCGCCGGCGAGGTGATGGCCCACCAGGCCGCGCCGGCCCAGGAAGAGGTGGTCGAAGCGCTGGCCTCCGGCCTGCTGCTGCAGCGCCACCCGTGGGCGCGGCTGGCCTGGCGCCGGGCCAAGCGTGGCGCCAGCCTGTATGTCAGTGGCCAGGATTTCGCGCTGCCGGTGAAGGACGCCCAGCGCCTGGCCGGTGCCGAACAGCTCGACGCCGCCGCCTATCGCGGCCTGTCCGACAAGGGCCGCGCGGTGGTCCAGCAGCTGCTGGTCGGGGGCGTATTCCAGCTGATCGATCCGAACGAGATGTACGAGGCCGAAGACGAAGATGAAGACGACGGCGAAGACGCCGTGGTGCTCGGCGAGGTGGTCGAAGGCCGTGACCGCGTCGATGCGATCGACGCCGATGCGGTGTCCGACGATGTCCACTCCGTGACCGTGCATGACGACGGTATCGAGGTCATCGTCAGCTTCGACGACGAGGACGAGGACGACAGCAACGACGGCCGCGCCTGAGCCCTGCCATGATCCGGGTCCAGCAGGTCAGCCACGCCGACGCCCACGTCGCCATCCACGACGTGCGGCAGCGGGTATTCGTGCAGGAACAGGGCATCGCCGCTGAACTGGAGCGCGACGCGCTGGACCCGGTCAGCGCCCATGTGCTGGCCCTGGACGCCGACGGCCAGCCGGTCGGCACCGGCCGCCTGGCCCCGGATGGCCGCATCGGCCGCATGGCGGTGCTGGCCAGCCACCGCAGCCAGGGCGTCGGTGAAGCCCTGCTGGACGCGCTGGTCGAAGCCGGGCGCCGGCTCGGCCTGGCCGAACTGCATCTGCACGCCCAGCTGCCGGCCCGCGACTTCTACGCCCGCCAGGGCTTCCTGCCCGAAGGTGAGGTGTTCGAGGAAGCCGGCATCGGCCACCAGCAGATGCGCCGCCGGCTGGGCGTGGCCAGCGCCATCGACAGCCGCGCCGAGGCGCTGGCCATCACCACCGCGATCATCCACCGTGCCCGCCGCCAGCTGTGGCTGCACAGCCGCCAGCTGGACCCGGGCCTGCTGGACGCGCCACCGGTACAGGCCGCCCTGCGCCGCTTCGCCACCGCCCGCCACGACAAGCAGCTGCGGGTGATCGTGCACGACGCTGCCGCCATCGCCGCCGCAGGGGCACCCCTGCTGGCGCTGGCCCAGCGCCTGCCCAGCGTGATCCAGTTCCGCGAAGTGACCGACCCGATCGACCGTGCACTGGCCTCGGCCTGCCTGCTCAACGATGCCGGCGACTTCTACTTTCGTCTGATCGGGCATCGCCTGGACGGTGAGGCCGGTATCGCGCTGCCGGCACGTTCGCAGCCGTTCGAACAGCAATTGCAGCGTGTCTGGGACCGTTCGCGCGAATGCAGCGAACTTCGCGCGCTCGGCATCTGAGCCGACAGCGCCGCCCCAACCTGTCTGGAAGCGGCATCGGGGGACGCAGGATGCCGCCGCTGCTGCCCCTTCGTGTCCGGATGGGGGTACAATTTGGCTGTTTGAACGCGCCCGTGCAGGGCTATTCATGTTCCTGCCGGGTCCTTCTGAAGCCATACCCCACAAAGCGAATCAGCACCCTCCATCGTGGACAATCTACTGAAGCAGTTTGCGCAATCTTCGCAACTCGCCGGCGGCAACGCCTCCTATGTCGAGGACCTGTACGAGCAGTACCTGGTCTCCCCGGATAGTGTCGATCCCAAATGGAAGACCTACTTCGACGGCTTCAAGGGCCGTGAAGCAGGTGACATCCCGCACTCGGCCGTCATCTCCCACATCGCGGAAGCGGCCAAGGATGCGCTGAAAGCCGGCACCGGCACCGGTGCGGGCGACGAGCGTGAGCGCAATGTCGGTCGTCTGATCACCGCCTACCGTTCGCGCGGCCACCTCGATGCGCGCCTGGACCCGCTGGGCCTGACCAAGCCGGTCAACACCCCGGACCTGGGCCTGCCGTTCCACAGCCTGTCCGATGGCGACCTCAACAGCGAGTTCAGCACCGGCGGCGTCGGTGGCCAGCCGCGCATGAAGCTGCGCGACCTGCTGGCGCGCCTGAAGGCGACCTACACCGGCTCGATCGGCGCGGAGTTCATGCACATCTCCGAGGTCGAGCAGCGCCAGTGGATCTACAAGAAGCTGGAACTGGCCGGTGGCAACTACCAGCTGGACGCTGACACCCAGCGCCGCACCCTTGAGCGCCTGACCGCAGCCGAAGGCCTGGAACGCTACCTGCACACCAAGTACGTCGGCCAGAAGCGCTTCTCGCTGGAAGGCGGCGACTCGCTGATCCCGATGATGGACACCATCATCCGCAGCGCCGGCAAGGATGGCGTCAAGGACGTGGTGATCGGCATGGCCCACCGCGGCCGTCTGAACGTGCTGGTCAACACCCTGGGCAAGAACCCGCGCAAGCTGTTCGACGAATTCGAAGGCAAGTTCGAGCACGACGAGCACGCGTCGGCCGGCGACGTGAAGTACCACATGGGCTTCTCCGCCGACGTTGCCACCGACGGCGGCCCAGTGCACCTGGCGCTGGCGTTCAACCCGTCGCACCTTGAAATCGCCGACCCGGTCGTGGCCGGTTCCGTGCGTTCGCGCCAGGAGCGCCGCAAGGACACCGCCCGCAAGCAGGTCATGCCGATCCTGATCCACGGCGACGCGGCCTTCTCCGGCCAGGGCGTGGTCATGGAGCTGTTCCAGATGTCGCAGGCCCGCGGCTTCGCCGTCGGCGGCACCGTGCACATCGTGGTCAACAACCAGGTCGGCTTCACCACCTCCAACCCGCTGGATACGCGCTCCACGCGCTATGCCACCGACGTGGCCAAGATGATCGCCGCGCCGGTGCTGCACGTGAACGGCGATGACCCGGAAGCGGTGGTGTTCGCCGCGCAGCTGGCCTTCGAGTTCCGCCAGACGTTCGCCAAGGACGTGGTCATCGACCTGATGTGCTACCGCCGTTGGGGCCACAACGAGGCCGACGAACCGGCGATCACCCAGCCGCTGATGTACCAGGTGATCCGCAAGCACCCGACCACCCGCGAGATGTACGCCGAGCAGCTGGAAAAGGCGGGCGTGATCGCCGCCGGCGCCGGCAAGGCGATGGTTGATGCCTACCGCGAGAAGCTGGATGCCGGTGAAGTGACCACCGAGCTGGCCAAGGTCGAGAAGACCCCGCCGAGCAGCCCGCTGTTCGTCGATTGGCCCAAGCTGCTGGAAGGCAAGCTGTCCGATCCGATCTCGACCAAGGTCGAGAAGAACAAGCTGGTCGAACTGGCCAAGCTGATCAACACCATTCCGGACGAAGTGCAGCTGCACTCGCGCGTGGCCAAGGTCTACGACGACCGCCGCAAGATGGCCGCAGGTGAGATCCCGGGCGACTGGGGCTTTGCCGAGAACCTGGCCTACGCCACCCTGCTCGACGAAGGCAATGCACTGCGCCTGGTCGGCCAGGACGTCGGCCGCGGTACGTTCACCCACCGCCACGCGATCCTGCACGACCAGAAGACCGACAACTACTACATGCCGCTGCGGCAGCTGGTGGATTCGCCGGAGAAGGCCACCGTCATCGATTCGCTGCTGAGCGAAGAAGCGGTGATGGCCTACGAATACGGCTTCTCCACCACCGATCCGAACACGCTGTGCATCTGGGAAGGCCAGTTCGGCGACTTCGCCAACGGCGCGCAGGTGGTCATTGATCAGTTCATCGCCGCCGGTGAAGCCAAGTGGGGCCGCATTTCCGGCCTGACCCTGCTGCTGCCGCATGGCTACGAAGGGCAAGGCCCGGAACACAGCTCGGCGCGCCTGGAGCGCTTCCTGCAGCTGTGCGCGCTGGAAAACATGCTGGTGGTGGTGCCGTCCACCCCGGCACAGGCCTTCCACATGCTGCGCCGCCAGCAGCACCTGACCACGCGCAAGCCGCTGGTGGTGATGTCGCCCAAGTCGCTGCTGCGCCACAAGCTGGCCGTGTCGAGCCTGGACGAGCTGGCCAACGGCGAGTTCCAGCACCTGATCGGCGACGCCAACGCCGACGCCAAGAAGGTCAAGCGCGTGGTGCTGTGCTCGGGCAAGGTCTACTACGACCTGCTGGAAGACCAGACCAAGCGTGGCCAGGACGACGTTGCGATCATCCGTGTGGAGCAGCTGTATCCGTTCCCGCGTGCGCTGCTGGCTGCCGAACTGAAGAAGTACGGCAAGGCCACCGACGTGGTGTGGACGCAGGAAGAACCGCAGAACCAGGGCGCGTGGTACCAGATCCGCCACCACCTGCAGTTCTGCCTGGCCGATGGCCAGAACCTGCACTACGCCGGTCGCGCACGCTCGGCTTCGCCGGCTGCCGGTCACATGGCTGACCACGTCCGCGAACAGCAGCAGCTGGTCGCCGATGCACTGGTCAACCCGTTCAACGACACGTTCGCTGAATAATCCTCCCCCTATTTAGAAGACAAACCAGGAAGCTCCCGCATGGCCACCGAAGTCAAAGCCCCGGTACTGCCCGAATCCGTCGCCGACGGCACCATCGCCACCTGGCACAAGAAGGTGGGCGACGCCGTCAAGCGCGACGAAAACCTGCTTGACCTGGAAACCGACAAGGTCGTCCTGGAAGTGCCGTCGCCGGTCGACGGCGTGATCAAGGAAATCAAGTTCGCCGAAGGCTCGACCGTGACCTCCAGCCAGGTCGTGGCGATCATCGAAGAAGGCGCCGTGGCCGCTGCCCCGGCTCCGGCCGCTGAAGCCGCTCCGGCTGCCGCTGCTGCTCCGGCCGCCGCTGCTGCTCCGGCCGCCGCTGCCGCTCCGGCCCCGGCCGCCAAGTCGGCTGCCGACGCGCTGCCGCCGGGCGCCCGCTTCACCGCCATCACCGAAGGCGTGAACCCGGCTGACGTTGACGGCACCGGCCGTCGCGGCGCGGTGACCAAGGAAGACATCGTCAACTTCGCCCGCAACGGCGGCGCCGGCAAGGCCGGTGGCGCACGTCCGGAAGAACGCGTGCCGATGACCCGCATCCGCAAGCGCATCGCCGAACGCCTGATGGAGTCGAAGAACTCCACCGCCATGCTGACCACCTTCAACGAAGTCGACCTGTCCAAGGTCTCGGCGGCGCGCAAGGAACTGCAGGACGAGTTCGTCAAGGCCCACGGCATCAAGCTGGGCTTCATGAGCTTCTTCGTGAAGGCCGCGGCCAACGCACTGCAGCGCTTCCCGCTGGTCAACGCCTCGATCGACGGCGACGACATCATCTACCACGGCTACTCGGACATCTCGATCGCCGTGTCGACCGAGAAGGGCCTGGTCACGCCGGTGCTGCGCAACGTCGAGCGCATGTCCTTCGCCGACATCGAAAAGACCATCGCCGACTACGCCAAGAAGGCGCGTGACGGCAAGCTGGGCCTGGACGAACTGCAGGGCGGCACCTTCACCGTGACCAACGGCGGCACCTTCGGTTCGCTGCTGTCGACCCCGATCATCAACCCGCCGCAGAGCGCCATCCTGGGCATGCACGCCATCAAGGAGCGTCCGATCGCCCAGAACGGCCAGGTCGTGATCGCGCCGATGATGTACCTGGCGCTGTCCTACGACCACCGCATCATCGATGGCAAGGACTCGGTGCAGTTCCTGGTGGACATCAAGAACCAGCTGGAAAACCCGGGCCGCATGCTGTTCGGCCTGTAAGACACCTCCCGCCCCTCCGCGCCCGCGCGGAGGGGTTCTGGTAATGCATCAAGGAATAATTCAATGGCTGAACAATTCGACGTCGTCGTCATCGGTGCCGGCCCGGCCGGTTACCACGCTGCCATCCGCGCGGCCCAGCTGGGCCTGAAGACCGCCTGCATCGACGCAGCGCTGGGCAAGGACGGCAAGCCGGCCCTCGGCGGCACCTGCCTGCGCGTAGGCTGCATCCCGTCCAAGGCGCTGCTGGATTCCTCGCGCCAGTTCTGGAACATGGGCCACATCTTTGGCGACCACGGCATCAGCTTCAAGGATGCCAAGATCGACGTCGAGGCGATGGTTGGCCGCAAGGACAAGATCGTCAAGCAGTTCACCGGCGGCATCGGCATGCTGTTCAAGGCCAACAAGGTCGCCGCCTACTACGGCTTCGGCGAACTGCAGCCGGGCAACGTGGTCAAGGTCACCCAGCATGACGGCTCGATCGTCGAGCTGAAGGGCACCAACGTGATCATCGCCGCCGGTTCGGATTCGATCGAACTGCCGTTCGCCAAGTTCGACGGCGAGACCATCGTCGACAACGTCGGCGGCCTGGACTTCACCGAAGTGCCGAACCGCCTGGCGGTGATCGGCGCCGGCGTGATCGGCCTGGAACTGGGCAGCGTGTGGAAGCGCCTGGGCGCTGAAGTCACCATCCTGGAAGCTCTGCCGGAGTTCCTGGCCGTGGCCGACGCCGAAGTGGCCAAGACCGCTGCCAAGGAATTCAAGAAGCAGGGCCTGGACATCCGCCTCGGTGCCAAGGTCTCCAAGACCGAGATCACCGGCAAGGGCAAGAAGAAGGAAGTCGTTGTCACCTACACCGACAGCGAAGGCGAAAAGACCCTGACCGTGGACAAGCTGCTGGTGGCCGTCGGCCGTCGCGCCGCCACCAAGGGCCTGCTGGCTGAAGGCACCGGCGTCAAGATCAACGAGCGTGGCCAGATCGAAGTCGACGCGCACTGCCACACCGGCGTCAACGGCGTGTGGGCGGTCGGCGACTGCGTGCGCGGCCCGATGCTTGCGCACAAGGGCTTCGAGGAAGGCATCGCGGTAGCTGAGCTGATCGCCGGCCTGCCGGGCCACGTCAACTTCGACACCATTCCGTGGGTCATCTACACCGAGCCAGAACTGGCCTGGGTCGGCAAGACCGAAGCACAGCTGAAGGCCGAAGGCATTCCGTACAAGGCCGGCAGCTTCCCGTTCGCCGCCAACGGCCGTGCCGTGGCGATGATCGAGCCGGCTGGCTTCGTGAAGATCCTGGCCCATGCCGAAACCGATCGCATCCTCGGCATGCACCTGGTTGGCGCCAACGTCTCCGAGCTGGTGCACGAAGGCGTGCTGACCATGGAGTTCAGCGGTTCGGCCGATGACCTGGCCCGCATCTGCCACGCCCACCCGTCGCTGTCGGAAGTGATCCACGACGCAGCAATGGCGGTCAGCAAGCGCGCCATCCACAAGGCGAACTGATCGTTCGTCTTCGGGGTGGGTACCGACCGTTGGTCGGCACTGAACTGCAAACGAAGAACCCCGCCTTGGCGGGGTTTTTTGTTGGCCGCGCCGATGTAGAGGCGAGCCCACGCTCGGCTGCCCTGCAAAGGCCGCCGAGCATGGGCTCGGCGCTACACCTTCCCAACCGGCTTCTTCGGCGGGTCGTCACAGATCCGGTGCTGCACCACCGTCTCGCCAACCTTCCATTCCTTCACCACCCGGCAGTTCTCCTTTTGCGGAGGCTTCTGCCGCGTCTTCAACTCGGCCTTGTCGGCATCTTGCTGGCGCTCCAGGTAGGCCCCGGTTGGCTGCGGCTTCGCCAGCGCCGGTGCGGCCATCAACAGCATCAACGTCATGATGGCAAGCGGCTTCATGCGGTCACCGGGCCGCCGCCGAGCAGCCGCGCCGGCAGCATGAACAGCGCGCGCAGGAGGGCGAACAGTGCCGAGAAGGTGATGCCAACCAGACGGAACGGCAGGCTCAGCAGCCACACGAACGGCCAGGCGATCAGGGCCAGGATCGCCAGCGGCCAGCACAGCACGAACAGCAGGCACCACACACCGAGCGCGAACAGGGTCTTCATCACGGTCTCCTAGGGCGGCACCCTGCCGCCTGTGGACACCTTGGCGCCCTGCCCTGCCGCCGGCAAACGGTTTGCGACGAAACCCGGCTGGGGGCGATGAAACCGATCCAGCGCTGTTGTAGAGCCGAGCCCACGCTCGGCTACGCATGGGAATGTGCGGACCAACGGTCCGCACCCACCGGAGGCAGAGAGCAGCCGAGCGTGGGCTCGGCTCTACAGGAGCTGCACTGCCCCCGGGCGGCCGTGGGTGACCTGGAAGCGCGCCGCCGTGCGCACCGGCGCATCCGCATGCAGCACGCTGTCGGCAAAGCGCAGTTCGGCATCCACCGTCTGCCGGTTCAGCTGCAGCTTCCAACAGCCACGGCGGTCGCCGTCGAAATAACGGATATGCGGGTTCTGTGGAATCGACGGCCCGTAGTACGGCCCATACGGCGTATCGTCACCGCCACTGCTGATCGCCGGAGCGATGAATTCGGTGGCCAGCACCGGCGCGTTGGCGGCGTCGAAATCCAGCTTCAGGTCGTTGACGAAGGTGGAATGCCAGTCGCCACCGAGCACGATGGCGTTGCCCTGCCCGCCTGCCTGCAGCGCCTGCAGCAGGCGGGTGCGTGCGGCCGGGTAACCGTCCCAGGCGTCGTTCCAGAAGCGTTCGCGCGGCGTGCCGCCGTCCAGCCGCAGCTGCGCCATCAGCAACTGCTGCACCACCAGATTCCAGCGCGTGCCGCGTGCGGCCGCCATCGACCGGGTGAACCAGGCTTCCTGGCCCAGGCCCAGCATGCTCATGCGCGGGTCCAGCGCTGCCTCGCAGCGTGGCGATTCGCCCACCCCACACGGATTGGCCGGGCGGAACTGGCGACAGTCGAGCAGCGTCAGCTGTGCCAGATCGCCGTAACGCAGGCGCCGGTGCACGCGCAGGCCGCCGTTGCCGGTTGGCGTGCTGCGCATCGGCAGGTGTTCGTAGAATGCACGATAGGCGGCGGCGCGGCGGACGATGAAGTCCTCCGTCGAGACGCCGGGCTTTTCCGGATGGATGCCGGAATAATCGTTCTGAACTTCGTGGTCATCCCAGATCACCGCGAAGGCGTGTGCGGCGTGCGCGGCCTGCAGATCGGGATCGAGCTTGTACAGCGCGTACTGGTCGCGGTAGCGCTCCAGGCTGATGGTCTCGCCGCTGAAGCGCGCCGCATCCAACGTCTGGCCGCGCGCGTTCTGCAGCGGGCTGTATTCGTACAGATAGTCGCCCGCATGCAGCACCAGGTCGACGTCGCTCTGCGCGATGTCACGCAGCACCGGGTAGTAGCCACTGTTCCAGGCCTGGCAGGTGCACAACGCCAGCCGCAGCTGCTGCAGCTGGGTGTCCAGCAACGGCGCGGTGCGGAAATGACCGACCGCGCTTTCCTCATCGCCATCGCAGGCGAAACGATAGTAGTAGTCACGGCCCGGGCGCAGGCCGTTGACTTCCACATGTACCGAATGCGCCAGCTCGGGCACTGCCGCCGCAACGCCACGCTGCACCAACCGGCGCATCCCGGGGTCTTCGGCCACGAACCAGCGCACCGGTACCGCCCGTGACGGCATGCCGCCACCGTTGAGCGGGTCCGGTGCCAACCGCGTCCACAACACCGCGCCCTGCGGATCCGGATCGCCGGCGGCAACGCCGAGGGTGAACGGATCGCGCCCCAGCCGCGGCCGCGGGCCGGCCGTGGCCAGCCCCGGCATCGCCGCCAGTGCGATCGCCGCCCCCGTGCCCTGCCACGCCATGCGCAGCAGGCGACGGCGGCTCTCCGGATCGACAGGGCCTCGCATCAGAAGTGCACGGTGGCGGTGGCCATCACCTGCCGTGGCGCGCCGACCTGCATGGTCGCCAGGCTGCGGGTCGGGTCGGCGGCGTAGGTGCCGTTGGTGTTGATCGAGGACAGGTAACGCTTGTCGGTCAGGTTGGTCAGGTTCAGCGCCACGGTCAGGTTCTGCGCCGGGCCCAGCTTGCCGAAGTCGTAGGCCACCGAGGCGTTGACCAGCCAGTAGCTCGGCACCGACACGTCATTGGTGTAGGTCACGTAACGCTTGCCGACGTGGTTGGCGGCCAGGCGCAGGTCCCACGGACCCGGGGTCCAGGCCAGGGTGCTGGCGAACATCCATTCCGGGGTGTCGACGGTCTTCTTGCCGCGGGTCGGCACCACGCCGTTGTTCACGTAGTCGTTGTCGTAGGTACTGTCATTCCAGGACAGCGCGTTGGACCAGGTCAGGTCCTGCATCGGCTTCAGCTGCAGGGTCGCCTCGGCGCCGCGGCTGGTCACCGAACCGACGTTGGAGAACAGCGCCGGGCAACCGAGAATGCCCACGCACTGCGCGATGGCCAGCAGGCGGTTGTCGAACTTGACGTCGTACACGGCAACTGAGGCTTCATAGCCCTGACCGTAGCCGCGCCAGCCCAGCTCGAGGGTGCGCGACTGTTCCGGCTTCAGGCTCTGCGCGCTGGCATCGAAGGCCGCCTGCGGCACGTTGAACGGGCTGCCCACGCCCAGCGCATAGGCCGCGATGTTCTTGGCGAACGAACCGAAGATCTCATTGCCTTCGTTGAGCTTGAAGTTGAAGCCGGCCTGCGGCAGGAAACCCTTCTTCGAGGTCAGGCTGCTGTTGTTGGCATAGCTGCCCAGCGGCGTGCGCACGCGGGTGCGGGTGTTCGGCGACTTTGCACCGATGTCGATGGTCAGGCGGTCATCGAACAGGCCGAAGCGGTCCTGCACGTAGAACTGGCGGGTAATGGTGGTGTAGCGCTGGTGCCACACGCGCTGGTCCGGGTTGCGCAGGAAGAAGTCGTCGGTGACCGGACCGTCGATGTAATAGAAGTTGCGCTGCACACTGTGGCCGTTGTCCTCGTACCACAGGCCCGCTTCCAGTTCGTGGCCCGCCACGTTCCAGGTGAACGCCGAGGTCACACCGGTGCGGTCGATCGCGTATTCGGTGGTTCGGATCGAGATCGGGATCTCGCGGCGGGTGCCCGGGTTGGACGGATTGGACGGGCTGAACCAGTGGCCCTGGCCACGGTTGCTGTGGTTGTACACATTGACCTTCAGCCGCATCGACTCGTTCAGGCCGAAATCGCCGGCGATGCTGGACAGGTCGTCGTTGCGCAGGCCGTGGCCGGAGTAGTACGCATCCCACGGGCTGTTGACGCCGCCGCTGAACGTGCCGCGTGCGGCAGCGACGGCGCGATCCCAGTCCGGCGCGTAGTTGTCCCAATCCCAACCGAGACGATCGATCATCTCCAGCGAGAGATCCTGATAATCGGCCTCGACGCGGCGCGATGCATTGAACAGCGCGGTGATCCTGCTGTCGGTGCCGAAGTTGTAGGTGGCCTTGCCGTTGAACTGCTTCAGCTCCTGCGACCCCTTGCCCTTCCACTTGTCGCCTTCGGAGTAGGCGCCGGACAGGTAGGCGGCAAAGCCCTGGTGTTCACCGGTATCCAGGCGTGCATAGCTGCGGCGTGCACTGTCGCTGCCAAAGCCCTGCGCCAGAACCACGCCGTACTCGGTGGACGGGTCGATCGAATAGAACTGGAACACGCCGCCGAGGTTGCTGGTGGACGGCGTGCCGAGAGCACCGATGCCGGTGGACACTTCGGCACCGCCCAGGTTCTCGCTGATCACCGCACGGCTGATATGCAGGCCGTTGCTGTTGCCGTAGGCCATGTTGCCCAGCGGGATGCCATCGAGCGTGTAACCCAGGCGGTTCTGGTTGAAGCCGCGCAGGCTGATGGTGGTGGACCACTCATACGCACCGGTGGCGTCGGCCGATTCGAAATGCACGCCCGGCTTGGTCGCCAGCAGCTTCAGCGGGTTGGCGCCGGGCGGCAGCACCTTCAGGTCCTCGGCGGTCACGCGCTGCACCTGGCGGGCTTCGCCGCGGCCGATCACTGAGACCGAATCGAGCGTGGTGGCCGACGGCACGTCAGTGGCGGGGGCGGTTTCGGCAGCAGCCAGCGATGGCAGCGATGCACAGACCAGCAGAGCCAGCAGATTGCGGCGGAGCGGAGCGTGGGACGGCATGAAGGCGGATTCCTTGGGCACGCTGGACGCCGAAGGGCGGCGTCGAAGGGCAGCAGCGGCGGAATCGTAGAAGCGTCGCGTTACATGTCATTTACACGCCACGTACGGAATTTTTGCGTTTCGGATGGTTTACCGGCCGTGGCGTGGTTGCCGGCCAGCGGCCGGCACTACGGTTATTCGAACGAGCCGACCGAGTCGTGGGCCAGGTTGTCGAAGCGGGTGTACTCGCCGAAGAACTTCAGCTTGCACGAGCCGGTCGGGCCACCACGGTGCTTGCCGATGATGATCTCGGCCAGGCCCTTGTCCGGCGAGTTTTCCTTGTTGTAGTAGTCGTCGCGGTAGATGAACACGATCATGTCCGCGTCCTGCTCGATTGCGCCCGATTCACGAAGGTCGGCCATCACCGGGCGCTTGTCGGTACGCGTTTCCAGCGAGCGGTTGAGCTGGGACAGCGCGATCACCGGCACGTTCAGTTCCTTGGCCAGGCCCTTGAGCGAACGCGAGATCTCCGAGATTTCGGTCGCGCGATTCTCGCTGTTGCCCGGCACGCTCATCAGCTGCAGGTAGTCGATCACGATCAGGCCCAGGTCGTGCTCGCGCTTGAGCCGGCGGCACTTGGAACGCAGCACTTCCGGCGACACGCCCGGCGTGTCGTCGATGAAGATCTTGGTTTCCTTCAGCATCTTGATCGCGCTGGTGACGCGGCTCCAGTCCTCGTCTTCCAGCTGGCCAGTACGCAGGCGCTGCGCGTTGATGCGGCCATTGGAGGAAATCAGGCGCATCGCCAGCTGCGAGGCCGACATTTCCATCGAGAACACCGCCACGCCCTTCTTCGACTTGATCGCCGCGTATTCGGCGATGTTCAGTGCGAAGGTGGTCTTGCCCATCGCCGGGCGCGCGGCCAGGATGATCAGGTCGGTCGGCTGCAGGCCGGCGGTCATCGCATCAAAGTCGTTGTAGCCGGTCGGCAGGCCCGTGATGTTGCCGCCGTTCTCGAAGCGGTTGCGCAGTTCCTCGAAGGCGTCCTTCAGCGCGCCAGGCATGGCCACGAAGTCGGTGCGGCCACGTGCGCCCTGCTCGGCGATGGCGAACACGCTCTTTTCCGCCGCCGACAGCAGCTCGCTGCTGTCACGGCCTTCGGGCTGGAAGCCATCATTGACGATGTCGGTACCGACCTGGATCAGCTGCCGCAGCACCGCCTTGTCGCGCACGATCTCGGCGTAGGCCACGATATTGGCCGCCGACGGCGTGGTGCTGGCCAGCTCGACCAGGTAGGCGCCATCGCCGACCAGTTCCAGCTTGCCCTGCGATTCGAACCACTCGCCCAGGGTCACCGCATCGAAGGGCCGCTCGCGCTCGGACAACTCGCGGATCGCCCGATAGATCATCTGATGGTCACGGCGATAGAAATCGCCTTCGGTCAGCTGGTCGTTGACCCGGTCATAGGCTTCCGGTGCCAGCATGAGGCCACCGAGCACCGCCTGCTCGGCTTCCACCGAATGCGGTGGAACCCGCAACTGATCGATGCGCGACTCGTCGCGATCACGATCAAAGCCATCACCGCGCTCTCTGCGGTTGGAACGGAAGCCGGAACGAGCGGACATGCTGCGGTGTTTCCTGCAAAAGTGGGCCGGGCCAGTGTAGGCATGCGCCGACCCCGGCAGCCATGGACAAGCCTGTGGATAAGCCGTGGAAGAACGGGGGATATCCGCCGGTACCTGGCCATTCTGGCGTGGGGGCGTCGCAATACCTGCGATGGGCGCCGTTGCGGCACCCGAGCGGAGCATTATCGCAGATCAGGCGGCCCGGGTCGGAGCCCGTGCAGACGCGCGCAGGGGGATGTGGGGGCAGAGCCCGCCGCTGCGCGCCGGGGTCCGACCCCGGGCGTGGCTGGGGGCGTGGCTGGGGGCGGATCCCTCTGCAACGCAGAGGGCTCTGACCCCGCCGGCCTCAATCACCCTTCACGTGCACCGCGATCAGCGCCAGGAACCGGTCCACGTAGCCCTGCAGGAATTTCTGCGTGCCTTCGTTGTGGATCGTGCCATCGGTATCGATCAGGCCGTCCTTGAAGTGGATGAACGCCTCCGGCTGGCCGAGCACATGCATGTCCAGGAACGCCAGGCTGTTGCGCAGGTGCTGCTGGGCCACGGCGGTGCCGATCTGGCCGATCGAGGCGCCGATCACCGCCGCCGGCTTGCCGGCGAAGGCACTGTCACCATAGGGGCGCGAGCCGATATCGATGGCGTTCTTCAGCACCCCCGGCACCGAGCGGTTGTACTCGGGTGTGACGAACAGCACCGCATCGGCCGCGCGCACCTGATCCTTCAACCGGGTGCCCTGCGGCGGATAGTGGCCATCGAAATCCTGGTCGTACAGCGGCAGGTCGCCGATCTGCACGTACTGGAAGCGCGCGCGGTCACCGGCGATCTTCTCCAGCGCATGGGCCAGCTTGCGGTTGCAGGAGTCCTTGCGCAGGCTGCCGACGAGCACGGCAATGGTGGGGACGGACATCGGGACATACTCCTCACGGTGCGGGAGACCCAGCCTAGTGGCCGGGCCCGTGCAGGCCGGTGAAGATCAGCCGCCGGTCACGCCGGCCCGCACCTGCCGCCAATGCGCCTGCCAGGCCTGGAACATCAGCACGTTCCACAGATGGGTGTGCCACTTGCGCTGCCCGCCCAGGAACTGATGCCACAGCGGTTGCACCGCCGCAGCCGACAACACGCCTTCACGTTCCAGGCGCGCGGGCTGCAGCAGATCGTCGGCCCACGGCCGTAGGTCGCCCTTCAACCAATCGCTGACCGGTGCGCCGAAGCCACGCTTGGGTCGATGCACCATCGACTGCGGCACGTAGCGGCCCAGCACGCGCTTGAGCAGCACCTTGCTGGTGGTTTCGCTGCGCTTGAAGCCCAGCGGCAGCGACCAGGCGAACTCGGCCACGCGCCAGTCCAGCAATGGTGCCCGCGCCTCCAGGCTGACCGCCATCGAAGTGCGGTCGACCTTGCACAGCAGATCGTCGGGCAGATAGCTCACGAAATCGGCCAGCATCATCGCATCGGCCGGGGTGCCGGCGCCGTGCAGGGGATCGGCCAGGTCATAGAAGCTGCCCGCGGCCTGCGCGCCGGGCACTGCGGCAGCCGGATCGCGCCAGCGCGAAATGCGGTTGCGGTAGACGTCGCCGATGCCACGCGCGCCGGTCTCGGCCAGCAGTGCCGCCAACCCACCGGTGCGCGAGGCCTCGCCCTGCTGCTGCGAACGTGCGCCCATCCAGCGCCGCAACGGGCCGGGCACGCGGCCGAGCATCTGCCAGTTGCGCAGCGCGCGCACGTAGCGCGTGTAACCGAAGAACAGTTCATCGCCGCCGTCGCCGGACAGCGCCACGGTCACGCCCTGCCGCGCCAGCCGGGCGACCAGCGCGGTCGGTACCTGCGAGGCATCGGCGAAGGGCTCATCGAACATCGCCGGCAGCTGCGGTACCACCGCCAGCGCGTCGGCGCCGCTGACATACAGCTCGGTGTGGTCGCAGCCCAGCTGCGCCGCCAGTTCCCTGGCCAAGGGCGCCTCGTCATGGCTCGAATCGCTGAAGCCGATGCTGAAGCTGTGCACCGGCTGCCCGCTCTGCGCCTGCATCAGCGCGGCCACCAGCGACGAATCGGTGCCGCCGGACAGGAACACACCGACCGGTACATCAGCCACCATGCGCAGCGCCACCGCATCGCGCAGCAGCGTGTCCAGCTGTTCCTCGGCCTCCTCGATGCGGCCCTGGAACGGCGCGGCCAGTGCCGCCTGCATGCGTGCACGCGCATCCCAGTACGGGCGTTGCGCCTGCTCCGGGCGATGCGCGGCCGCACCGGCAGCAACCATCGCCGCGTCCAGACGCAGCACGCGGCCGGGCATCAGCTTGTAGCAGCGCTGGTGGATGCTGTGCGGCGCCGGAATGTAGTCCAGGCGCAGCAGCAGGGTCAGTGCGTCGCGGTCGATATCGTTGTCGAAGGCCGGGTGCTGCCACAGCGCCTTCAGTTCCGAACCGAACACCAGCGTGTCACCGGCCCAGCCGTAGTACAGCGGCTTCTTGCCGACGCGGTCGCGGGCCAGCCACAGGCACTGCTGCTGACGGTCCCACAGCGCGATGGCAAACATGCCGTTGCAGCGCTGCAGGGTCTCTTCCACACCCCACTGCAGGATCGCCGCCAGCAGCACTTCGGTATCGGAATGGCCACGGAAGCCATGCCCCAGCGGCTCCAGCTCGGCGCGCAGCGCCGCGAAGTTGTAGACCTCGCCGTTGTAGGCCATCACGTAGCGGCCATCGGCCGAGGCCATCGGCTGGTGGCCCAGCGGGGACAGATCGAGGATGCTCAGGCGGCGATGCGCCAGCGCGATGCCGGACCCGGCATCGACCCAGCTGCCGCCATCATCCGGCCCGCGATGGTGCAGCGCCTGGCCCATGGCCAGCACCTGCGCCTGCAGCGCCTCGGCCGACGCCATCGGCGCCGGCAACAACATTCCCGCCAATCCACACATGCATCAGGGTTCCTGCGCCAGGTCGAGGGCGGCGCCAATCACCGCATTGTCGCTTGGAAGCCCGAACATTGCTGCCCCTGCCAGCGGGGTATAGGTATCGGCGCCACAGACCCGGCGCAGCGGCAGATGGCCGAACCCGGCTTCGACCAGGGCGGTGACCACGCCTTCGCCCACCCCGCCGCTATGGCGGCCCTCGTCCAGCACCAGTACCCGCCGTGCGCTGGCCGCCTGGCCGGCGATGAAGCCGGCATCCAGCGGTACCAGCCAGCGCAGATCCACCACCCTGACCTGCCAGCCCAGCTGCTGCTCGATTGCCCGCGCCGCCCGCAGCGCCATCGGCACGCCGTTGCCATAGGTGTAGACCACCAGGTCGTCCGCCTCGGGGGCATAGACCCGCCCCTCGCCCGGCACCAGCGCCTGCCCCTGCGCCGGGTAGTCGAACAGCCACTGGCCATCACCGGCATCATGCAGGTCCTTGCTCATGTACAGCGCGATCGGCTCCAGCAGCACCGCCACCCGCCCATCCACCCGCGCCATCGCCGCCAGCGTGCGCAACATCATCACCGCGTCATCGCCGCGCGACGGGCAGCCGACCACCAGCCCCGGAATGTCGCGCAGCGCGGTGATCGAATTGTCATTGTGGAAGTGGCCGCCGAAGCCCTTCTGGTAGCCCAGTCCCGCCACCCGCACCAGCATCGGGTTGCGGTACTGGTCATTGGAAAAGAACTGCAGCGAACACGCCTCGCCACGCAGCTGGTCGATGGCGTTGTGCAGGTACGCCAGGTACTGGATCTCCGGAATCGGCAGCATGCCCATGTTGGCCAGGCCCTGCGCCATGCCCAGGATCATGGTTTCATCCAGCAGCGTGTTGAACACCCGGCGCGGGCCGAAGCGGCGCAGCAGATCCTTGCTGACGGTGTAGACGCCGCCCTTCTGCGCCACGTCCTCGCCGAACAGCAGGCTCTGCGGGTACTTGGCCAACAGTTCCTGCAGGCCATGGTTGATCTGGATCGCCAGGTGCCGCGGTGCCTGCCGCTCGGGCAGGGCCCCGGCGTCGCCATACAGTGCCTCGCGCGTTGCCGCCGGCACCGCCCGCTGCGCCTCGGCCTGCACTGCTGCCGGCGTGTACGGCGCCAGCGGGGCCATCACCTCCTGCAGCGATTGCAGCGTGGCGCTACCTTCGGCGTCAGCCGCGGCGGCCATGCAGCGCGCGCGCATCGTTTCGTATGCGACCTCGATCGCCGCCGCATCCATCCAGCCCGACTCCAGCGCGATCTGCGCCGAGCGCAGCAGGGGGTCACTCGCCTCGGCCGCGCACAGTTCCGGCAGCGCGCGCCATTCCACCTCGAAATCGGTACCGGCGTGGCCCATCAGGCGCGTGGTGCGCAGATGCAGGAAGGTCGGCCGCCGGGTGCGCCGGCAATGCTCCACCGCCGCCTGCACCTGGGCATGGCCGGTGGCCAGGTCCAGACCGTCGGCGAAGAAATAGTCCAGCCCCGGCTGCCGGCTGAAACGTTCGGCGATCCAGCCTTCAGGCGTCTTCACCGAGATGCCCAGGCCATTGTCTTCGCAGACGAACAGGATCGGCGCCGGCAATTTCTGGTAGGCCGACCACATGGCCGTGTTGAAGGCGGTCTGCGCGGTTGCGTGGTTGGCCGAGGCATCGCCGAACGAACACAGCACGATGCTGTCGGCGGGAATCGGCAGGTCCTGGCCCAGCCGCTTGCCGCTCTCGATGGCCAGCGCGGTACCCAGCGCTTTGGGCAGGTGCGAGGCGATGGTCGAGGTCTGTGGCAGTACCCACAACGGCTTGCTGCCCCACACCTTGTGGCGGCCACCGCTGGCCGGATCCTCGGCACTGGCGGCGAACGACAGGGCGGCATCGCGCAGCGGATCGATGCCTGGTACCTGCCGCGAGCGCTCGGCCATGAAGGCGCCGGAGCGATAGTGCAGGAACGCAGGGTCGGTGTGCCGGCAGGCCCGCGCCAGCAGCGCGTTGCCTTCATGGCCGGACGAACCGATGGTGTAGAAGACCTTGTTCTGCACGCGCAGTACGCGTGCCATCAGGTCCAGCTGGCGGCTGGCCAGCTGCGAATCGAACAGTTCATCGAAGGCCGCGGCGGTGAGCGTGCTGCCCGGCAGGATCGGTGCATCCGGCGCCGGGCGTGGACGCGGGCTGCCGCGCCAACCGCGCACCGCCTCGAGGAAATTGACATCGCACACATCGGCGCGGTTGAGCACGCGCATGCGTGCGGGAATCGGATCGGGAACCACAGCGAACATCGCACACCCTCCGTGTCGTTGTTGCTTTCCGCCGGGCATGGCCCGGCGCTAACGTGTGGGGTTCACCTCAGAAAGAATCACGCCGCCTCGAAGCGTGCGCGCACCTCGGCGGTCACCGCCGGCATCGGCAGGAAGCGGGGCTGCGCACGTACGCGCTGCAACCAGGCGCGCACTTCCGGGAACGGCTCCAGGCTGATGCCGCCCTCGTGCGCCACATCGGTGTAGGCGAACAGGGCAATGTCGGCGATACCGTAGCCGTTGCCGGTGAACCACGGCGCCTGGCGCAGGTGCTGCTCCATCACCGCCAGCGCGCTGGCGGCGCGTTCATGCAGGCGCGGCAGCTCGGCACGGCGCGGCGAATCGGCTGCGGTCCAGCCACGGATGAAGCGCGCCACGGCCACGCAGGGCTCATGCGTGTACTGCTCGAAGAACATCCAGCTCAGCGCTTGCGCACGCTCCCAGCCATCCACCGGCAGATACGGCGTGCCTTCGGCCAGCCAGAACAGGATTGCATTGGATTCGGTCAGCACGCGGCCGTCGTCGCGGACGATCAGCGGCACCTTGGCATTGGGATTCAGTGCCAGGAACTCGGCGGTGTGGGTCTGCCCGTGGGCGCTGTCGACCTCCACCCAGCGGTAGCGGCTGCCCAGCTGCTCCAGCAGCAGTCGGACCTTGTGGCAATTGCCCGAGACCGACATGCCATGCACCGTCAACGGGACGCGCTCTTCCACCATTGCCTGCTCCATCGGATCCGGCCGGCGGCCGGCTGCACGCAGTCTGGCAAGCGTGCCGGTGAATGCCAAGCGCGGGTGCAGCATGGCAAAACGGTAGTGCCGGCCAGCGGCCGGCACTACCGGGCAACGCTCAGCGCACGCGTTGTCGCCATTGCTCGCGCGACTGGCCCCAGATCTGCATCGGCTTGTCGTTGTACGGCGGCGGCAACTCCCCCATGCGCAGCAGCGTGCTGCCCAGCTTGCGCGCCACCGCCCGCGAGTTCTCGTTGTTCTCGGCGATGGTATGGATCACCTCGTCCCAGCCCAGCGTATCGAAGGCCCAGTCGATGGCGGCGACCGCCGCTTCCGGCGCATAGCCCCGGCCCCAGCTGGCACGGCGGATGCCCCAACCTACCTCGGTGCCCGGCCAGTCCTGCGGCTGCCAGGGGCCCATCCGCCCGATCCATTGGCCACTGGATTTCTCGATAACGCTGAACATCGAGAAGCCGAACAGCTGCCAGGCACCGGCCAGGCTGCAGAAACCGCGCCAGGCCACCGATGGCGGCTGCACCCCGCCCAGGGTGCGCATCGTTTCCTCGTCGGCACAAAACGCCAGGTAGGGTTCGTAGTCCTCGCGCAGCAGTGGGCGCAGGATCAGCCGCTCGGTTTCCAGGCGCAGGTCGAAGATGCTCATGCCGACTCCATGTCGAAGGGGCCACCATGATGGTGGATTCCGCCGCCACAGGGATGAATGCCGGCGCGCACAACGAAACGGGCCGGCATGTGCCGGCCCATTCGGTACTGCACGCTGCGCCGGAATTACTGGCGCGTAGCGGCGGTCGCACCGGCGGCAGCGGTCTGCGTGACCAGCTGGCCGTCGACCACCGGCAGGCGATCGCTGGCCGGCTTGTTGTCCAGGCGCACGGTCTTCTCTGCGCCGTCATAGCGGTAGGTCACGTTGTAACCCTTCACCACATCGTTGGTACCCATGGCAATGCGGGTGCCCGGCTTGCTGGCCATGCGCATCGTGCCGGTGGTGCCATCCTCATTGCGGTAGGTCACGTTGTAGCCGGTGACGCGGCTCGACTCGGAGGTCGCGGTCTCGGTGTGGCACTGGCGCTCGGTGCGGTTGACCACGCGGCCACCGACATGACGCTTGTCGATCTGGTTGCCGATCAGGCCACCGGCCACTGCACCGGCTGCGGTGGCGGCCTTCTTGCCGTTGCCGCCGCCCACCTGGTTGCCGAGCAGGCCACCGACCACCGCGCCGACCACGGTGCCGCCGACATTACCGTCGCGCTCAGGCAGGCGTTCCTGCACGGTCACGTCTTCGCAGACTTCGTGCGGGGTCTGGGTGGTGGAGGTCTCACGCACCGGATCGGTGCCGATCACGGTGGCGTAGGCCTTCTGCTTCTCGGTGATCGGGTCGACCTTCAGCACGTCGGCATATTCCAGCCCACGCGGCGCGGACGGGTCGAGCATGTCACCACGGGCACCGTCGTCGCTGGCGTTGCCACTGGCCAGGCGCGATTCGCCGTTGGGGGTTCCGGCGCTGATGGAATCGGGCGACGAACCGCCGCTCTTCATGAAGGCAGCGGTGGCGATGCCACCGACCAGCAGCGCGCCCGCTGCGACCAGGACAGTTGTTGTTGTACTTTTCATGACCTGCTCCTTGCGGACCATCCGCAACGTTCTCGACGCAGATTGCAGCATGCACTGCCTGAACGGAATCTCCACATTTCCTGCTCATTCCTGTAACCCATTCAGCATCGGGAAATGCTGGGCCCGTGGTAGCGTTTGCATATTCCCCACGAGGATTGCCGCCATGGCCAACCCGATGCTGCTGCCGGTTCTGCAATGGGCCCGCCGGCTGCGCTACCCCACCCTGTTCAAGCTGACCGCCGGCCTGTTCGTGCTGACCCTGTTCATCCCCGACCCGATTCCGTTCGTGGACGAACTGGTGCTGGGGTTCGGAACGCTGCTGCTGGCCAACTGGAAAAGCCGCAACACCGCGACGCCGCCGCCCCTGGAACAGCGTTGAGCGTGCTGGTCGACAGCCATTGCCACCTCGATGCCAGTGAGTTCGACCCTGACCGCGCGGCCGTGATCGCGCGCGCGCAGGCGGCCGGCGTCCATGTCCAGGTGGTGCCGGCAGTCACCGCCGCAAGCTGGCCGAAGCTGCGCGAGGTCTGCACACGGGCGCCGGGGCTGTACCCGGCCTATGGCCTGCATCCGATGTTTCTGGCGGCGCACCGGCCCGAGCATCTGCCGCTGCTGCGCGCATGGATCGAGCGCGAGCGCCCCTGTGCGATCGGCGAGTGCGGGCTGGACTTCTTCGTTGAGGGACTGGATGCGGACACCCAGCAGGCCTACTTCTTCGGCCAGCTGGAACTGGCCCGTGAATTCGACCTGCCGGTGATCGTGCACGCGCGCCGCGCGGTGGATGCGGTAATCGCGGCGATCCGCCGCATCGGCGGCCTGCGCGGCGTGGTGCACAGCTTTTCCGGCAGCCCGGAACAGGCCGCACAGCTGCACCGGCAGGGCTTCCTGCTCGGCCTGGGCGGCCCGTTGACCTACGAACGCGCGCAACGGCTGCAGCGGCTGGTGCGGGAGATGCCGCTGGAACAGCTGCTGCTGGAAACCGATGCGCCGGACCAGCCCGACGCCGGCATCCGTGGCCAGCGCAACGAGCCTGCGCGGCTGGCGGTCATCGCCGGCCACGTGGCCGAGCTGCGTGGGATGGAACTGGAGGCGGTGGCGCAGGCCACAACGGAGAATGCGCGGCGGCTGTTCGCGCTGCCGGCAATGTAACGGTGGGTGCCGACCTTGGTCGGCATTCTGCAGCCACTGCGATGGACCCGATGC